>JBAPMF010000038.1:0-55275 GCA_049278475.1 Herbaspirillum sp. | reverse complement strand
GCCGCCGGCCGGCGATCGCCGCGTGGCGATGCTGCCGCTCAACGGCGCGCGTCTGCGCAACTTCGACGCTGTGCTGGTGATCGGCGCCGATGCCGAACATTTGCCGTCGCAGCCGCAGGAGACCTTGTTTTTTTCCGATGCCGTGCGTCATGAGCTGGGCCTGCCGACGCGCCTTTCCCGTCAGCATCAGCAATTGCGCGACTTGACTGGACTGCTGTGCGCCAACCGGGAAGTGGTTCTGAGTTGGCAGACGCATAAAAATGGCGAACCGAATCCCATGAGTCCGTGGCTGGCGCGTCTGCAACTCTGTCTTGAGAAAGCCAGCATGGAAGCGATACGCGAGCGCTGCCATCCACTCTCACAGCAGACATTGCAGGTGATACCGGCGAGCATGCCGGCGCCATCGGCGCCGAGCTTGCTGCCGGCGACCTTGTCGGCCAGCGGCTATAACGGCTTCGTCGCTTGTCCGTATCAATTCTTCGCGCTGCGTATGCTGTGCGTGAGCAGCATGGATGAACTGTCGGACATGCCGGAAAAGCGCGACTACGGTGCTTGGCTACATGAAATCTTGCAGACCTATCACGAAACCGTGCGTGATCGGGAAACGCCGTTGGCGCAGCGCGCCGGTTTGCTCGCAGCGATTTCCAGTGAGGTTTTCGACAAAGCGATCAGCCGGCATCCGGCCGCGCTCGGTTATGCCGCGCGCTGGCAAAAAGTCATGCCGGCTTACCTGGCATGGACCGAGGAACGCGCCGCTCAGGGCTGGTATTTCGCCTCTGGTGAGATCGTTCTGGAACACGCGCTGACATGGCCGGGCGGTGGTATTACATTGCATGGCCGTCTGGACCGCATCGATGAACATGCCGCAGGCGAGCGTGCCGTGCTCGACTACAAGACGCGCGCTCTGCCGGTGCTGGCCGCTAAACTGAAAGATGCCGAAGACCATCAGCTGCCGTTCTATGGTTTGCTGTCCGGGCAAACCATGGCGGCGGCGCATTACGTCGCGCTGGAAATTTTCAGGGATAAAACCGGCGATGTTGCCGCGCCGGATTTCGCATGGCGGCAACAGGCGTTGCAGGAACAGATCGTCACCGTCATGCAGGCCGTGATGCAAGGCGCGCCGTTGCCGGCCAATGGCATCGCATCGGCTTGTCAGTATTGTGAAGTACGCGGCCTGTGCCGCAAGGGGGGCTGGCAATGAGCGCCATGCAGAATGACGTCGCGCCGGTTTCCGCTTATGAAATCAATGGTCAGCCGGCTACTGCTGCTGCCTTCATTGCCGCCGCCTGCGATCCGCATCATTCCGTGGTGGTGGAAGCCTGTGCTGGTAGCGGCAAGACCTGGCTCCTGGTAGCGCGTATGCTGCGTTTGCTGCTAGCCGGGGCCAAACCAGCCGAGTTGCTGGCGATTACCTTTACCCGTAAAGCCGCGCAGGAAATGCGCGAGCGTTTGATGGCGCTGTTGCATGAACTGGCGCTGGCGCCGGCTGAAAAAGCGCGCGCTCTCTTGCTGGAGCGCGGTGTCGCCGCAGAGGAATTGCTGCGCGTCATGCCGCAGGCGCGTGCGCTATACGAACAGATACTGGCGGGCCAGCAGGATTTGTCCATCGATACCTTTCATAGTTGGTTTGCGCGCCTGCTGCGCATTGCGCCGCTGGCTTCCGGCGTGCCGCATGGTTATGCGTTGACCGAAAAAAACAGCGAACTGATCGATGAAGCTTATCGCCGCTTCATGCAATTCGTGCAGCAGCCGTCGCGACAGGAAGTGAAGCAAGCCTTGCTGGTGTTGTACGATCTGGCCGGCGACAGCGGCGCCAGGCGTTTGCTGGATGCCTTCCTCGACAGGCGCGCTGAGTGGTGGGCGGCCACCATGTCACCCTTGTCTTCCGGCGAGATGCCGCTGCGCTGGCTGGAAAGTTTGTGCGGACCGGATGCGTGCTGCGACGCGCGTCTGGAGGTTTGGTCGGACCAGGCGTTGCAGGCGCGCTTGTATGAGATTGCCGCGCTGCTGGGCAAAGGCGCCGCCGCTAACCAGAAGCGCGCGCTCATCATCGAGACGCTGGTTTCGGGAGAGGCATCGCCGGAGAATTTCGCCGCGCTCGCGGCGCAGTTTTACGATGACGCTGACAAACCGCGTGGCAACAATGCTCGCGCCAAGGCTTTGAAAGCAGCGCTGGTCGCGCATTACGGCGTGGATGAAGAGGCTGCCGCTGTGCTGTTCGAAGAAGTGTTCGCGTCGACCGGCAATGCCTTGCGCCGCTTGCAGCGGCGCAGCGCTGAAGGCACCGTGCTGAAGCTCAATCGCGCCTTGTTCATCGCCGGCCGCGCTTATCTCGATGCCTATCAGGAGGTCAAGGCCGGGCGCCGCGTCTTCGACTTCGCCGATCTCGAATGGCAGGCGTATCGCCTGTTGAGTCATGCAGAGAGCGCGGCGTATCTGCAAAGCCGCCTCGATGCGCGCTACAGGCATATTCTGCTGGACGAGTTTCAGGATACCAATCCGCTGCAATGGAGCATCGTGCGCGCCTGGCTGCGCGCCTATGGCGAGGATGCGGCGCAGCCGGGCGTGTTCGTGGTGGGTGACCCGAAGCAATCGATTTATCGCTTCCGCCGCGCCGAACCGCGCGTATTCGCGGCAGCGTGCGACTTGCTGGTGCGGCAGGGTGCCGTCGTCCTACGCGCCAGCCAGACGCGCCGGAATGCGACTGTTATCGTCGATGTGCTCAATACCAGTTTTGCCGGTCGTAATGCCTTGTTCGCGCCGCAGACGACTTCGAGCATGCAGGGCGGCGGCGTGTGGAAGCTGCCGCTGGTGCAGGCGCAGGCGGCATCTGCAACCGGGATGCCGATGCGCAATCCGCTGACCATACCGCGCGATGAGGAAGAAGATGCGCGCCGCCGCGATGAGGGCGCACTGGTCGCGCAAGCGATCTTGCAGGCGCGCCGTCAGATCAGCGTCAGGGACGAAGACGGCGAGCGCAAGCTCCGATGGAACGACGTGATGCTGCTGGTGAAGAAACGCCGCCATCTGAGCGTTTATGAGAGCGCTTTGCGCGAGGCCGGCATCCCGTTCGTCTCTGACAAGCGCGGCGGCTTGCTCGATGCGTTGGAGGTCGCCGACCTGATCGCGCTGCTGACCTTTCTGATCACGCCCAACGATGCGCGTGCGCTGGCGCATGTGCTGAAGAGTCCGATCGTTGGCGCCAGTGACGATGACCTGATTACACTGGCGCAACGCGATGAGGGCGACTGGTGGCGCCGCGTCCAGGCGCAGTGCAATAGCGGCAAGGCGTCGCCGGCAATCGCGCGCGCCGCGCATTTGCTGACGCAATGGTTGGCGGCGGCGGCGCATTATCCGGTACACGACCTGCTCGACATGATATTGCATCAGGGCCGGTTGGCGGCGCGTTACGCGCAATCGGTGGCGCCCGCGATGCGCCTGCAAACCTTGGGCAATATCGATGCTTTCGTCGAGCTGGCGCTCGATCTCGACGCTGGGCGTTATCCGGGTTTACCAAAGTTCATCGACGCCTTGCGCATTTTGCGGCAGCATGCCGAAAGCGACGCGCCGGATGAGGCCGACATCGATGCCACCGCCGACGCGGTGCGTATTTTAACCGTACACAGCGCCAAAGGGCTGGAAGCACCGGTGGTCGTGATGCTCGACACCAACCATAGCGATCCCGCCAGCGACCATGTCGGCATCCTGTGCGACTGGCCGCAGGACGAAGATGCGCCGACGCATTTTTCCGCGTTCGGTCGCAAGAGCGAGCGCGGACTTGCGCGTGATCGATGGTTCGATGCGGAAGAAAGCTTCAGACGACAGGAAGACTGGAATCTGCTCTACGTCGCCATGACGCGCGCCAGGCAATTGCTGATTGTCAGCGGCGTGGCCGGCACGCGCGGCGCATCGGCGGACGGGATGCAGGAGGGTAGTTGGTATCACCGTCTGTTCGATCGCGCCGGTGAGGTTGCCGGTATGGAGGAAATGACGCCGCAGGCGCAGCGTGACGAGGTACCGGCAAGCGCCGGGGAAACGTTTTCTCTGGCGCTGTTCGATCCCATGCCGCAGCCAGCGCCGTTGCTGCCCGCCCAGGAGCATGACAGCAGCGATGCCATCGAAGAAGGCCTGGCCCTGCATGCCTTGCTCGAGCGCATGACACATGAGCGTGCGTGGCCGCCGGTGTTGCCTGATGCAGCCGTCATTGCGCGCTGGCTGCCATGTCCGCGCGCGCTGGCGGCGACGATACGCGCGCAGGCTGAAAAGATATTGTCGCAACCCGCGCTGGAGCGGTTTTTCAATCCGGCCCTGTATCGCCATGCGCGCAACGAGATGGACATCGTGACGGGAGATGGCGTGCTACGCTGCGATCGGGTAGTGATGTTCGATGATGAAGTCTGGATACTCGATTACAAGCGCAGGCTGCTCGACAGCGAGCGCGCCGCGTATGCCGCGCAGCTTGCGCGTTATCGCGATGCGGCAGCGTCCGTGTTTTCCGGCTGGCGGATCAGGTCGGCGCTGATTATTGCGGATGGCCAGTTCTGGGAGCAATGATGAGACTTCATCGTGAACATGACGATTGCGATGCAGGAAAATATTCCGTTTATTTCTAAACTGGTTTATCCTCTGCCCGGCTGTCGGGACGACTTGGAACCTGTTCACGATCAGCATCACTTCACATTCATCATCAGTGCATCGTCTGACAGGCGCGAAACTTGCCGCCAGATGCGCTCGCGATATCTGGATTCATACATTTCAGGAGGAGCTATGCAGGGGACTCTTCCGTCTTTCGCCCTTGCGCAACAGTTTCAGTGGAACGCGTTGTTGCTGTTCGGCGGCTTGTTGCTGTTCGGGTTGATTGCCGGTTATGTCGTGTCGAAGTCGCCATGGGTGCCGCGCATCACAGGTTATCTGATCGTCGGTTTCATTCTCGGCGGCGGCGGCCTGAACTGGTTGTCCGGCGATGTGCTGCATGTCACGAATATTTTTGCCGACATCGCCGTTGCGCTGGTGGTGTATCAGCTCGGACGCTATGTCGACATCGGTTGGCTCAAGCGCGAGAAGTGGCTGCTGGCGACCGTTGTGACGTCGGCGGTGCTGTGTTTCGTTTTCGTCAGCGTGGCTTTGCTGTGGTTTGGCACGTCGCAGGTGCTGGCCCTGCTCGGCGGTGTCTGGGCGATTGCCACGGCGCCGGCGGTGGTGCTGGTGGTATTGCGCGACCTGAAGGCGGAAGGCCAGGTCACGCGGCGTCTGGCGGCCATGACGGCGCTCAACAATTTCGTCGCCATCCTCGCCGCCTATGCCTTGCTGCCGGTGATCGCGAATGAGTCCGGTACGCCGGTGCTGGCGCTGGTCGAGCACACGCTGTATTCGCTGACCGGCTCCTTCGTGCTGGCTTATCTGACATATTGGCTGATGATGCCGCTGGCGCGTTTGCTGGGACGCCAGGGCAGTCGCCAGTTCGTGCTGGTGATTGCCGTCATCGCACTGGCCATCGGCGCGGCGCATGCGCTGTATCTGCCGGTGATGCTGACCATGTTGATTTTTGCCATTCTGTCGAAAAATCTGGATCGTCAATACGATCTGATGGAACTCGAATTCGGCGTCGCCAACGAATTGTTCGTGGTAATGCTGTTCGTAACGGTGGGCGCTTCGATACGTTTGGCGGACCTGAACATGGTCGGCGTGTCGGTGCTGGTTCTGATCGCCGCGCGTTTCGTGGCGATGGGGTGCGGCGTCTTTCTGTTCGCCCGTTTCGCGCGCATGAACTGGAAGCAGGCCGGCTTGCTGACGCTGGGGACTCTGCCGATGACCGAAGCAGGGCTGGGCCTGATACAGACGATTTCTTCCTTCTATCCGCATACGGCTGCCGGTGTCTTGCCTTTGCTGGCGGGATGTCTGATCGTGCTGGAATTGTTCGGCCCGGTCGCCACGCAATTCTCTCTGATCAAATCTGGTGAAAGCGGACGCGAATGACAGATACGACTCTCCACGAAGAAGGATACAGGGACGCGGCAATGCCGGGCGCCGGCATTTTGCCGTTCTCTTCATCGACGCCATTTACACTGGGCATCGAGCTCGAGCTGCAACTGGTCAATCGCCGCAATTACAATCTTGCCAGCGACGCCGTCGATCTGCTGACCTGGATCGCGCCGCGCGAACTGCAACAGCAGATCAAGCTGGAAATGACGCAGGGCATGATCGAACTCAATTCAGGCATCCATACGCGCGTCGATGAATTGATCGACGAGCTGAAGGACTTGCGTGCTGCCTTGAATCGCGGCGCGCAATATCTCAATATTGATGTTTCCGGCGGCGGCGCGCACCCCTTCCAGCTCTGGAATGAGCAGCGCATCACGCCGAGCGAGCGCTTCTTCCACCTGCATGAGAAGTACGGCTATCTGGCCAAGACCTTCACCGTGTTCGGCCAGCACATCCACATCGGTGTATCCAACGGCGACGATGCGCTGTACCTGATGCATGCGTTTTCGCGTTTCGTGCCGCACTTCATTGCGTTGTCGGCGGCGTCGCCGTTCTATCAGGGCACCGACACCAGGTTCGACTCGTCGCGCAGCAATGTGGTGCGCGCCTTCCCGTTATCGGGGACGGCGCCGGTGCAAACCAGATGGAGCGAATTTGAAGCCTATTACGACGAGCTGCTGCGGATGGGTATCATCGGCAGCATGAAGGATTTTTACTGGGATATTCGTCCCAAACCGGAGTACGGCACCGTCGAAATCCGCGTCTGCGATACGCCGCTAACCATCGAGCATGCGGCGCATCTGGGCGCGTATGCGCAGTTGCTGGCGCGCTGGATTCTGACCGAACGGCCGTTCGTGATCCGTGAAGATTTTTATCTGCTCTATCAATATAATCGTTTCGAGGCCAGCCGCTTCGGTCTCGATGGCATGCTGGCCTTACAGGACGAATCGCTGGCGACTTCGGGTAAACTGCCGATCTTCGAGCATGTATTGCTGCAATTGCCGTTATTGCAGCCGTATGTGCAAAACGAGGTCGAAGAATTGACCCTGAAGCGCCTGCGCCATATGGCGCGCAACCGGCTCAGCGATGCCGGCTGGCTGCGCCAGGCATTTACCCAGCGCGGTTCGCTCAACGATATGATGCGCATGTCGTCGGAGTTGTGGATGGATCAATCGCCGCCGCCTTATTTTCAATGATGCCGGCTGGCGAAAGCAGACATGAGCAGACATTTCGATGCGGCGGTGATTGGCGCCGGCGCCGCAGGCATGATGTGCGCGGCGGTGGCCGGGCAGCGCGGCAAATCGGTCATGCTGATCGACCATGCGGCCAGGTTGGCGGAGAAAATCCGCATCTCCGGCGGTGGCCGCTGCAACTTCACCAACATCGGCGCGACGCCGCAGCATTTTCTCTCGCAAAATCCGCATTTCTGTAAAAGCGCCTTGTCGCGTTACACGCCGCAGGATTTTCTGTCGCTGGTCAAACGCTACCGCATCGGTTTTCACGAAAAGCACAGAGGGCAGTTGTTCTGCGACGATACGTCCGCAGATATCATCGCCATGCTCAAGGCCGAATGCGATCTTGGTCATGTCGATTGGCGCATGCCGTGCGGCGTGGGATCGGTTGGCAGGCAGGGCGAACTGTTCCGGCTCGAAACCGATTCCGGCGACATCCTGGCGCGTCATGTCATCATCGCCACCGGCGGCCTGTCGATTCCCAGTATCGGTGCGACTGACTTTGCTTATCGCATTGCCAGACAATTCGATCTCGCGCTGGTCGAGCCGCGTCCGGGCCTGGTGCCGCTGACTTTCGACGGCGTCGACTGGCAGGCATTCGTCGATCTGGCCGGAATTGCGCTGGAAGTCGAGGTTGAAACCGGTCTTAAGAAAGAGCGTGGCTGTTTTCTCGAAGATTTGTTGTTTACGCATCGCGGCCTGTCCGGCCCGGCGATTCTACAGATTTCCAGCTTCTGGCAGCAGGGGGCGGCGCTGACGCTCGATCTGCTGCCGCAAATCGACGTGACAAAAACCTTGATCGAAGGCAAGGCCACGCTCAGAAAGAATCTCGGCAAGCTGCTGACGCAATGGCTGCCGGCCCGTCTGGTCGATCGCTTGCTCGAGGCTCATGGTTTCGACGGCGCGGCGCGCATCGCCGACATGCCGGACAGGCAACTGCGCCAGCTGGGCGAAGTGCTCAAGCGCTGGACCATCAAGCCCAATGGTTCCCAGGGTTATCGCAAGGCGGAAGTCACCGTGGGCGGCGTCGACACGCGCGAACTGTCGCAGCAGAGCATGATGACGAATAAGGTGCCGGGTCTGCATTTCATCGGCGAGGCGGTGGATGTCACCGGCTGGCTGGGCGGCTATAACTTCCAGTGGGCATGGGCTTCGGGCGTAGCGGCGGGACGGTCGATCGAATGATGGTCAGGTGGGTAGGGCATTATCGGAATCCATCATGCAATGAGCGCGAACGGTTAATATGACGCATTATTCCTTACTCGGTTTTCTCGTGCGTCATGGCTGAAATGCATCCTGAATATCACTTTTACATGGACGACTCTGGATCGCGTGACCCCGACCGAAACCGAGCTAAAAATGCGACCGGACCGGATTGCTTCGCGCTTGGCGGGCTGCTCATCAATTCTGCAGATAAAGAAACAGCCAAGGCTGTAATTACCGATTTTCGCAATCGGTGGGCAGAAATGGAGGGGGCGCCTCTTCACTCATACGACATTCGGAACAAGTCTGATGGGCTTCACTGGCTTTCCAAGCTTTCTTCTGATCGGAACATGGAATTTATAGACGATCTTACCGTCCTGATCGCTCATCTGCCTATACATGTACTTGCCTGCGTCATAGATCGACCAGGTTATAACCGCCGTTACATGAAAACCTACGGTGAGCGCCGTTGGAAGCTTTGTCGAACTGCTTTCAATATTGCAGTGGAGCGTGCTGCGAAGGTGGCAATCCATGATCAGATGCGACTTCGAGTCTACGTCGAGCGCAGCGACAAGACCACAGAGACGCAATTCAAGGACTACTTTGATGAACTGCGGAACCAGGGATTACCGTTCGATGTGGACACGTCGGAAAAATATCGACCGCTGGCAGCCCGGCAGCTTCACGTGTCCTTGTTTGAATTCCGCGTCAAGACTAAAGAGTCGTTGCTCATGCAACTGGCTGATCTGGTTTTGTGGCCGGTTTGCCAAGGTGGGTACGACAAGAACCATCGCGCCTATCAGGAACTGGTGAAGGCGGGAAAGTTGCTGGATGTGCGATGTACAGAGGAAAATGGTCTGCTCGGCATCAAGTACAGTTGCTTTGACTGATCGACAAAAACACGGAAGCCCGCTTACGCGGGCTTCCGGCGGCCACCAGTTTGGGCAACCTCGTAGGCTATGCCTGAAAAGAAGGATATCTTTTTCTTTGAAAAAGTCAAGCTTTCTGTTTACTGTCCCCAGAGAGGCGTTTTACACGGAGCTTCGTGCGGATGCCCTCGCCAGGCTTGGATCAAGCCTTGTTTATGTTGGTGCCGTCTGCTAGAATTCCGGCTTTTCCGTATCTCATCCTAAACCTCTGGTTTGAATTTACATGACCACTATTCGTCTTAAAGAAAACGAGCCATTCGAAGTCGCCATGCGTCGCTTCAAGCGCACTATCGAAAAAACCGGCTTGTTGACCGAGTTGCGTGCGCGCGAGTTTTACGAAAAGCCGACAGCGGAACGCAAGCGCAAGCTGGCTGCCGCAGTGAAGCGTCACTACAAGCGTATTCGCAGCCAGCAACTACCGAAGAAGCTGTACTAGAAAATTTCCGCCGTGCCGCCATCTGGCGGGTGTGGTCATGTCGAACCCGCTCTGGTACAGGCCGCAGCGGGTTTTCGTATTCCGCGGGATGTTGAAGGCTGCTGTGCGGGTTTGATCGAGATCTTTCGCTGCGTTCCTGAATCTGAATGCATCGCTTATCCATGGAGAAGACAATGGGTTTGAAAGAACAAATCACCGAAGACATGAAGGTTGCGATGCGCGCCAAGGATGCGGCCAGACTGGGTGCGATCCGTTTGATCATGGCGGCGATGAAGCAGAAGGAGGTCGATGAGCGCGTCGAGCTGAGTGATGCGCTGGTGCTGGCGATCATCGACAGGATGGTCAAGCAGCGCAAGGATTCCATCAGCCAATTCGAAGCTGGCGGTCGTCAGGATCTGGCGGATGTCGAGAAGGCTGAGCTGGCCGTATTGTCGGCATATATGCCTATCGGTTTGTCCGATGATGAAATCAGGGTGGAAGTGCAGGTTGCTGTCGCCGCTACCGGCGCAGCCGGTCCGCAGGACATGGGCAAGGTCATGGGCGCGCTAAAGTCGAAGCTGGCCGGCCGCGCTGACATGACGGTGGTGTCCGCTCTGGTCAAGGCTGCCCTGGCTGCGGGTTTGCCGTAAGGTCTGTCCGTGATCCCACCGTCGTTCATTCAGGACTTGCTCAATCGCATCGATATCGTCGATGTGGTTGGCCGTTATGTGCAACTGAAAAAGGGCGGCGCCAATTTCATGGGCCTGTGTCCGTTTCATAACGAAAAATCGCCGAGCTTCACGGTCAGTCCGTCCAAGCAGTTTTATCACTGCTTCGGCTGCGGCGCGCATGGAACGGCCATCAGTTTTCTGATCGAGTATTCCGGGCTGGGTTTTGTGGAGGCGGTCAAGGATCTTGCGCAAGGCGTGGGGATGGTGGTGCCGGACAACGATGATCGTATTCCGCCGGCGCAGCGCGCCGAGCGGCAGGCCAGGAGCCTGGCGCTGTCGGATGCGATGTCGGCGGCCTGTGATTTTTATCGCCAGCAGTTGCGCGTTGCGCCGGATGCAGTCGAGTATTTGAAGGGGCGCGGGCTGACCGGCGAAATTGCCGCGAAGTTCGGTCTGGGTTATGCGCCGGACGAATGGGACAGCTTGCGCAAGGTATTCCCGGATTATGAAGCGTCGGTGCTGGTCGAGGCCGGCCTGGTGATCGACAAGGGCGATGAGGATGGCGCCCAGCGGGTGGGGCGCAGGCGTTACGACCGGTTCCGCCATCGCATCATGTTTCCGATTCGCAATATCAAAGCCCAGGTCATCGGCTTCGGTGGCCGCGTCATGGATGGCGGCGAGCCGAAATACCTGAACTCTCCGGAAACGCCGCTATTTCAAAAGGGAAGCGAGCTGTACGGCCTGTTCGAAGCGCGTCAGGCGATTCGCGATGCAGGCTACGTGCTGGTGACGGAAGGTTACATGGATGTGGTGGCGCTGGCGCAATGGGGTTTTCCACAGGCGGTGGCGACATTGGGGACGGCATGTACGCCAGCCCATGTACAGAAGCTGTTGCGCCAGACCGACCGTGTCGTGTTCAGCTTCGACGGTGATGCGGCCGGCCGTCGCGCCGCGCGGCGGGCGCTGGATGCCTGTCTGGCGCATGCCTCGGACGACAAGATCATCAAGTTCCTGTTCCTGCCGACGGAACATGATCCGGACAGTTATGTGCGCGAAATGGGCGCTGAAGCGTTTGAACGGCAGGTGAAAGAGGCGATGCCGCTGTCACAGTTCCTGCTCAGGGAAGTCATCGGCGACAACGACATGGATACGCCGGAAGGCCGCGCCCGCGCGCAGTTTGATGCCAGGCCGATATTGCAGGCCTTGCCGCCGTCATCTTTGCGTTTGCAGATCGTGCGTAGCCTGGCGCAGGTGACGCAGAGTACCGTGGACGAGATCGAAACACTGTTCGAACTGGCGCAGCCGATTGCCCGGACGCGCCGGGCGCCGCCACGTTCCAGGCGCATGGCGCCGGTCGGGCTGGAGCGTCAGATCGCGCGTCTGCTGGTGGCGTATCCGGCGCTGACAGCCGATCTGGACGATGCGGCGCTACAGGCGATCGGGCGTCAGGCGCCGGATCAGACGCGCTTGCTGTCGCAGCTGGTCGAGGCCGGCCACAGTCTGGGCGAGCAAGCCAGTTTTGCCAGCATGGTCGAGTATTTACGCGACGCCGGACCGGATTTTGAGGTGCTGATCGCTGAAGTCGCCGTTGAAACCGGGTCCGAATTCGATGTCGTCAGACAGGAAATGGCTGGCGCGGTACGCCAGATCAAAATGCGTGGCGTGGAAGATGAAATGCAGCAACTGGCAAACGGCGGACTCGAAGATGATACGGCGCGTCACCGTTATCGCGAACTGACGCAGCAAAAGGAGCATTTGAAGCGTCTGGGCGGTGCTGAATTCGGCTGAAAGCAAGCAGGGATTGGGTTCTTCCTTGTGTCAGCTGTTGTATAAGCGCCGCTCGATGCGGGGAAAAGCATAGTTATATATGCTATGATCCGAAATTCTGCGGCGAATGATCTATGGACAAGGCAGAAAACAGAAAGACTCAGGAACGTTGCGCGGGCAGTTCATGTCTATTCGGAGGGGAAGATTGCATACAGTGTGTATGGTTTGATTGAAGTAATGAGTGTAAGGTGCCGGTAGTTGATCTATGGCAAATGCAATGAAGAAAACCGCAAAAACTTCCGTAAAAAACAGCACGTCAGCTATTAAACAGAAAGTCAAACAATCTCCCGTAGCAGCACGATCGGCCCCGAAACGAACGACTGCTGTCAGGCTCACTGGCAAGACAGCAGTGACGATAGCCAAAGCGATGGCGTCGCCAGCGCAAACCGCGTTGATGGCGTCACCGACGAAAAAATCCAGTGCCGGAACGGCTGTAGCGTCAACGAAAAAGAACCTATCTCGAGCCAACCCAAAGACGGCTTCTGTGCAATCGAAAGCTTCTGTGACAAGCAAGAAACCTGAATCGAAGATCGCCAGGCCTGTCGCCAAGGCAGCCAGCGAAGCCAGGGGTGTCAACGCCATGATCGCGTCTGGCGTGAGCCAAATGACTGATGCCGCCGCGCTGGCCGCCATCGATACGTCCGGCTATATCCTGCCATCCGTCAAGGTGCCGGGTCGCCGTGGTCGCAAGCCGAAGGAATTTCAGCCTGAGAATGACGAAATCGCTGCGTTGAATGCGGTTGAGCGTGCCGAACTCAAGGCCGTTGACAAAGCCAGGGCGAAGGACCGTAAAGCGAAGGAAAAAGCCTTACTGAAAGATGCGTTCTCGTCCGATACGGAAGCGACCGAAGAAGAACTGGAACGCCGCCGTCAAAAGCTCAAGGCCCTGATCAAGCATGGTAAGGAGCGTGGTTTCCTGACTTTCTCGGAAATCAACGATCATCTGCCGGAAAACATCGTCGATCCCGAGGCGATCGAAGGCATCATCGGTACTTTCAATGACATGGGCATCGCTGTGTACGAACACGCGCCCGATGCTGAAACCCTGCTGCTGTCGGACAGCGTCGCCAGCGACGACGACGCTGAAGCCGCCGCCGAAGCAGCATTGTCGACGGTCGATTCCGACTTTGGCCGCACTACCGACCCTGTGCGCATGTACATGCGCGAAATGGGTTCGGTGGAACTGTTGACCCGCGAAGGCGAAATCGAAATCGCCAAGCGCATCGAAGACGGTTTGAAAGACATGATCCAGGCGATCTCGGCTTGCCCAACCACCATCGATGAAATCCTTGCTGTTGCCCAAAAAATCAGGAACGATGAAATCAAGGTCGATGAAATCGTCGATGGTCTGGTCGATCTGAACGAAGGCGAGGTCGTCGTGACAGCCGCCGCCGCTGCTTCCGATGGCGACGAGAATGAAGAAGACGACGCTGAGGCAGAGGAAGAAGAGAGCGAAAGTAGCAGTTCCGGTGCGGCCGGTTTTTCCGCGGAGCAGCTCGAACAGCTCAAACGCGACGCACTGGACAAGTTCACGATCATCTCGATCCAGTTCGACAACATGCGTAAGGCTTTTGAAAAAGAAGGCTACAACTCCAAGCCTTACGTTAAGGCGCAGGAAGTCATTTCCAACGAACTGCTGGGCATCCGCTTTACCGCCAAGGTCGTTGAGAAACTGTGTGACACGCTGCGCGCGCAGGTCGACCAGGTGCGTCAGATCGAGCGTCAGATTCTCGATGTCGCCGTCAACAGGTGCAATATGCCGCGCGCGCACTTCGTCAAGGTTTTTCCAGGCAACGAAGTCAATCTGGACTGGGTCGACGGCGAAGTCGATGCCAACTACAGCTACAGCGTGGTGCTGGGCCGCAACATACCTGCGATCAAGGAACTGCAAAAGAAACTGATCGCCTTGCAGGCGCGTGTCGTGCTGCCGTTGCCCGATCTGCGTGGTATCAGCAAAAAAATGGGCGCTGGCGAAAAGAAAGCGCGCATGGCCAAGCGGGAAATGACCGAGGCCAATCTGCGTCTCGTGATCTCGATCGCCAAGAAATACACCAACCGTGGCCTGCAATTCCTCGATCTGATCCAGGAGGGCAACATCGGCTTGATGAAGGCCGTGGATAAGTTCGAATACCGTCGCGGTTACAAGTTCTCGACCTATGCGACATGGTGGATTCGCCAGGCCATCACGCGCTCCATTGCCGATCAGGCGCGCACCATCCGTATTCCGGTGCATATGATCGAAACCATCAACAAGATGAACCGCATCTCGCGTCAGATACTGCAGGAAACCGGTGCGGAACCTGATCCGGCGACGCTGGCCATCAAGATGGAAATGCCGGAAGACAAGATCCGTAAAATCATGAAGATCGCCAAGGAGCCGATCTCCATGGAGACGCCGATCGGCGATGATGACGATTCACACCTGGGTGATTTCATCGAAGACAACAATACATTGGCTCCGTCCGACGCCGCGCTGCACGCTTCGATGCGCGGCGTGGTCAAGGACATCCTCGACTCGCTGACGCCACGCGAAGCCAAAGTGCTGCGCATGCGCTTTGGTATTGAAATGTCGACCGACCACACACTGGAAGAAGTCGGCAAGCAGTTCGACGTCACGCGCGAGCGTATCCGTCAGATAGAGGCAAAAGCGCTGCGCAAGCTGCGTCATCCCTCACGTTCCGACAAGCTCAAGAGCTTCCTGGAAGGTAATTAGCTTTAGCTGGTGCCGTTGTTGCCATAGTGCAGTAAAATTCCGGATCATGCAGATTTCAGGGCCTCTAGCTCATGCTTGGTTAGAGCAGCGGACTTAGCAGGTTTTCTCCTGCAACTCTCAAGAGGATGGAGAAAATAGATTGGGTTGCCTTGGGGCAAGTTGACTCTGCCCCCTGGTAGAACTGCTCAAATTCGGGGAAACCTCTGTTGCTTTGGCAGCGTGGCAATCCCGAGCGAAGCTCTCATCAGAGAGAACGTGTAGAGACTGTACGGGCAGGTCGTAAAGACAAGAGACAGTCCAGACCACAAACCTGAAAAGGGTGGTGAAAGCCATAGTTGGTAAGCATAATCCGTTGGTGCCGTGTTCGACTCACGGGAGGCCCACCAAAACGCTCGCGCGGCGAGAGCGCAATCAACCCAGCGTCGCCACGACCGGCGCGTGATCGGATGGCTGCGCCTGTCTGCGCGGTGCCTTGTCGATCATGCAGGCCGTGCATTGCGCCGCCAATGGCGCGCTCAGCAGGATATGATCGATGCGCAATCCCTTGTTGAGACGGAAGCCCATCTGGCGATAATCCCACCAGCTATACAGTTTTTCCGGCTGATCAAACATGCGGAAGGCATCGGTGAAGCCCATATCCAGAAGACGGGAAAAGGCTGCGCGTTCCGGTTCCGAAACCAGATTTTGACCGGCCCAGGCGGCAGGGTCATGCACGTCGCGGTCTTCGGGAGCGATATTGTAGTCGCCTAGCAGCGCCAGTCTGGGGTGGCGCAATTGCTCCTGTGTCAGCCATGTATGCAGCGCTGCCAGCCATTTGAGCTTGTACTGGAATTTCTCGGAATCCGGCGCCTGGCCGTTGGGAATATAGGCGCAGACGATGCGCATGCCTTCGATGGTGGCGGCAATGATGCGCTGCTGTTCGTCTTCGAACAAGGGATTGTTCTTTACGATATCGGTGATCGGATGACGTGACAGGATGGCGACGCCGTTATACGTCTTTTGACCGGTGAAAACAGCTTTATAACCGGCGGCGTTGATGTCGGACTGGGGAAATTTGTCGTCAGTCAGCTTGGTTTCCTGCAGACACAGCACATCGACCGGATGATCATCCAGCCATTGCAGTACCTGGGGTAGACGGATTTTGAGGGAGTTGACGTTCCAGGTGGCGAGTTTCATGGTAGGGGCGTTTTCTTTTGATTTCAGGTACTTGCGTGGGTAGTTTACCTGTTTTTCTTGCGCTGGCTATTCATTTGGCTGTCCCTATGGTGTCAGCGAGTGTCTTTGTTTCGCTCATAAAATATTCGGAAGGATATTTAAATTATTCTAGAATGGTACTGACTACGGCGCGTTCAGGGGAATTACCTTCCAAAGCTGCAAGCTCAAGTGACTTGACGGAGGACAGTATGCGTATGGACTGGCAGAAACTTCTTTCAACCATCCGTCTGGGTCGGGAAAAAGATGGAGATCAGGCGGACGGTGGTCCCCGCAGCGAGTATATAAGAGACCGGGACCGACTTGTCTACTCAAGTGCGTTCAGACGTCTCCAGGGTAAGACACAGGTTTTTCCTTTATCCGGCAATGATTACGTTCGGACCCGGCTCACTCACAGCATTGAAGTCTCCTGTGTCGGACGTTCCCTGGGAACACTCTGTGGTCAGTTTATTTCCCAGCAGGAACCAGGATCGAAATTGGATGCGCATGGCATGGGGAGCATTGTTGCAGCAGCCTGTTTAGCCCATGACATCGGTAATCCACCGTTTGGCCATTCTGGCGAGGAGGCGATCCGGTCATGGTTTAAGGATAAGGAAAAAGGGGAGAAATACCTTGATGACATTGACCTTCACCAGCGCAACGATTTCCTTTGTTTCGAAGGCAATGCGCAAGGATTTAGGCTGATCACCCGGTTGCAAAATACTGATAACCCCGGCGGTCTCCAACTGACTTATACCGTGCTGGGTGCTTCCGGGAAGTATCCCCGGCCGTCGTGGTTTCCAGAGTCCGGGAAGAAGCCTGGGAAAATAAGTGAGAAAAAATTTGGTTATTGCGACGATGATGCCGAAAATTTTGAAAAAGTGGCGACAAAAGTTGGCTTGATTCGGAAGGGAGGCGGTGCTTATTGTCGCCACCCTCTTGCGTTCCTGATGGAGGCTGCCGACGATATTTGTTACCGTATCGCGGATCTCGAAGATGGTCATCGCCTTGGACGCATTCAGTTCGAAAAGGCGCGCGAGCTTCTCTGGACAATGGTATTCCCTGAAGGGCAAGCTGGAAGTGATACCTATAAAAACATTGATGATGACAATGACAAAATTGCCTACCTCCGTGCTCGCGCTATCAATAATCTAGTTCATGACGTTGTTCGTGTGTTTAAGGAGAACTACGAGGCTATCATGAAAGGCGAATTCGAAGAGGAGTTGGTCAAAAAATGTAAATTTAAGCTTGAATTTGAGGCAATTAAAAGAATTTCTGAGGACCGCATTTACACTACCCCCGCAGTATTGCAGATTGAAATTGCTGGCTTTGAAATTCTCGGGGGATTACTTGGCAAGATTGTCCCTGCCCTATTGAAGCCGGAAGACAGGAGCGAGGAGCAGAAGAAGATAGTGGCTCTTGTTCCCAAGAAGTTCACTCAGAATAAGACGACAGCCTATCAGCGTTTGTTGGGAGCGACCGATTACATCTCGGGAATGACAGATACCTTTGCGCTATCCCTGTTTCGCCAACTTCATGGAATAGAACTCCCAGGGTCATCAATCTAATGGTGGCGATGCGCTCCCGTACCGGGTCGGGAGCGTAACGGGAGCGATCTCATTCCAGGCCTTCCAGGTAACGTTGGGCATCGAGCGCGGCCATGCAGCCGGTGCCGGCGCTGGTGATGGCCTGGCGGTAGATATGATCCTGTACATCGCCGGCGGCGAACACGCCGTCGATGCTGGTCGCGGTGGCGAAGCCTTCCAGTCCGGCGCGGGTCTTGATGTAGCCGTTGTGCATGTGGATCTGGTCGGCGAAGATATCGGTGTTGGGTTTGTGGCCGATGGCGATGAACAGGCCGTGCAGGCCGAGCGATGTCATGCTGCCGTCTTGCGTCGATCTGATTTTGATGCCGGTGACGCCGCTGTCATCGCCGGTGACTTCTTCGAGCGTGTGCTGCCATTTGATGTCGACCTTGCCTTCGGCAACCTTGTGCAGCAGGCGGTCGATCAGGATCGGTTCGGCGCGGAATTTGTCGCGGCGGTGAATGACAGTGACTTTGCTGGCGATGTTGGAGAGATACAGCGCTTCTTCGACTGCGGTATTCCCGCCGCCGACCACGGCGACTTCCTTGCCGCGATAGAAAAAGCCGTCGCAGGTTGCGCAGGCCGATACGCCTTTGCCCATGAAGGCGGTTTCCGAAGGCAGGCCGAGGTACTGCGCCGATGCGCCGGTGGCGATGATGAGCGCGTCGCAGGTATATTTGCCAGAGTCGCCGAGCAGGCAGAATGGTTTTTCCGACAGTCTGGCGGTGTGGATGTGGTCGAAAATGATGTCGGTCTTGAAACGTTCCGCATGTTGCAGCAGGCGCTGCATCAGCTCCGGGCCTTGCACGCCGATCGGGTCGCCTGGCCAGTTCTCGACGTCGGTGGTGGTCATCAACTGGCCGCCTTGCTCGACGCCGGTGATCAGCACCGGATCGAGGTTGGCGCGCGCGGCATAGACGGCAGCGCTGTAGCCGGCGGGGCCGGAACCGAGAATCAAAACCTTGGCATGTCTGGACATGGTCATAAAATACTCTTGGTGAACTGGACAGAAGTGAGCGCGGCAGCGATGTAGAGGACAGGATGCCGATCCGGCGGATGTCGATGTGGTACGGAGAGTGTTTGTTATATTGCCTTTTGTCCTGTAGTTTATCCTGTTTTGCGCTGCAAAACGGTTAAGATTATAGGTCAGCCGCCAAACTGTCCCGATGGAATTGTTCTATCCGGTCGATAGAGTTGGAACAGGGGTAAAGGGGCCTGGTTTCCTGCCGCCGTTTTTCTGGCTGGCAATCGCCGTTACAATATTGCCTGAGTTCCCCGGAAGTGAGATGTGCGTGAGTCAGGTACTGGCTGCGCGTCAGATGAAGATTTATGACCAAGACCAGCCAAGCCTATACCCGTCATACCAAAGCCGCCGCGCCGCCGCTGCCCGGCAGACTGGTGCGTCTGTTATATGAGGCTCGCTGGCTGACGCTGATGACCTTGCTGATTTATCTCACGCTGATTTTGCTGACCTATTCGAGCAACGATCCCGGCTGGTCGGTCACCAGTACGGTGTCGCATCTGCATAACTGGGGCGGCCGCGTCGGCGCCTGGCTGGCCAATCTGATGCTGTACATTTTCGGCATGTCGGCCTGGTGGTGGTGCGTGTTGCTGGCGCATTCCACCTGGCGCGGCTACCGGTATTTGTCCCATCGTTTCCTCGTGCCCAGGCCCGAACCTGGGCATCGCCAGGAAGGTCTGGTGCGGGCCATCGGTTTTGTCTTTTTGCTGTCCGGTAGTCTCGGCATCGAATACATGCGTATGTATTCCCTCGAGGCGCAGATGCCGCATGCGCCGGGCGGCGTGCTGGGTGAGATGATTGGTAGCGCGGCGCAGTCGTCGCTCGGCTTTACCGGCGCCACTTTGCTGTTGCTGTTGCTGTTTGGTCTGGGCGTCAGCCTGTTTTTCCACGTATCGTGGCTGGAGATTGCGGAGCGCATCGGCGACTTCATCGAGGACGGTATCTGCTGGGTAAGGAGTCGTTATCTGGCGCGTCAGGACCGCAAGGTCGGCCGCGTCGCCGCCGTCAGGCGCGAAGAAGTGGTGGTGCAGGAGCGCGCCAGGATCGTCGAAGCGCAGCCGATCCGTATCGAGCCGCAAGTGGTGGCGGTGCCGAAGTCGGGGCGTACCGGGAAGGAGCGCCAGACCAGCCTGTTCGAGGACATGGATTCCAGCCTGCCGCCGCTGTCCTTGCTGGACGATGCGCCGCCGGCGCAGCAAACGATGTCGGTCGAAACCCTGGAATTCACCAGCCGCCTGATCGAAAAGAAATTGTCCGACTTCGGCGTTGCAGTGAAGGTGGTTGCTGCCTATCCCGGCCCGGTGATTACGCGTTACGCAATCGAGCCTGCCACTGGCGTCAAGGGTAGCCAGATCGTCGGTCTGGCGCGCGACCTTGCGCGTTCGCTGTCGCTGACCTCGATTCGCGTGGTGGAAGTGATTCAAGGCAAGAATTACATGGGTCTGGAACTGCCGAACACCAAGCGCCAGATCGTGCGTCTGACCGAGATACTCGACTCCAAGGTTTATAACGACAGCCGTTCCAACCTGACTGTGGCGCTCGGCAAGGATATCGCCGGTAATCCGGTGGTGGCCGACCTCGCCAGGATGCCGCATTTACTGATCGCCGGTACGACTGGTTCCGGTAAGTCGGTCGGCATCAACGCCACGATCCTGTCGCTGCTGTACAAGTCCACGCCCAGGCAGGTGCGTTTGATTCTGATCGATCCCAAGATGCTGGAGCTATCGATTTACGAAGGCATCCCGCATCTGCTGGCGCCGGTCGTGACCGACATGCGTCAGGCCGGCCATGCGCTAAACTGGGCCGTGGCTGAGATGGAGCGCCGCTATAAGCGCATGTCCAAACTGGGCGTGCGCAACCTGACCGGTTACAACCAGAAAATCGCCGATGCCGAAACGCGCGGTGAAAAGATTCCGAATCCGTTCAGCCTGACGCCGGATGCGCCGGAGCCGCTGGAACAGCTCGAAACCATTGTCATCATCATCGACGAACTGGCCGATCTGATGATGGTGGTCGGCAAGAAAGTGGAGGAGCTGATCGCCCGTATCGCGCAAAAGGCGCGTGCTGCTGGCATCCATCTGATCCTGGCAACGCAGCGTCCTTCGGTCGATGTCATCACCGGCCTGATCAAGGCCAACGTGCCGACGCGCATCGCCTTTCAGGTCAGCAGCAGAGTCGACTCGCGCACGATTCTCGACCAGATGGGCGCGGAAGCGCTGCTCGGTATGGGCGATATGCTTTATATGCCGCCGGGTACTGGCCTGCCGATCCGCGTTCATGGCGCATTTGTTTCCGATGAGGAAGTCCATCGTGTGGTGGACCATCTGAAGGCGCAGGGGGAGCCGGACTACATCGAGGGCATTCTGGAGGGAGGAGTCGCCGGTGATGCCGAAGGGGCAGTCGTTGGCGATACTGCAGGTAGCGAAGGAGATGAACTTTACGATCAGGCCGTCGCTGTGGTGCTGAAAAACCGTCGGGCATCGATCTCTCTGGTGCAGCGCCATTTACGTATCGGTTACAATCGTGCCGCGCGTCTGCTCGAGCAGATGGAGCAAAGCGGTCTGGTGTCGACCATGCAATCGAGCGGCAACCGTGAAATTCTGGTGCCGGCAGGAAATGCCGCGGAATAATCGATGCAAATAAAGGCAGAAACATTATCAGGTTCGCACGTGCGGCAGTTCGCGCTCGCTATGGTGGCGTTGGGATTCTGCACGATGCTTTTTTCTGCGCAGGCTGCGGCGGGCGCGCTGGAGCAGTTCAGCCAGTTCGTGTCGTCCACGCAATCAGCCAGGGGCGAATTCGTCCAGCGCCTGGTCAAGACCGACAGTGGCGCCGTCAAGGTGTTGAATACATCGAGCGGCGTCTTCGTGTTTTCGCGTCCGGGAAAATTCATCTGGGCCTACCAGAAGCCCTACGAGCAGGTCTTGCAGGCGGATGGTGACAAACTGTTCATCTTCGACAAGGATCTGAATCAGGTCATCACCAGGAAATTAGGCAACGCGCTCGGCTCGTCGCCGGCCGCGATCCTGTTTGGCAGTAACGATCTGGAAAAGAATTTCATACTGAAAGAAGGCGGCGCCAGGGATGGCATGGAATGGCTGGAAGCCACACCCAGGAGCAAGGATACGAGCTTCGATCGCATCGGCATCGGTTTGAAGGACGGCGTGCCGCAGGCGATGGAGCTGCGTGATTCCTTCGGTCAGACTGCGCTGCTGTCGTTTGGCAGGTTTGAAAGGAATCCGCCGCTGAAGTCCGGCAGCTTCACGTTTGTCGTGCCTGAGGGCGTCGATGTTTTCAATAACTGAAATGGCAGTTCCGGGCAGGTCGACTTCGTTGCAGACCGCATTGTTGCCCATACTTCTTTGATGATGTCTGATTTGTTCGCGCGAGAGCCTGTCGCCCCGCTGGCTGAAGCCCTGCGTCCCCAAACACTGGACGAGGTCGTCGGGCAATCCCATCTGCTTGGGGAGGGCAAGCCGCTACGCCTTGCTTTTGAGTCGGGCAAGCCGCATTCCATGATCCTTTGGGGACCACCTGGTGTTGGAAAAACGACATTGGCGCGGTTGACTGCCACTGCTTTCAAATGCGAATTCATCGCCTTGTCTGCTGTCTTTTCCGGCGTCAAAGATATCCGTGCCGCCATGGAGCAGGCGGAGCAGAGCCTTGCCGTGGGCAAGCACACCATTTTGTTCGTGGACGAAATTCACAGGTTCAATAAGTCCCAGCAAGACGCTCTGTTGCCTTATGCCGAGTCCGGGCTGGTAATCTTCATTGGCGCCACAACGGAGAATCCTTCGTTTGAAGTCAATTCCGCACTGCTTTCCCGTGCTCAGGTCTATGTCCTCAAACCACTCACCGAAGACGAGCTGAAGCAGCTGGTGACAAAGGCGCAACGGCAGGTTCTTTCGCATCTCCAGTTTCAGCAGGCAGCGATAGATGCCCTGGCTGTTTATGCGGATGGCGACGCTCGCCGTATACTGAATCTGCTCGAGCAGACCAGCACCGCAGCCAGGGCGGCGGGCACCACTAGGATCACCTCCGAGTTCATCCAGAATGCCCTCGCCCCGCATACCAGACGGTTTGATAAAGGAGGGGATGATTTCTATGACCAGATTTCCGCTCTTCACAAGTCAGTGCGCGGCTCCAACCCTGATGCCGCTCTCTACTGGCTATGTCGTATGCTGGACGGTGGAGCCGATGCCCGCTACCTGTCTCGCCGTATTGTGAGAATGGCATGGGAGGATATCGGACTGGCCGATCCAAGAGCCATGCAGATAGCCAACGATGCAGCATCTACCTATGAGCGCCTTGGCAGCCCGGAGGGCGAGCTGGCTCTTGGGCAAGCCGTCATCTATCTGGCAATTGCTGCCAAGAGCAATGCTGGTTATAACGCCTTCAACCGGGCGATGGCATTTGTGAGGCAGGACAAGTCTCGGGAAGTCCCTGTTCACCTTCGCAACGCTCCCACAAAGCTCATGAAGGAACTGGGTTATGGCCATGCGTACCGGTATGCCCATGACGAACCGCATGCCTATGCTGCCGGTGAAACCTATCTGCCGGACGGCATGCAAGATCCGGACTGGTATAAGCCAGTGGCGCGAGGTCTGGAGAGCAGAATCGCTGAGAAAATGGCATTCTTGCGGAATCTGGATGAAGAGGTGGGGAAACGCTGAAAGGTATGCAAATGAAAAAATATCTGAAAGCGCTGCTTTCCGTACTGGCGGGCGCAAGCATGCTGTGTCATTCCGTGGTGCAGGCTGATCTGGCTGAGATCAAGGTGAAGAAGACGCTGGTTTGCGGCGTCATCGATATTTTTGAACCCTTTGGCTACATCGATCCAACGACGCGGGCGATGGTCGGCTATGACGTGGATATTGCCGCCATGGTGCAGGGTAAAGTCGTCGGTGTGAGCCAGTCCGAAGAACCGTTGCGCAAGCTCTTAAACAAGATAGGCGATCAGGCATCTCAGTACACGCTCATGATGATCCCCAATGGTGAAGGCACCTGGGGGATTGGCGTGCGTAAAAACAATCCAAAGATGTTTGCTGCGGTCAATAATGCGCTAACCAGGATGGAGCAGTCCGGCGAGCTGCAAGCTATTTTCGATAAATGGTTGGGCGCTTCGACGATTTACAAGATGAAGCGCTCTTTCAAGGTTGAACCCATCAAGAGCTGACGGCCGGCGGCAGGCAGCGCCAAAGCTGTGACGTCTGCGTTCATGAAGATACCTCCTCTGTAACGGATCATGACTTTCTCCAACACACCTTTCCTGGTCGCCAGCGCCACACCGTTTGCCAGCATCACCCAACACCTTGCGCGGTCTCCATTGCGTACTGCGATCACGGCGGCCTGGCGTCGCCCAGAGACCGTCGCCGTTCCCTGGCTGATGGAGCGCGCCGATTTGTCGCAGGAACTGGCCGAACGCAGCCAGCAACTGGCCTTGCGCATTGCCAAGACCTTGCGTGTGCGCAAGGCCAGCAGCGGAAAAGCTAGTTTGGTGCAGGGCTTGTTACAGGAATTCTCGCTTTCATCGCAAGAGGGGATTGCGCTGATGTGCTTAGCCGAGGCGCTGCTGCGCATCCCTGATACGGCCACGCGCGATGCGCTGATCCGCGACAAGATCAGCCATGGTAACTGGCAGGAGCATGTGGGCCAAAGCCCATCTATGTTCGTCAATGCCGCCGCGTGGGGTCTGATGCTGACGGGAAAGCTGGTGGCCACGCACAGTGAAAGCGGTATGTCCAACGCGCTGGGGCGCCTCATTGCCCGAGGTGGCGAGCCACTGATCCGCAAGAGCGTGGACATGGTCATGCGCATGATGGGAGAACAGTTCGTCACAGGCGAAACGATGGCGCAGGCGCTAGCGCATGCCCAATCGCTGGAAGCCAAGGGCTTCCGTTACTCTTATGACATGCTGGGGGAAGCAGCATTGACCGCCGCCGATGCCCAGCGCTACCTGCGCGAGTACGAGCAGGCAATCGACGCCATTGGCAAGGCATCGGACGGCAAGGGTGTCTATGCCGGGCCAGGCATTTCCATCAAACTGTCGGCCCTGCATCCGCGTTACAGCCGGGCGCAGGTCGGGCGCGTCATGTCCGAGCTGTATCCGATCATCCTGAAACTGGCACTCCAGGCCAAGCGATACGACATCGGACTGAACAT
This sequence comes from Herbaspirillum sp., assembly GCA_049278475.1. Taxonomy (GTDB): domain Bacteria; phylum Pseudomonadota; class Gammaproteobacteria; order Burkholderiales; family Burkholderiaceae_D; genus Herbaspirillum. The sequence continues at coordinate 30,343 of JBAPMF010000038.1, read as the reverse complement.
CGACGCAGAAGAAAGCGACCGCTTGGAACTGTCTCTGGATCTTTTGGAAAAGCTTTGTTTCGAATCCGGGCTCAAAGGCTGGAAGGGTATTGGTTTCGTGATTCAGGCGTACCAGAAACGCTGCCCGTATGTCATTGACTATCTCATCGACCTGGCGCGGCGCAGTGGCCAGCGCCTGATGATCCGGCTGGTCAAGGGTGCCTATTGGGACAGCGAAATCAAGCGCGCCCAGGAAGCGGGCATGGAAGATTACCCGGTGTATACCCGCAAGCCCTACACCGATCTATCCTACATCGCCTGCGCGCGCAAACTGCTGGATGCGCCCGATGCAATCTACCCCCAGTTCGCTACGCACAATGCCCAGACGCTGGCGACCATCCACGAACTGGCTGACCCGACGACCCATCATCCCGAGCAATACGAATTCCAATGCCTGCATGGCATGGGAGAGCCGCTCTACGAACAGGTGGTCGGGTTCGTCTCCGAGGGTAAGCTTGGGCGGCCCTGCCGCATCTACGCGCCGGTCGGCACGCATGAAACGCTGTTGGCCTATCTGGTGCGGCGTTTGCTGGAGAACGGTGCAAACACTTCTTTCGTCAACCAGATTTCCGACGACAGTATCTCGCTGGAAAGCCTGGTGCAAAGCCCCGTTGAACTGGTCAAGCAGATGGCCCGGCAGGAAGGCGCGTTGGGGCTGTCGCACCCCGGTATTGTGCCGCCCCGCCAGCTTTACGGCCCATTGCGCCCGAATTCCCTGGGGCTGGATCTCGCCAATGAACAGGTGCTACTGCAACTGGAGCAAACCTTACGGGACAACTGCACAGAACCGTTGCATGCCGTGCCGCTGATTGCGGCTGATCTGTCTGGCGCAGGAGAGGTGCAGCTGGTCATCAATCCGTCGCGCCACGCCGATCAAATAGGCACCATCCGCGCAGCTACATCCGCGGAAGTGGATGCCGCCTTACAGGCCGCGCATGAGCAGGCGGCACGCTGGGCCTTGGTGTTGCCTGCTGAACGCGCCGCTGTTTTGCAGCGTGCCGCCGACATGATGGAAGCGGGCTTGCAGCTCTTGATGGGCATACTGGTTCGCGAGGCTGGCAAAACCTACGCCAATGCGATTGCCGAAGTCCGCGAAGCAGTTGACTTTTTGCGCTACTACGCAGCCCAGACGTGTGCGCAGTTCGACAATTCCACCCACCGTCCGCTGGGTCCCGTGATCTGTATCAGCCCCTGGAATTTCCCGCTGGCCATTTTTACAGGCCAGGTGGCCGCCGCACTGGCTGCGGGCAATACCGTGCTGGCCAAACCGGCCGAGCAGACGCCGCTGGTGGCAGCGTGCGCCGTGCGGTTGCTGCACGAGGCTGGTGTCCCGCGCGGTGTTGTGCAACTGCTGCCCGGCCGGGGTGAAACCGTGGGAGCGCAATTGGCAGGCGACACCCGGGTTCAAGGCGTGATGTTCACGGGCTCGACCAAGGTGGCGCGCTTGCTGCAAAAGACGCTGGCTCAGCGCCTGTCCGCCAGCGGCCAGCCGATTTCGCTGATTGCCGAAACGGGTGGGCAGAACGCCATGATCGTGGATTCCTCGGCGCTGACGGAACAAGTTGTCACGGACGTGCTGACATCGGCGTTCGACAGCGCCGGTCAGCGGTGTTCAGCATTGCGCGTGCTGTGCGTGCAAGAGGAGGCTGCCGGGCGGCTGCTGACCATGCTCAAGGGCGCCATGGCCGAACTGCGCCTAGGTAACCCCGAACAATTGGCCAATGACATAGGCCCCGTCATCGATGCCGAAGCGCAGGCAGGTATCCAGCGTCATATCGACACGCTGCGCGCCAAGGGGCGTGCCGTGCATCAGATCTGCCAGCGTGATGCCAGCGCCGATGGGGGTACGTTCATCGCCCCCACATTGATCGAACTGCCCGATCTGGCCGACCTTACGCACGAAGTGTTCGGCCCGGTGCTGCATGTCGTGCGCTACCGCCGTGAGGATTTGTCGACGCTCCTGTCCAGAATCAATGCCATGGGCTATGGCTTGACGATGGGCCTGCATACCCGCATTGATGAAACCATCGCTCAGGTGACGGAAAGCGCCCACGCAGGCAATCTCTACGTCAACCGCAACATCGTGGGCGCCGTGGTGGGCGTGCAGCCTTTCGGCGGCGAAGGCCTGTCAGGCACCGGCCCCAAGGCTGGCGGTCCGCTCTACCTTTATCGGCTGCTTTCACGCAGGCCTGATGCGGCGCTGATGGCGCCCTTTGGCTCGGTTGCAACCATCCAGTCAGCGCAGGAATCATCCGCCTTGCAGGATCTCATTGCATGGAGCTGCACACAAGGCGAGGCGTTGAGCGCACCTGCTCCATTCTTTTGCGGCAAACAATTTGAATTGCCCGGCCCGACCGGCGAGCGCAATGTCTATTGCGTCTTGCCGCGTCAGGCCATTCTTTGCCTGACCGACAACCAGGCAGATTTGCTCATACAACTAGCCGCTGTGCTGGCCGTGGGCAGCCATGCAGTGTGGCCGGCGGAAAACGGCCAGGCTACTGTCTTGTATCGCCGCCTGCCGATGACCGTGCAGCAGCACATCACACTGACTGAAAAAATTGCAACGACGCCTTTTGATGCCGTGCTGCACCATGGCGGTGAGGTCAGTTTGCGGCGAGTTCTGGGTGATCTGGCCACGCGCTCAGGCCCTATTGTCGGAGTGACGGCATGCATTCACGGAGAAAAGAGTATTCCGCTGGAGCGGCTGATCATCGAGCGTGTGACCAGTATTAACACAGCAGCGGCAGGGGGCAATGCATCGCTGATGACGATGCAGTGATCGTCAGCGTTTCATCATGTTATACGACCGAATTCGTCGCTGGTCGTTGCGCTCAAGTGCGCGCGTAACCATTTATGCGCCGGATTACGGGCATCACGTTCATGCCACAGCATATCGACATGTTCTTCGGGCGTTTCGAATGGCAGTTCTTTCACTACCAGGACTTCCTGCATCCCGGTGGCGGCAATCAGGTGGTGCGGCAGTACAGTGACGAGATCCGAACTGGCGACGATGCGACCGGCTGTAAAGAACTGGTTCACGGTCAGCAGAACCTTGCGTTCACGTCCCATGTCGGCGAGTACAGTATCGATGACGGTATAGGGTTTGCCGGATAGACTGACCAGTAAATGGTTAGCAGAGCAGTAATTGTCGATATCGAGTTCCTGGTCGGCCAGCGGATGATGTTTGTGCATCACGCAGACGTATCGGCCAGTGTATAGGCGCGTGTGGTTGATCTGGGTTTTCGGCCGGTCTCCTAGCTGGACCGTTACGCCCGGGAAAAATCCCACAGCCAGATCAACGTCGCCGCGCAACAGCATGGCGCGCGGATCACGTGTGGTCAGCGGCATCATACGGATCTTGATGTACGGCGCATCGCGCATGATGGTGCGTACCAGCGCCGGTAGCCATAGCGCGGCAGTGGTATCGACCATCGCCATGCGGAAAGTGTTTTGCGCGTGGGCGATGTCAAAGGTTTCCGGCGCGATCACTGCTTCCAGATCCGACAGGGCGCGGCGCACGGTCGGCCACAGTTCTTCTGCGCGCGGCGTCGGCTTGACGCCATGGGCGGTACGGATCAGTAGTTTGTCATTGAGCGTTTCGCGCAGGCGACGCAGCGCGTTGGATACGGCCGGTTGCGTCATCGCCAGCAGGTTGGCGGCGCGTGTCAGGTTTTGCTCGGTCATCACCGCATCGAAAACGCGTAACAGGTTCAGATCGAGCGTCAGAAAGCTCATATCAGCTATGTTTTACAAGGAACGCCGGTAATCGGTTAATCAATCGGGAATAAGGAATAAAACAGGGCAGGTATGTCACCATCATCTATGGCTGATGCTTGAAAAGGAAACTGATCAGGCACGTTCTGGATCATGGCAGCGCAATGCAGCATAACACACTCAATAAAGGATCCACTATGACGGCATGGATCGAAGAATTCATTTATTGCGTTAATATTTTGTCGATATTTCCGTCAGTGCTTTTATCCAATGATCAATATGCATTTTTGCTCTGTCGAAAATGCTCCTGCCTGTGGATAACCTTTGCCGGCAGGAGTAAAATAGGCGCTTGCGTGGTGTCGGCATTCAGCCTTGCCAGAGTCGGTCCGACACGTTTCCCGCCCCCCCCCCTGTTTTTATAAGAAGATTCATGGAAAATTTTGGGCGGGCCGGCTCTGTAAAGCTGGAGCAAGAGCTAACGCCGCAGCAATATAGCGCCTGGATCAAGCCGCTCGCGCCGCTTGATTATAAAGATGACCACCTGCGTATTGCTGCGCCCAACCGCTTCAAACTCGACTGGGTCAAAACCCAGTTCGCTGGGCGCATTACGGCTATCGCTTCCGAATATTGGGGAACCCGGATCGAAGTCCAGTTCGTACTCGACCCGCGCGTCGGCGCTGCTCGCCGTGCCGCCAGTGCAGTGGCCGCTGCTGCGTCGGCAGATCAGTACGAGGGACATGGCGGCGGCTACCCGGCCGGCATCCAGGAATCCATCACTGAACTGGCGCCGCCGCCGGTCACGCTGCGCCAGGAACAGTCGCGTATCAATTCGGTGCTGACTTTCGACAACCTCGTCACCGGGAAAGCCAACCAGTTGGCGCGCGCTGCCGCCACCCAGGTCGCCAACAATCCCGGAGTGTCCTATAACCCGCTGTTCCTGTACGGCGGCGTCGGCCTTGGCAAGACCCACGTCATTCACGCCATTGGCAACCAGGTGCTGACCGACAATCCGACCTCCAGGATCCGTTATATCCATGCCGAGCAATATGTGCGTGACGTAGTCACGGCTTATCAGCGCAAGGGTTTTGATGACTTCAAGCGTTATTACCACTCGCTCGACCTGCTGCTGATCGACGATATTCAATTCTTCGGCGGCAAGAACCGCACCCAGGAAGAGTTTTTCTACGCTTTTGAAGCGTTGATCGCCGCAAAAAAGCAGATCATCATCACCAGCGACACCTATCCCAAGGAAATCAGCGGCATGGACGACCGTCTGATTTCGCGCTTCGATTCCGGCCTGACGGTCGCCATCGAGCCGCCCGAACTGGAAATGCGTGTTGCCATTCTGATGAAAAAAGCCATGCAGGAAGGCGTGCAGCTGTCCGACGATATCGCCTTCTTTGTCGCCAAGCATTTGCGTTCCAACGTGCGCGAGCTTGAAGGCGCCCTGCGCAAGATCCTGGCCTATTCGCGCTTCCACGGCAAGGACATCACCATTGACATCGTCAAAGATGCGCTGAAAGATCTTCTGTCTGTTCAAAACAGGCAGATTTCCGTCGAAAACATCCAGAAAACCGTTGCCGACTTTTTTAGTATCAAAGTCGCCGACATGTATTCCAAAAAGCGTCCGGCCAATATCGCCCGTCCACGCCAGATCGCCATGTACCTGGCCAAGGAACTGACGCAAAAGAGTCTGCCGGAAATTGGCGACTTGTTCGGCGGTCGTGATCACACCACGGTGCTGCACGCAGTACGCAAGATCGCCGTTGATCGCACCAAGAATCCGGAATGTAACCACGAACTTCATGTCCTTGAACAGACTCTCAAGGGTTGACCCGATGGTCAATCTGCTGGTGTTGGTACAATCAGCAGTTTGGCCCGGTCCCGGCGGCGCTTCTTTCGTTGTCATCGACAGGCAAAAGCGAAAGCGGTTTTCAGTATCCTTTAAACCATTTACCAGTAAGGACATAGAGACTATGCAATTGGTCAAAACCCAACGAGATACGCTTCTCCGACCACTGCAAATCGTGAGCGGTATTGTCGAGCGTCGGCACACATTGCCGATTCTGGCCAATATCCTCATTCGCAAGGATGGCGAAAAAGTATCTTTCCTCTCCACCGATATCGAAGTGCAGATCACCACACATGCTGAAATTGGCTCCGGTAACGAAGTCACCGCGATTACCGTCGCCGCGCGCAAACTGCTCGATATCCTGCGCGCCTTGCCCGATTCGGGCGATGTTTCGGTAACGCTGTCCAACAAGCGTCTGGCAGTCCAGTCCGGCAAATCGCGTTTCGCCCTGCAAACCCTGGCTGCGGAAGAATTCCCGACGGTGGCCCAGGCCGAGCATTACAACGCGCAAATCACGTTGCAGCAAAAGATCCTGAAGCACCTGTTCAACATGGTCCATTTCTCGATGGCGCAGCAAGACATCCGTTATTACCTCAACGGCCTGCTGCTAGTCGTCGAAGGCCGGAACGTCATCGCCGTTGCCACCGACGGCCACCGCCTGGCTTTTTGCCAGGTCGCCGCCGATCGGGAATTTCCGCGTCAGGAAGTCATCATCCCGCGCAAGACCATCATCGAACTGCAACGCCTGCTCGAAGAAAGCGATGAGCCGGTCCAGCTCGACATCGCCAACAGTCAGGTCAAGTTCACTTTTTCCGGTGTCGAACTGATTTCCAAGCTGGTCGAAGGCAAATTCCCCGACTACACCCGCGTGGTGCCCAAGGGTTACAAAAACAACTTCACCATCGGCCGCGAACAATTGCTGCGCTCGCTGCAGCGTACTGCCATCATGACCAGCGACAAGTTCAAGGGTGTGCGCTGGGTGATTGCGCCGGGCAGTCTCAAGATCAGTTCCACCAACGCCGACCAGGAAGAAGCGGTCGAAGAACTCGAAATCGGCTACGGCGGCGACAGCGTCGATGTCGGCTTCAATGTCACCTATCTGCTCGACGTGTTGAATAACCTCAAAGGCGATAACGTCAACATCGCCCTGGGTGACGCCAACTCTTCCGCATTGATTACCATCCCCGACAATACTGATTTCAAATATGTGGTCATGCCGATGCGTATTTGATGTTCGGCGATAACGAATCAGGCAGTTCCATCAGTTTCAGAAGGCAGCCATGTCCCAAGTCCCAGCAGACAACACCAATGAACCGCAACAAAATCAATATGGAGCTTCCTCCATCCAGATTCTGGAAGGTTTGGAAGCAGTCCGCAAGCGTCCCGGCATGTACATCGGTGACACCTCTGACGGCACTGGTTTGCACCACCTCGTGTTCGAGGTTCTGGACAATGCCATCGATGAAGCGCTCGCCGGTTATTGCAGCGAAATTCACGTCACCATCCACGCCGACAACTCGATTTCCGTCACCGATAACGGCCGCGGTATTCCGACTGGCATCAAGATGGACGACAAGCATGATCCAAAACGCAGCGCCGCCGAAATCGTCATGACCGAGCTTCACGCCGGCGGCAAGTTCGACCAGAATGCTTATAAGGTCTCCGGCGGCCTGCATGGTGTTGGCGTCTCCTGCGTCAACGGTTTGTCCAAACTGCTGCGTCTGATCGTTCGCCGCAACGGCAAAGTACACGCCATGGAATTCGTGCGCGGCATCCCGCAAAACCGTGAAATCGCGACCATCGACGGCGTGCAGGTCTCTCCGATCAAAGTCATCGGCGACACCGACAAGCGCGGCACCGAAGTCCATTTCTGGGCTGATGAAGAAATCTTCACCCACGTCGAATTTCACTACGAGATTCTGGCTAAGCGTATCCGTGAACTGTCCTTCCTCAACAACGGCGTGCATATCAGGCTCACTGACCAGCGCACCGGCAAGGAAGAAGACTTCGCTTTCGAAGGTGGCACCCGCGGTTTCGTCGAGTACATCAACAAGAACAAGAACGTTCTCAACCAGACCATCTTTCAAGCCACCGGTGAAAGAATGTCGGACCAGAACACCAACATCAGCGTCGATGTCTCCATGCAATGGAACGATGCCTACAACGAACAGGTGCTCTGCTTCACCAACAACATCCCGCAGCGCGACGGCGGTACCCACCTGACCGGCCTGCGCGCTGCGATGACCCGCGTCATCAACAAATACATAGAAGAAAACGAGTTTGCCAAAAAAGCCAAGGTCGAAGTCTCCGGAGACGACATGCGCGAAGGTCTCACCTGCGTGCTCTCCGTCAAAGTCCCCGAGCCTAAGTTCAGCTCGCAGACCAAAGACAAGCTGGTCTCCAGTGAAGTGCGTGGCCCGGTCGAAGAAATCGTCGCCAAGACACTCACCGATTTTCTCCAGGAAAAGCCGAACGACGCCAAGGTCATCTGCAGCAAGATCGTCGAAGCCGCGTGCGCGCGCGAAGCCGCCCGCAAGGCGCGCGAACTGACCCGTCGCAAAGGGGTCATGGATGGCCTTGGCCTGTCCGCCAAACTGGCCGACTGCCAGGAAAAAGATCCGGCCCTGTGCGAACTCTATATCGTCGAGGGAGACTCCGCAGGCGGTTCGGCCAAGCAGGGCCGCGACCGTAAATTTCAGGCTATCCTGCCACTGCGCGGCAAGGTTCTCAATGTTGAAAAAGCCCGCTTCGAGAAAATGCTCTCCTCCGAGCAGATCACTACTCTGATCGCCACCCTCGGAACCAGCATCGGCCCCGATGAATTCAACGTCGACAAGCTGCGCTACCACCGTATCATCATCATGACCGATGCCGACGTCGACGGCGCTCACATCCGCACCCTGCTGCTCACGCTTTTTTATCGTCAGATGCCGCAACTGGTCGAACGCGGTCACATCTACATCGCCCAGCCGCCGCTCTACAAGGTCAAGGCCGGCAAGGACGAGCGCTACCTCAAAGACGACGTCGAAGAAATGCATTACATGATGCAGATCGCCCTCAACGATGCCGAGCTCGTACCCAGTGAAGGCGCCGCCCCGATCAGCGGCGCGCCGCTCATTGAACTGGTGCGCCAATACAACGTCGCCAACGCCATCATCATGCGCCTGACGCGCGTGATCGACGATGCGGCGCTGTCGGCTATCATGACCGGCGTCACGCTGCAACTGAACAGCGCCGCCGAAGCCGCGCAATCCGCCGCTGCATTGAAAGCCGCCATCAACGCGCTGGACGTCGATGTCATCGTCCACTCCGACGAATTGACCGACAGACACACCCTGCGCATTCAACGTTCCTACCACGGCAACATCAAAGTCACCGCCATCGACACCGACTTCGTCGATAGCCCTGACTACCGGGTGCTCAGCAATGCCGCCGCTGTCTTCAAGGGTCTGATCGGCCGTGGCGCACTGATTCGCCGCGGTACTGGAGACAAGATGAAAGAAAGCGCCATTGCCGATTTCCACCAGGCCATGGCATGGCTACGCGCCGAAGCTGAACGCAGCGTCAGCAAACAGCGCTATAAAGGTCTGGGTGAAATGAATCCGGAACAGTTGTGGGAAACCACGATGGACCCGAGTGTGCGCCGCCTGCTCAAAGTGCAGATCGAAGACGCGATTGCTGTGGACCAGATTTTCATGACGCTGATGGGTGATGATGTTGAACCACGCCGGGCGTTTATCGAGTTGAATGCGTTGCAGGCGGGGAATATCGATGTTTGATTTGTACTACAATCGCACTCTATTTCCGCCAAGACAATGACCATCAAATCCGACAAATGGATACGCCGCATGGCGCAACAACAAGGCATGATCGAGCCTTTCGAGCCTAGCCAGGTGCGCCAGGCCAACGGCCGGAAAATCGTGTCTTACGGTACGTCGTCGTATGGCTACGATATTCGCTGTGCCGATGAATTCAAGATTTTCACGAATATCAATTCGACCATCGTCGATCCCAAAAATTTTGATGAAAAATCCTTCGTCGATTTCAAGGGCGATGTCTGCATCATTCCGCCGAATTCGTTCGCGCTGGCGCGCACGGTGGAATACTTCCGCATTCCACGCAACGTGCTGACGATCTGTCTCGGCAAATCGACCTACGCGCGTTGCGGCATCATCGTCAACGTCACGCCGTTCGAGCCGGAGTGGGAAGGCTATGTCACGCTGGAGTTCTCCAATACCACGCCGCTGCCGGCCCGGATCTATGCCGGCGAAGGCTGCGCGCAAGTGCTGTTCCTCGAGAGCGACGAGGTTTGTGAAACGTCGTATAAAGATCGCGACGGCAAGTATCAGGGCCAGCACGGCGTGACTTTGCCAAGAGCCTGAGTGACCTTCAGAAGGCGAAAAGCTGAAGGAAACTCGTAAAATCGAACGATAACGATATACAAAACGGCGCCTGGTGCGCAATATCGAACGCTTCGATTTGTCCATTCAGGCACTCGCGTTGGTATCCTGATCAGGAGTACGGACTTCCGGCCATGGCGCAACATTCCAGTTCTGTCGCAGCGGACGATGTCCCTGCTGCCCATTATCTGCAAAAACTGCTGCTCGACGCTATCAAGCTTGGCGCTTCCGACCTGCATTTCGAGCCATTTGAAAAATACTGCCGGGTCCGCTTCCGTATCGATGGCCAGTTGCGCGACATCGCTGAACCGCCGCTGACCATGAAGGATAGGCTGTCGTCGCGCCTCAAAATCCTCGCCGGCCTGGATATCGCCGAAAAGCGCCTGCCGCAGGATGGACGCATGAAATTTACACTGTCCAAAACCCACGCCATCGATTTTCGTGTTTCGACGCTGCCAACCTTGTTCGGCGAAAAAATCGTTTTACGCATTCTTGATACCGGCCGGCTACACATGGGCATCGACGCGCTGGGCTACGACGATACACAAAAAGCCTTGCTGCTGCAGGCCATCAGCCGTCCTTACGGCATGGTGTTGATGACTGGCCCTACCGGTTCCGGTAAAACGGTGTCGCTGTACGCCTGCCTGAGTCTGCTGAACCAGCCCGGCACCAATATTTCTACCGTCGAAGATCCGGCCGAGATCGATCTGCCCGGCGTCAATCAGGTCAACGTCAACGAACGCGCTGGCCTGAGCTTTCCGGTAGCGTTGCGCGCCTTCCTGCGCCAGGATCCGGATATTGTCATGGTGGGCGAAATCCGCGATCTCGAAACCGCCGACATTGCCGTCAAAGCCGCGCAGACCGGGCATCTGGTGTTTTCCACCTTGCATACCAACGATGCGCCGTCGACGCTGACTCGCTTGATGAACATGGGCGTGCCGGCATTCAATATCGCGTCGTCGGTCATCATGATCACCGCTCAGCGCCTGGTGCGCCGTCTGTGCAGTTGCAAACAAGCGGTAGGGATGCCCGCTGCCGCCCTGCGCGAAGCTGGTTTCAGCACCGCTGACGCCAATGCCCACGCATCCGGGGACTGGATGCTTTACCACGCCGTCGGCTGTCCGCGCTGCGGCAGCAGCGGTTACAAGGGACGCATCGGTGTATATCAGGTCATGCCCATCAGCGTTGCGATCGAAAGGCTCATTCTGGCGCATGCCCCGACGTCGGAGATCGATGCGCAGGCGCGCAGTGAAGATGTCCTCAGCTTACGGCAGGCAGGCTTGAAGAAAGTCCGGGAAGGTCTCACCAGCCTGACGGAAATCATCGCCTGCACCAATCTTTGACGGTAAGCGCTTCTGAAAGTAGCACTATCATGGCGGCAGACAGAAAACGCCCACGACGCGAAACACTCTATGCCTGGGAAGGTAAAGACCGCAGCGGCGTACCCATGCATGGTGAAATGCGCGCTGGCGGCGCAGCCAGCGTCAGCGCGCTGCTGCGTCGGCAGGGCATCCGGACACAGATCATCCGCAAGAAAAGAAACCAGCGTGACAAGCCCATCCGCGACAAGGAGCTGGCGCTGTTCACGCGTCAGTTGGCGACCATGCTCAAGGCCGGCGCGCCGTTGCTGCAAGCCTTCGGCATTGTTGCGCGCAGCCAGGGCAACCAGACGTTTGCGCGGCTGATCATGTGTCTGCGCGCCGATGTGGAAAGCGGCACCAGCCTGCATCAGGCTTTCGCGCGTCATCCGCGCCATTTCAACAGTTTGTTTTGCCATCTGGTGGCCGCTGGCGAGCAAGCTGGTCTGCTGCATGAGCTGCTGGACAGCCTGGCGCGTCATCAAGAAAAGATGCTGGCGCTCAAGAGCAGGATACGCGCAGCGCTGATATATCCGGCAGCCATCGTTGCCGTCGCTACCCTGGTCACTTCCATCATCATGATTTGGGTAGTGCCGACCTTCAAGGATGTTTTCAGCAGTTTCGGCGCCGAATTGCCGTTGCCGACCCGCATCGTGATCGCGCTCTCGGATTGCATGACGGCTTATTGGTGGCTGCTGGCGGGCATACCTAGCGGCGCCATCGGCTGGTTTGTGCACAGCTGGCGGCGTTCGCCCAGCGTGCAGGCGAAGACGGACCGGCTGTTGCTGCGATTGCCGCTGTTCGGCAAACTCATCGGTCAGGCGACGGTGGCACGCTGGAGCCGCACCCTGGCCGTCATGTTTGGCGCTGGCGTGCCGTTGATCGATGCCTTGCAGGCTGTCGGCGATGCGGCCGGCAACGCCGCTTATGCCGATGCCACCACGGCAATCCTGCGGCAAGTCGCTGCCGGTTCCGGCTTGAGCGCCGCCATCGAGCGTAGCGGCATGTTTCCCGGTATCGTCGGTCAGATGGTCGCCATTGGTGAAGAATCCGGCGCGCTCGACCAGATGCTCATCAAAGTGGCCGATTTTCATGAAATAGAAGTCGGCGAAGCTGTTGCATCCCTTTCCAAGCTCATGGAACCCTTTATCATGGTGGTGCTGGGCGTCGTCATTGGCGCTCTGATCATTGCTATGTACCTGCCTATTTTCAAACTGGGATCCGTTATCTGATGCTGGAACTACTGAGCGCCAATGCTTACAACCCGAGCGGCAGCATGGCATGCGCCGTCATGGCATCTGTCATCGGACTACTGATAGGCAGCTTCTTGAATGTCGTGATCCATCGGCTACCGCAGATGATGCAGCGCGAAGCCGACAACTATCTTGCGCATGAATCCGGCCGCAGCCTGCCGCACACCGACCGCTACGATTTGTGGGCGCCACGCTCGGCCTGTCCGCATTGTGCCGCTGCGCTTGCCTGCGTCGACAAGATTCCCGTGCTGGGCTATCTACTGCTACATGGCCGATGCCGCTATTGCAGGAAAACCATCTCGCTGCGTTATCCGGTAGTGGAAAGCCTCAGCGCCTTGTTGTCGGGCTGGCTGGGTTGGCGCTTCGGCCTTGGCGTGACCGGTCTGGCGGCACTGACGTTCGCCTTCGTTCTGATTACCTTGAGTTTCATCGATGCGCAAACCCGGCTACTGCCGGACAGCCTGACATTGCCGCTGTTATGGCTGGGGCTGCTGGTCAATCTCGGTAACATCTTCAGTCCGCTGCACGACGCCGTCGTCGGCGCGGCGGCCGGCTATCTTGTCTTATGGATGATTTACTGGATATTCAGGCTGGCCACCGGCAAGGAAGGCCTCGGTTATGGCGATTTCAAATTGCTGGCGGCGTTAGGTGCGTGGCTTGGCTGGCAAGCGTTGCCGATCATCCTGCTGTTGTCCTCCTGCCTGGCCGCCGCCGTCGGCATCGCCATGGTCATCATGCGGAAAACCGTAGTGAACCAGCCATTGTCGTTCGGTCCGTATCTGGCGGCAGCGGGTATGCTGGCGCTGCTGTATGGTGAATCGTTCCTGTATTCCGGCCTGTATCGATGAGCTTCTCTTCCACTTCGCCCGACGCGCCTTTTTCCATCGGTCTTACTGGCGGCATCGGCAGCGGCAAGACTACTATCGCCAACCTGTTCGGCGCATTGGGCGCTGCTGTCATCGACACTGATGTCATCGCCCGCCAGTTGAGCGTGCCGGGCGGCATCGCGATTGCAGCTATCCGTGCGCAATTCGGTGATGCCTTCATCGATGCCGAAGGCGGCATGGATCGCGCCAGGATGCGCGCCCATGTCTTTACCGATGCTACCGCCAGAAAACGTCTGGAAAATATTCTGCATCCGTTGATTCGCGATGCCGCCGCGCAGGCTGTCTCCGCTGCGCGCGGTGATTATCCGATCTTCGTGGTGCCGCTGTTGGTGGAGTCGCAGCAATGGCGTCAATACGTCTCGCGTATCCTCTTGGCAGACTGTAGCGAAGAACAGCAGATCGCCCGCGTCATGCAGCGCGACACCATGTCGCGCGCGCAGGTCGAGGCCATCATGGCAGCACAGGCGACACGCGCGCAGCGTCTCGCCGTCGCTGACGATGTGATTGAAAACGAGTTCGATACGGCTGCCCTACTGCCCCGAATCGCAGCGCTGCATGCATGCTACCTGTCACTGGCAAAAACAAATAGCGGCGAGCATTTGTAATTTTCGTCTGTATGGGTCAGAATCACGTGAGTCACATGCGTTTTATCGATCTCTGTAATATGGGAAGACAGATTCATTGAACGTGTTGTCGAATCCGGTTCAACTTTGAAGGGACGCAGCTTTGATCGTATACGAATACCCTTTCAACGAGCGTATTCGCACGCTATTGCGGCTGGAGCGTCTGCACGAGAAATTCGTGTTCTTCCTGCATCAGGAAAGCCCGCTGCAACATCATGTCGCCCTATCCACGATTTTCGAGATGCTCGAAGTGGTTGGGCGCGCCGATCTCAAATCCGACCTGCTGCAGGAACTGGAACGCCAGAAACATACGCTGCTGACTTATCAGTCCAATCCCAATGTCGAGCCTGACATGCTGAATGCCATCCTCGGAGAAGTCGATCGCGCCTGCGTGGCATTGGCTGCTTCGCAGGGCAAGACTGGGCAGAATATTCGCGAAAACGAATGGCTCATGGGTATCCGTGGCCGCACCATCATCCCGGGAGGCGCCTGCGAATTCGATCTGCCATCTTATTACGCATGGCAGCACCACTCGCCGGAGCAGCGCTTCAACGATATTTCCAACTGGTTCGCACCGCTGGTGCCGCTGTTCGACGCCGTCATCATCGTGATGCGCCTGTTGCGCGAATCCAGTCATGCCGTCAAAATCAATACCAATAGCGGCAGCTACCAGCAAATGCTGCAAGGGAAAGTCTACCAGATGCTGCGTCTGGTGGTGGATGAGAAACTGGGCGCCACTCCTGAGATTTCAGCCAATAAATACATGCTTTGGATTCGCTTCACCTCGCAGGGGGGTGATATGAAACCGAAGGCGTTCGAGGGCGAAGTGCCGTTTGAACTGGTGCTTTGCGGATTTTGAAGTAGAGGTAGAAGTCATGGCAACGATCGTCAACTGTCCAAGCTGCGGCGCCAAGGTGGAATGGGCAGAAAAGAATGCATTCCGTCCGTTTTGCTCGGAACGCTGCAAACAGATCGATCTCGGCGCCTGGGCTGAAGAAAAATACGTGATTCCCGCAGTCAACCTGCCGGAGCAGAATAAAAACGGTCCTGCAACAGACTGAGTCAGCGCACCGCCGGTATGCGCAGTGTATCGATCCACTCGATCAGCGGTAGCGTCGCCGGCAACAGCGGTCCGACTTCAATGCTGCCCTGCCAGGCGAATGCCTGCCCTTCTAGACTTTGCGGTTCGCCGCGCCATTTCCGGCTGAAGTAAAAATGCAAACGCACATGCGCGTGCGGATAGACATACTGCATGCCGCACCATGGTTCGGCCGAGATGATCTCGATACCCAGTTCTTCCAGAAACTCGCGCTTGAGCGCATCCGCAATCGACTCCCCAGACTCGACCTTACCGCCGGGAAATTCCCAATGACCGGCATACGGTTTGCCCTCGGGACGCTGGCCCAGCAGAACATCGCCGTTCGGTTTCACCAGAATCCCGACGGCGACATCGATCGGCGGCGCCGTTGTTTGCGGGGCAATGGGCATCATCAGGCTTGCAGCTTTCCGGCGTAGTCCCTGGAGAACTGCCAGGCCACACGCCCGGAACGCGAACTGCGTTGCAAAGCCCAGCGTAAGGCATCGCCGCGCGCCTTTTCGATCTGTGCCGCGTTGCAGCCGAAATGGCGCAACCAGTGCGCGACAATGTCGAGATAATCGTCCTGCTTAAACGGGTAGAAAGTCACCCACAGCCCGAAACGCTCGGACAGGGAAATCTTCTCCTCCACGGTCTCGCCCGGATGCAGGTCGCCATCATCGGTATGCGTATACGTCGAATTATCCGACATGCGCTCTGGCATCAGGTGACGACGGTTGGAGGTGGCATAAATCAGCACATTGTCCGATTGTGCGGCGATGCTGCCATCCAGCGCTACTTTGAGCGCCTTGTACCCACTCTCGCCCTCTTCAAAGGACAAATCGTCGCAGAAGATAATAAAGCGCTCAGGACGCGCCGATACCAGATCGACGATGTCCGGCAAGTCATGCAGGTCATTCTTGTCTACCTCGATCAGGCGCAGACCACGGTCGGCGTATTGATTCAGGCACGCCTTGATTAGCGAGGACTTGCCGGTACCGCGCGCACCGGTCAGTAGCACGTTGTTGGCTGGACGGCCATCCACGAACTGCCTGGTATTCCGGTCGATCTGCTCTTTCTGCGGACCGATACCATGCAGATCCGACAGCGCAATGTTCGAGATATGCCCGACCGATTGCAGGTAGCCGCCGCTATTACCGCTACCGTCGCGACGGCGCCAGCGGAACGCCAGGCACTTGTCCCATTCCACTGCGGCAGCCGACTGCGGCAAGATGGATTCGATGCGCGACAGCAAGGCCTCGGCGCGCTGAAGAAACTGATCTAATTGAGTCATGACAAATCGGCAAAGTGGATCGATACGTCGTATCGTGACAGGAAATGCTCAGGAACGGTAATCGGCATTGATGGTGACGTATGCATGGGACAGATCGCAAGTCCAGATCGAAGCTTTGGCCGTGCCGCGCGCCAATTTCACGCGCACCACGATTTCGCTCTTCTGCATGACGCGCTGACCATCTTCTTCCCTGTAATCGGGATGGCGACCGCCGTTCCTGGCAACCCAGACATCGTCCAGATACAGATTTAACGTCGAGACATCCAGATCATCGACACCGGCATGGCCGATCGCCGCCAGGATACGGCCCAGATTCGGATCGGAGGCGAAGAAGGCGGTTTTGACCAACGGCGAATGGCCGATGGAATAAGCGATTCTGCGGCATTCTTCAACGCTCTTGCCGTCTTCCACGGTGACTTCGATGAATTTGGTAGCACCTTCGCCATCGCGCACGATCTGGTGCGCGAGGTTTTGCGACAAAGCATAAATGGCAGCGGCTAGTTCTTTGTATTCGGCGCTGTCGGCGCTGGCGATCTCCAGCGCGCCGGCACCGGTGGCAATCAGCATGAAGGAATCATTGGTCGAGGTGTCGCCATCGATGGTGATGCAATTGAAAGATCGATCGGCAGCATCTTTGACCAGCCGGTTCAGCAGCGCTTGCGGCACTTTGGCGTCGAACGCCAGAAAACTCAGCATGGTCGCCATGTTTGGCTTGATCATGCCGGCCCCTTTGCTGATGCCGGTCATGACGACCTGTTTGCCGCCGATGATCAGTGTGCGCGAGACCGCTTTCGGTTGCGTGTCGGTGGTCATGATGGACTCGGCCGCATTGAACCAGTTATCGGTTTTCAGATTCGCGACGGCGACCGGCAGACCGGCCTCGATACGATCGAGCGGCAGCGGTTCCAGGATGACACCGGTCGAGAACGGCAGGATTTGTTCGGGCTTCACGCCCAGCAGCGTCGCCAGTGCAGCGCAGGTCGCATGCGCGCGCGCCAGACCCTCTGCGCCAGTGCCGGCGTTGGCGTTGCCGGTGTTGATCATCAGCGCGCGAATCGGCGCCGCCGCGCCGGTTTGCGCCAGATGCGTCTTGCACACGTGCACCGGAGCGGCGCAGAAACGGTTGCGTGTGAACACGCCGGCAACCGTTGCCGTCGGCGCCAGTTTCATGACCAGCAAGTCCTTACGGTTGGCTTTACACACGCCGGCTTCGGCATGGCCCAGCTCGATGCCGGCAACAGGATGCAGATCGGCAGAAACAGGAAGGGGAGAATTGACAGCCATGGTCATTCAGCCAGGGGGAGCGATGCTGTCATTCCGGAGACACGATTTTAAGACCGATGATTCCGACGATGATCAACGCCAGGCAAGTCAGTCTGGCCAGCGAGGCCGGTTCATGAAACAGGACGATGCCGAGAATCACCGCACCGGCAGCGCCGATGCCGGTCCAGATCGCATATGCTGTACTGAGCGGCAAGGTTTTCACTGCCAGCGCCAGCAAACCAATGCTGATCACCATCGCTGCAACCGTCACAACGCTCGGCAACAAACGCGTAAAACCTTCGGTGTATTTCAAACCAACTGCCCACGCCACTTCGAACGCGCCTGCCAGCACCAGGATTATCCAGGCCATCGCCTACTCCTCGAGAGTCAGTCAACGGTAATCAAACCAGCTTGCCGTGGCATTGCTTGTATTTTTTGCCGCTGCCACAAGGACAGGGATCATTACGGCCGACTTTGGGTACACCGTTGACTGGTGATTGCGCCGCTTTCCCGCCGGCCCCGGCATGAGTCATCGGTGCTAGCAATTCTTCCGGCGCTGCATCAGCGTCGAAATCGGCATGCTGGTAATGCACGTTTCCGACATGCGATTGCGCTATGTGTTCTCCGGCCTCCTGGATGGCTTCGCGACTTTCGATGCGCACGGTCATGACGATCTTGATGACTTCGTTCCTGATCAGATCGAGCATCCCGGCAAACAGCTCGAAAGCTTCGCGTTTGTATTCCTGCTTCGGATTCTTTTGCGCATAGCCACGCAGATGAATACCCTGGCGCAGATGGTCTAGCGCGGCCAGGTGTTCGCGCCAGTGGCTGTCGATGCTTTGCAGCATGACGTTGCGCTCGAAACTGTTGAATGCTTCCTTGCCGACAACCTTGACTTTGGCATCGTGAGCCGCCTCGGCAGCCGCCAGCACGCGCTCCAGCAATTCCTTGTCGGTCAGGTTCGGTTCGGCTTCCAGCATCGCGCTCAGCGGTACGGCGAGTTGCCATTCGCTGCCCAGCGCAGCTTCCAGCGCCGGGATGTCCCATTGCTCTTCGACCGACTCTTCCGGTACGTGGGTACGGAACAGTTCGGTAAACACGCCGTCACGCAGCGAGGTGATCGTTTCCGACATGTCGCTAGCTTCCAGCAATGCGTTACGCTGCTGGTAGATGACCTTGCGCTGGTCATTGGCGACATCGTCGTACTCCAGCAATTGCTTGCGGATGTCGAAGTTGCGCGCTTCCACCTTGCGCTGCGCTGATTCGATCGAGCGTGTGACGATACTAGCCTCGATCGGTTCGCCTTCCGGCATTTTCAGGCGTTCCATGATGGCGCGCACACGGTCGCCGGCGAAGATGCGCAGCAAGGCATCATCCAGCGACAGATAGAAACGCGACGATCCCGGATCGCCCTGACGACCGGAACGGCCGCGTAACTGATTGTCGACACGGCGCGATTCGTGCCGCTCGGTACCGATGATATGTAGGCCGCCGGCACCGACCACGTGGCCGTGCAGAGCCTGCCATTCATCGCGCAGCTTTTGCGCCTGTGCTACGGCATCTGGCAAGGCGGCATCGATGATCTGGATCTGTTTCTCGACATTGCCGCCCAGTACGATATCGGTACCGCGGCCGGCCATGTTGGTGGCGATGGTGATCATACTGGGCCGGCCGGCTTGAGCAATGATTTCCGCTTCGCGCGCGTGCTGCTTGGCATTGAGTACGTTGTGCGGCAGCCCGGCCTGCTTCAGAATGCCCGACAGCAGTTCGGAGTTTTCGATCGAGGTGGTGCCGACCAGCACCGGTTGGCCGCGCTCGTGACAGTCCTGGATGTCTTTCAACATCGCCGCGTACTTTTCCTGTGCGCTTTTATAGACCTGATCCTGACGGTCTTTGCGCGCGCTCGGACGGTTCGGCGGGATCACCACGGTTTCCAGATGGTAGATTTCCTGGAATTCGTAGGCTTCGGTGTCGGCGGTGCCGGTCATACCGGACAGCTTGCCGTACATGCGGAAGTAATTCTGAAAAGTGATCGAGGCCAGGGTCGAATTCTCGTTCTGGATCTTGACCTTTTCCTTGGCTTCCACAGCCTGGTGCAGACCGTCGGACCAGCGCCGACCCGTCATCAGGCGCCCGGTGAATTCGTCGACGATCACGATTTCGCCGTTCTGCACCACGTATTGCTGATCCTTGTGATACAGCGTGTGGGCACGCAAGGCGGCATACAGATGATGCACCAGCGAGATGTTGGATGCGTCATACAGCGACGCGCCTTCCGGCAGCAAACCCATGCGGGTCAGGATCTGCTCGGCTTTCTCGTGGCCGGCTTCAGTCAATAGAACCTGATGGCTTTTTTCATCTTTGGTGTAATCACCGGGAACTTCGATCCTACCTTTACCGTCTGGAGTTTCTTCGCCGATCTGCTGCGTCAGCAGCGGTGGTACTGCATCGATCTTGTGATACAGGTCGGTGTGGTTTTCGTCCTGGCCGGAAATGATCAGCGGGGTACGCGCTTCGTCGATCAGGATCGAATCGACTTCATCGACAATGGCGAAATGCAGGCCGCGCTGCACGCGTTGACCAGCATCGAACACCATGTTGTCGCGCAGGTAGTCGAAACCGAACTCGTTGTTGGTGCCGTAAGTGATATCCGCCGCATAGGCGCTCTGCTTCAGATCATGCTCCATCTGCGACAGGTTGATACCGGTGGTCAGACCAAGCCAGTCATACAGCTTGCCCATCCATTCGGCATCGCGCTGAGCCAGATAATCGTTGACGGTAACGATGTGTACGCTTTTGCCCGCCAGGGCATTCAGATACGCTGGCAACGTCGCCATCAGGGTCTTGCCTTCGCCGGTGCGCATTTCAGCGATTTTGCCGAAGTGCAGCACCATACCGCCAATCAATTGAACATCGAAATGACGCATCCTGAGTACACGCCTGCTGGCTTCGCGGCATACTGCAAAGGCTTCGGGAAGGAGATCATCGAGCCTGGCGCCGCTGTTTATACGCTGCTTGAATTCCGACGTCCTGGCTTGCAGATCGGCATCCGGCAGTTTCTCGATGTCTGCCTCGAGCGCATTGATTCGACAGACAATTTTTTGGTATTGTTTGAGCAGCCGTTGATTGCGACTACCGAAAATCTGGGTCAGTAATGACATGCTTGGATTCTGAAAAAGCGCCGGAAAATGACTCTGCGCGGTGATTTTTCCCGCGCGGAACCGCAGAATGAAGCCAACAAACCTTGGATTTTAGCATGCAGGCATCTCGAGACAGCGGGCCTGCCAAAGACGCTCGTTTGGACGTATCTCCTCAATTCAGTGTGAACAGGCCCGAAAAATGAAGTACCCCTCCACATTTACTCCTTATCGCCAAGGCCCTTCGGCTGCGCAATTGAAACGCAAGCCCAGGGACGTGACAGATTTTTTACAGTTAGATGATGCAATGGCAAGCTTGCTGCCCACCATTACCCGCATGACTGCGCTGCAAAAAAATTGTGCAGCGATTCTGCCAGCTATGTTCAAATCATGCGATGTCGTGAATGTCGAAGGCGAGCAACTGCTGTTGAGTGTACCCAATGCGGCGCTTGCCGCGAAACTCAAACAGCAGTTGCCGAAACTGCAGGAACATCTGTCAAAAGACGGATGGCAGATCGATACCATCCGGATCAAAGTGCAGGTCGGCAGGAATGATGTCGTTTCGGTTGCGCGCCGAGAACTGATTTTGCCCAGCTTGGCAGTGGCGTCATTCGCGAAACTCAACGACACACTCGAAGACTCGCCGCGCAATCAGGCCTTGAAGATGGCATTGGCGAACATGATGCGCCGCAACAGCGGCAGCAAATAGAAAGTCTAGCGCGTTCTAATGTTCTAAGTTAGCGCCCACTCTTGTTCGGCCTGCATTACATAGGTCTGCGGCGCCGACTCCAGCGTATCGAATGTGACGATCTCATAGGCGTCGGGTTGCGCCAGCAGCGCGCGCAGCAGCTGATTGTTGAGGCCATGACCGGATTTATGCGCGCTGTAAGCAGCCAGTAGCGGATGGCCGATCAGGTACAGGTCGCCGATGGCGTCGAGAATCTTATGGCGCACGAACTCATTGTGGTAACGCAGGCCATCGGCGTTGAGGATGCAGTATTCATCCATCACAATCACGTTCTCGAGCGAGCCGCCGCGCGCCAACCCCATGCCGCGCAGGGTCTCGACATCCTGCATGAAACCGAACGTGCGCGCACGGGCAATTTCCTTGACATAGGATGCGATGCCGAAATCAACCTCAGCCGTCTGGCCGGTGCTGTCCACGGCGGGATGATTGAATTCGATGAAGAATTTCAGTTTGAAGCCGTTGTACGGTTCCAGGCGCGCCCATTTTTCCTTGGCGCCTTCGCCTTCGCGCACCTCGACGGTTTTTTTGACGCGGATGAACTGCTTCGGCGCGTTCTGCTCTTGCAGACCCGCTTGTTGCAACAGGAAAACGAAAGACGATGCCGAACCGTCCATGATCGGAATTTCTTCCGCGGTCAGATCGACGTATAAATTATCGATGCCAAGCCCGGCGCAGGCGGACAGCAGATGTTCGACGGTAGAAACGCGCGCACCGTTCATGGACAGCACTGATGCCATGCGGGTATCGCCGACACCGTTCGCCGACGCAGGAAAGCTCACGACAGGGTCGAGGTCGACGCGGCGAAAGATGATGCCATTATCGACGGCTGCCGGACGCAGGGTCAACTCGACCTTGCAGCCGGAGTGCAGACCGATGCCAACAGTCCGGACGGAAGTTTTGATGGTGCATTGTTTCAACATGCTGCCAATTATAGCCCACCGATCGAATCCTCAGGCTTCTTGGAACCTGTTCAGAATCTCCGATGAGATCCTGAACAGATTCCTGGGAGCGGCTCATTGCGCGTGTTCGATCTGGAACATCACTCCTGACTTGAGGATTTCCACTGATAGCAATTTGTCATCAACGATTTCCGTCATGCGCTCACCGGGGTTGTTGAGAGCATTGGTGAGCAGACGATTGAGCATATCCGGCAGTTTTTTTTCGTCACCGCCGGTGGTCAGCAGCCGGCTGGCCGCTTCCGCGCACAGCAGAAATTCGGCGCGCGCGCCTTCGCCAGGACTGCTCAACATGACACCGACGCTTTTCAAATCGCCATTCTTGGCCAGACTGCCCAGTATGGTTGTTTGCGACGGACCGACCTCCGCCCGGAGAGTATGTTTTTCCAGTTGTGAGGCGTCGATGCGATAGAGCGGCGCCAGGCGGTCGACATCTTTATTCTGGCGATCTTCCAGCACATCACGGATTGCACCATCGAAGTCGGTCGCGAACGTACTTAGCGAGATGCCCAGCGATTTTTCGGCGGCTGCTTTTGCCTCCAGTCTTTCATCGATGGAACGGTCGCATGCGGCTAACAGGAACAGGGGAAAAAGCAATAAAAGCGCGATGCGGACGAGGTTTTCTTTCATCTACTCCTCCTTGAGGACCGCTAACGGAGCATCGGTGGCAAGGCGCGCCGACGAAGACAGTACAAAGGTGCAGAGGCGCAGTGCAGCCAACGGCGTTTTGTCAGCGGCGCTCATTTGCCGTGCGGCATCCTCTGATAAAGTCTCAAGCAACGCGGAATACAGAAGAGCATAAATACATTTACCCGGCGTGGCAAGGTGTCAGCACCGGATATGAGTTGACACAGAGCAGCGATTGAAAATTGATACACCAGTTTGAGAGCATGGCTGCTTTTTTCCCCTCTTCGAAGAAATCTCCGCTGGAAGGCGTACCACCTGCGTCCGTGCCGCAGCAACGTGGACACAGACGTCGATGCACTTCAATCCGCCAGTTCGTAGCCCGTGCTGCGCCCGCCGCTGGGCGATTTCTTCAACACGCCCAGTTCCAGCAACTGGGTGATGTCGCGCAGCGCGGTGTCGGGCGAGCACCTGGCGATGACGGCCCACTTGCTGCTGGTGAGCTTGCCCTCGAAGCCGTCGAGCAGACAGTTGAGCAGTTTCACCTGCCGCTCGTTCAACGGCGTGTCCGCCCAGCGTTGCCAGAAGCGCGCCTTGACCAGCACGGCGTCCAGCGTGGATTGCGCGCTGGTGATGGCGCGCCCGAGCGTACCGAGGAACCACGACAACCAGCCGGTGGCGTCGAGCGTGTCCTTTTGCGTGCGTTCGAGCACATCATAATAGTCCTTACGCTCGCGCTGGATCTGCGCGGACAGGCTGTAACTTTTCTCCGCTATCCATGCGGAGATTACACGCCAGATTCGCCGCAAAGGCAAGTCATTCTCTGGTAGCTAATCGCCGCATCCCGCGCCAGATCTGGATCGCCATGCCGCGTTGACCTGCCCCCCTCCATTGTCGCGGCAGCCCACGTCGTGGTGTGCGAAACCCGCAAAGAAAAACGCCCAACCGGGAACGGTTGGGCGCTGAATAGTGGTGGTGGACTCTACCAGACCCTTGAACTACGTATCTTTAGCCATGCCGAAACGTCCCCAATAACGCTGGTATCGGCGCAGTGAGCAGGGACATGTGTAGAACTCCCTGATGCTCGCATTGCGCTGAAACTGTACACCGACCCTGCAAAGGGCTTAGCTTTGTGGCCGACATCACGCCTGAATGCGTTGCCTTCAACCACAGACGGAGTCAACCATGCAGAAGATGATGATGAACGAAACTGAGCTTGCCACACGCTGGAATCTCAGCCCCAAGACTTTGCAGCGCTGGCGCAGCGAGGGGCGCGGCCCCCGATACATGAAGATGTCCAAACGTGTCGTCTACCCCATCGATGAAATCTTCGATTTCGAATCTCGTGCGCTCCACTCAGCAACGTGGGCAAAAGCCCCCGACGTCGTCCTTCCGAGCGGGTCGAAGCTGATGGATGCTCGCGAGATTTCCTACGTGACCGCGCTGCCTCTGTACGTCTTTACGCAAAAACAAGTGCGAGATGCCTTGAGTATTCCGTATCGCCGGGTTGGGTCGCTCATCCGCTTCGATTACGCCGAAGTGATCGCCTGGGTCAAGCGCTGGACGCAAGAGGCCGAAGAGCAAGGCATCCATGCACAGGTCGATCCGAGCGAGCAGCGCCGATCATTGCAGCAGGCCTTGGCATCGCTGCCCGCCTGACCACTGCATCCGCGCCGATCTACTCCGGGCCGGATGTGTGGTCGCCGACGTTCCGCACACCGATGAGTGGGTGTAAATGGGCGTCGGAATGGCGCAGGTCAGCCGCCGCGCAGCTGGTCAGCAATGTTCCGTTTCATCGGCAAATAATCGCATTTAACGAAGAAACGGAACAGTCTTTTCGCCCCTCGATGGTCTGCGGTTCGATCCCCAAACGCCGAATCGAACGGGTGGTTCACTTCAGCGCATCCCAGCCTGCGACCGCGCGCCACTGGCAGTCGAAACCTTCGCCCGTCGAGAGCGCCGTCAGGACCGGCAGCAGGAATTCACGCAGTGCCGCGATTACCGTGGTGAGCGGCATCGGCTCCAGGGTGTTCTTGCGCAGGAACCCTGATCGAACTGATGCGTTTCGCCCCGGCGTTCAGAGAACCGCTTCCAGCCCCTTACGCTCGATGATGTCCAGCAGTTTCTGCGACGGGCCGCTGGGACGCTTGTCGCCCCCCTCCCACTTGCGGACGGTGGACGCGCTGGTGTTGAGCACCGAGGCCAACACGGCTTGGCTCAGGTGCAGGCGCTCGCGCAGTGCCTTGACCTTGATTGCGTCGTAGTCCTGCACCGGCTCCAGGCACAGCACGTCGTACTTCTGCATCTTGCGCTTGTCGATGAAACCCAAGCGATGCAGATCGCTGGCCGTCTCATGGACGGCTTCAAGGATGCGGCTCTTGGCTTTGGTTTTGGTCGTCATTGGCAGATCTCCTGCAACGTGCCGTCGGCGACGGCTTCATCCAACTGCTTTCCGGTACGGGCCAGCAGGTCGGTGGCGATGGTTTGCAAGCCTTCCAGTTCCTCGTCGCTGATGTTGGCCCGGTCGTTTTTTTCGAAGCCGAACACGAAGAACCAGCGGTTGCCCTTGTTCGTGGCGACCAGCGTTCTCGCCCCGCCACGCTTGCCGCGCCCGGCCAGCCCGACGCGTTTCTTCACCACGCCACCGCCGAGGTCGGCGTCGATCAACCCGCCAGCCATCTCCTCGACGGCCTTGCACAGGGCGGCATCGGTCAGTTCCGTCTTGCGCATCCATCGCTGGAAGTGGCGGGTTTCGAAGACTCGCATCATTAGCCATGATTATGCCACTTAGTGGCATGGTTTGTCCATAGGCTGCAAACTGGCGCGCTGCGCACTGACGGTCACGGGTTCCATGCAGGTTTTGCATGGAGAACTCAATGATGACCCGAAGCTGCGCGCATTGCGGCCAACCCTTCCAACCCCGTCCGCAAGTCCCCAACCAGACCTATTGCTCGTCCGCCGAATGCCAGCGCGCCCGCAAGCTGCACTGGCAGCAGGACAAGCTGCGCACCGACCCGGACTACCGGGACAACCAGCGCGACGCGCAGCGCGCGTGGTTCGACCGACATCCCGGCTACTGGCGTGCCTATCGTGCCGCCAATCCCGATGCAGCGGAAGGCCATCGGAATGGCGCCGTCAACGGCCTTGCAAAAATGGACGTGTCAATCCTGACGCCGGGCTTGTATCGACTTCGGCGAATTCCCGCGTCTTCCCCAGAGGAAAGCGACGCTTGGCTGGTCGAGATCACGCCCGTGTGTCTGGACTGCCCCTGCAAAAAGGACGTGTGCTAATAGAGGACTTGATCGACACCCCGGCAAGTGGCCTTTACCGTCCGTCCCAAATGGGTTCTCGATCACCCTGCATGGCAACGATCCCGAACGTGCGCAACGCTGCCGGATTCTTTCGGCTGCACCACGTCACTTGAAAGGAGCGGCAGACCCGAGAGCGTCAACACAAACGAGAGAGCGACCGGGCACCAGGCAACCGTCAGAACCTTCCGCCGATCCATCGGGATCATCGCCCGCGTTGCGCGCCGCGCAGTACGTGCGCATGTCCACCGAGCACCAGCAATACTCGACCGAAAACCAGGGCGACAAAATCCGCGAGTACGCCGCCCGGCGCAACATCGAGATCGTCCGCACCTACGCCGACGAGGGCAAGAGCGGGCTGCGCATCGATGGCAGGCAGGCGCTCCAGCAGCTGATCGCCGACGTGCAGGCGGGCAAGGCCGACTTCCAGATCATCCTCGTCTATGACGTGAGCCGCTGGGGTCGGTTTCAGGACGCGGATGAGAGCGCCTACTACGAGTACATCTGTCGCCGCGCCGGGATTCAGGTCGCCTATTGCGCCGAGCAGTTCGAGAACGACGGCTCGCCGGTGTCCACCATCGTCAAAGGCGTCAAGCGCGCGATGGCGGGCGAATACAGCCGCGAGCTGTCGGCGAAGGTGTTCGCGGGCCAGTGCCGCCTGATCGAACTCGGTTTTCGGCAAGGCGGGCCTGCGGGCTACGGCCTGCGGCGCGTGCTGATCGACCAGTCCGGTTCGGTGAAGGGACAGCTCTCGCGCGGCGAGCACAAGAGCCTGCAAACCGACCGCGTGATCTTGCAGCCCGGCCCGGATGCCGAAGTCGCCGTCGTCAACCAGATCTACCGCTGGTTCGTCGAGGACGCCCTGTTCGAGTCGGAGATTGCCGACCGACTCAACACCAAGGGCGTTCTCACCGATCTGGGCCGGACATGGACGCGGGCCACGGTGCGCGAGGTGCTCTCGAACGAGAAATACATCGGCAACAACGTCTACAACCGGCGCTCCTTCAAGCTCAAGAAGGTGCGGGTCGTGAACCGCCCGGAGATGTGGATCAAGAAGGAAGGCGCGTTCGAGGGCATCGTGCCGCCCGAGCTGTTCTACACGGCGCAGGGCATCCTACGCGAGCGAGCGCACCGCTTCAGCAACGAGGAACTGATCGAGAAACTGCGCCGCCTGCTCCAGCAGCACGGCTACCTCTCCGGCCTGATCATCGACGAGGCCGAAGGCATGCCCTCGGCGGCGGCCTATGCGCACCGCTTCGGCAGCCTGATCCGCGCCTACCAGACGGTGGGCTTCACACCGGATCGGGACTACCAGTATCTGGAGGTCAACCAGTTCCTGCGCCGCCTGCATCAGGAAATCATCGGCCAGACCGAGCAGATGATCGCCGAGGTCGGCGGCGCGGTCGTGCGCGATCCGGCGACCGATCTGCTCACCGTCAACCGCGAGTTCACCGTCTCGCTGGTGCTGTCACGTTGCCAGTTGCTCGACAACGACCGCCGCCGCTGGAAGGTGCGCTTCGACACCAGTCTGACGCCGGACATCACGGTCGCCGTCCGGCTCGATGAGACGAACCAGGCGGCGCTGGACTACTACCTGCTGCCGCGTCTGGACTTCGGCCGACCACGCGTTCAAGGGGGCATCCATCTGGCCGATCACAACGGCCTCGAGTTCGAGAGCTACCGCTTCGACAGCCTGGATTACCTCTACGGCATGGCGGAGCGCAGCCGCATCCGGAGGGCCGCATGACCAGACCGCATCACGCCACCAACCTGCAAATGATCCCCGTCGATCAGATCGCCGTGCTCAACCCGCGCGACCGCAATGGCCGCGTGTTCGAGGAGATCGTCGGCAACATCAAGAAGATCGGCCTGAAGAAGCCGGTCACGGTGACGCCGCGCGACGATCTGGAGGACGGAAAACGCTATCTGCTGATCTGCGGCGAAGGCCGACTCAAGGCGTTCAAGTCGCTCGGCGAGAAGGAGATTCCGGCGTTGGTCGTCACGGTCAACGACGAGGACGCCTTCATCATGAGCCTGACCGAGAACATCGCTCGCAGGAAATACAGCGCGCTGGAACTCTTGATGAGCATCGAGCAGTTGAGCGAACAGGGCTACGACAAGCGCGTCATCGCCCAGAAGACCGGCCTGAGCCTCGACTACATCAAGGGCATCCTGCTGCTCTTTGAGAAAGGCGAGGAACGCCTGCTGGCCGCCGTCGAGGCCGGAAAGGTTCCGCTCAACGTCGCCATCACCATCGCAGGCGCGAGCGACGAAGAAGCCGTGCAGGCCGCGTTACAGGACGCCTACGAAAGCGGTCAACTGCGCGGCGGGCAATTGATGCAGGCGCGGCGTGTGCTCCAGCGGCGCAGCGCCCTGGGCAAGACGCTGGCCCATCGACCCGCGCGCAAGGGAACGTCCGTCACCACCTCCAGCCTGGTGCGCAACTACCAGCACGAGGTCGAGCGGCAGAAGCTGATGGTCAAGAAGGCCGAATTCGCACAGCAGCGCCTGCTGTTCGTGATCGAGGCGCTGCGCCAGTTGCTGGCCGACGAGCACTTCTCCAACCTGCTGCGCGCCGAAGGCCTGGACACCTTGCCCAAACAACTGGCCGAGCGCGTCTGGGGTGGAGGCCATGCGGCATGAGCAAACCACCGCTGGGGTTCATCCCAGAGCCGATCACGCTGGCGCTGGATCGGATTCTGCCGTCGCGCAAGACACCGGAGGGCTTGCATACCTCGCGCAAGTTCAAGCAGATCATGGCCTCGATGGAGGCAGTTGGGCTGATCGAACCCTTGAGCGTGGGCAAGGCCGACAAGACCACCGGCAAGCACATCCTGCTCGATGGTCACATGCGCCTGCTGGCGCTGCGGCAGCTCGGCTACGTCGATGCGCCGTGCCTGATCGCCACCGACGACGAAAGCTACACCTACAACAACCGGATCAATCGCATCTCGTCCATTCAGGAGCACCACATGCTCCGGCGCGCGGTCGAACGCGGCGTCACGCCCGAGCGGCTGGCCAAGGCGTTGAGCGTAGACGTCAGCTTGATCCACAAAAAAGTGACCCTGCTCGATGGCATTTGCCCGGAGGCGACCGAGATGCTGAAAGATCAGCACTTCGCCGCCAACCTCGGATCGGTATTGCGCAAGATGAAGCCGACTCGTCAGGTCGAATGTCCATGCCGTCGGCGTCCAGCACGGGGCGGCGGCGAAAGACGGCGCGCTTGGACGCCTCCGCTTCCGCACGCACGATCAGCTCCGGCTGGAACAGCCACGCCATATCGCGGTTGGTGTCGGGTTCTTCCTGCGCGTTGATCAGGAACAGCGTCACCAAGCGGTCGCCATTGGCGTTCTTGGCGCGGACGGAGCCCTGTATCCGCACTGCCGGACGATTCGCATCCGGTGCCTGATGGGGAACCACGCCTTCGGTGAGCGTCAGCACCAGCTTCCCGCCGCAGGGGATGCGCTGCCAGACCTTGGCTTTCTGCCCATTGGGCCGCGTCAGTTCGTGTTCCCCGTTTGGCACGCGCTCGTAGCTGCCCCAGCGCGCCTCGACCTCGATGCGCTCGGCGTCGCCATGGGTGTCATCCAGTGGTTGAGAGGTCTTGGGCGAGCGTTCGGTAGGTGATCGCGTAGCGCGCCGGAATCGACGCGGCGACCGCATCGGCGTCCTCCACGTCCCACTCGCATTCCTGTTCACGGATGCCAAGGCAAAGACCGCCCAGATTCCCGTCGGCCAGCAGCGCAGCGTGGGCTGCGGTGAGCAGCCGGTCGGCTTCGGTTTCGGGGATGGCGGGTGGCACGGCGCGCGCC
>JBAPMF010000037.1:0-34956 GCA_049278475.1 Herbaspirillum sp. | reverse complement strand
GCACGGCCGTGCTGGCCGGCGTGGCCACGCTCGGTTACAGCGGCAGTCTGGCCGGTCCGCCGGTGATCGGTTTTCTGGCGCACGGTTTCGGCTTGCCGGCGGCGCTGGCGTTCGTCGCTGTGCTGTGCTGCGCAGCCGCGCTAGCGGCAAGCCGCGCCAGGTGGTTGGAGTGATGTGAAATCAAACCCGGGCAGGCAGCGCTGTACTCGATATGGGTCAACGCGACGCCGGGCCACGGTCGGTTTCGCGCGGTGTTGTGCCGCTCTCCTGGGTGATGTCATCGAGGCCGTCGTTGCCGCGTGGGGCGGTTTCTTCCCGGCCTGCATGACTGCCGCCAGACGGATCATGCGTGCGCGGCAGCTGGGTCTTGTTTTCCGGTTTGGGATGACGGTCTTTTCTGGTGCGGAGAAAACTGGTCATAAAGTCCTCACGAATAAGTGCTCGAAAACCATACGACAGGCCAGCGAGGAAGAAGTTACAAATTCATTCAGAGCGACAGGCGTTGCCGCGCTGCCGCATATTCGCATTCCAGGCGCGCCACCATCTCCGCCGCGTCCGGCACGTCGTCCATCAGGCCTACGGCCTGACCGGCGCCCCAGATGTCGCGCCAGGCCCTGGCCTCGCCGTCGGAACTGAAATTCATCCTGCTCTTGTCTGCTGCGGGCAGATTGTCGGGATCGAGACCGGCATTGATGATGGATTTTTTCAGGTAATTGCCGTGTACGCCGGTAAACAGATTGGTATACACCACGTCGGCGGCAGTGGATTCGACGATGGCCTGGCGGTATTGCGCGCTGACATTGGCTTCCTGGGTCGCCAGCCAGCGCGAGCCGATGTAAGCCAGGTCGGCGCCCATGGCTTGCGCTGACAGGATCGCGTCGCCGGTGGCGATCGCGCCCGACAAGATCAGCGGCCCACTGAAGAATCTGCGCACCTCACCCACTAGCGCGAACGGTGACAGCGCGCCGGCATGACCGCCGGCGCCGGCAGCTACCAGAATCAGGCCATCGACGCCGGCCTCCAGTGCTTTTTGCGCATGCCGGATCGAAATCACATCGTGCAGCACGATGCCGCCGTAGCTGTGAATGGTGTCCAGCACCGCCTGCGACGGCGCGCGCAGACTCGAAATGATGATGGGCACGCGATGCTTGACACAGACGTCCACGTCGTGGGCCAGGCGCTCATTGGATTGATGCAGGATCTGGTTGACCGCGATTGGACCGATCATGGCATCGGGATTCGCCACCTTGCAGGCCGCCAGTTCCATCTGTAATTGCGTCAGCCAGACATCCAGCTGTTCAGCCGGGCGGGCGTTGAGCGCGGGAAAAGAACCGACGATGCCGGCTTTGCACTGGGCCGCCACCAGTGTCGGGTTGCTGGCGATGAACATCGGCGCGGCAATGATGGGCAAACGCAGGTTTTGCAGGATGGCAGGAAGGACGGAAGCAGGCATGACGGCGTCTCCATCGTGACGAAGAGACTTTACGTTGATGCAAAGTCGGCCTATTGTAGGCTGCTCTGCAAAAAATGAAAACACATTTCCGCGCTTGCCTTCGGACTTGTTCAGCGTGGTTTCCTGAAAGCAGCCTGTCTCGAAGCGCGCGTCATCCGTGTTTGAGTTCGCGTTCTTCCTTCAGCATTTTGGTCTTGATGCGCTTGCGCTTGAGCGGCGACAGGTATTCCACGAAGACTTTGCCTTTGAGGTGATCGATTTCGTGCTGGAGGCATACCGCCAGCAGTCCGTCAGCTTCCACTTCAAATGCTGTGCCATCCGCGTCCAGCGCGCGCACCTTGACGCGGGCCGGACGCTCCACACCGTCATAGATGCCGGGCACCGACAGACAGCCTTCATCATAGACCTGCGTTTCTTCACTGGCCCAGATGATTTCGGGATTGATGAACACGCGCAATGCATTACCGGTGTCGGACACGTCGATGACGATGAGCTGTTCATGCACATCGATCTGGGTCGCGGCCAGGCCGATACCTGGCGCGGCGTACATGGTTTCGGCCATGTCGGCGACCAGCTTCCTGAGACGATCGTCGAATGTGGTGACGGGCTTGGCGACTTTGTGCAGTCGGGGGTCCGGGTAACGGAGGATATTCAATAAGGCCATACGTTTTCTGCTTGCTGCGCTATCCGCGCCTGATAGTCGTAGCTGTGGGCGGTTCTTACCAGTTCAAGGGTTGGTCGGCGGAATCTGTTTTCGTTGCTATTGCTGCAACATTATCTGGATCCCCTCTTCAGAGGAGTAGCGTCGAATCGCGTATCGTATACCGGCAGAAGTTTTGTTTTCAGCCATTGCGTCAAACAGACCTCGATGTATCGATGAGTCAGGTGGGCGACGATAATGGATGCGATAGCAGCCAGGATGATGGCGAGTACTGCGCTGACAAATGGTGCTCCTGTGGGACCGAACCGTTTCAAAACGGCCCAGCTGGCCCAGCCTATCGGGTTATGTAACAGGTAAAGAGAGAAGGAGATATTTCCCAGATAAATGCCTATCGCAGGGGATATTTTACTGACTACCGGGTCGGCTAGTGTCAGCGTAAGAACGAAAGCGCCGATTAGCATCGTGCTGTTGATATCGAGTGGTCTGATGCTATTGGTGTAAATGCCCGATACGAGGTATAGGAACAGCGCCAGGGAAAGCAGGGCCGAGAGCAGTGGCAAATGTGTGGTTGTGATGTTTTGTCTGATCCAAAAGTAGAGATATGCGCTGACAGCGCCAATCAAAAACTCCAGAATCAAGGGGTTTGACAATAGGCCATAGAGTGGCGATGCAATGTGATAACCCTGCACACTCAGAGTAGGTTGAAAACCTGCCACCGCAGGGATGATGCAGGTCGCTAATGCTCCCCAGCTTGCCAGCGCTATCAACCTGTGCTTGATCAATAAGCACAGAGCAAAAACCAGGTAAAAGTAAATCTCGTAATTGAGTGTCCAGCGGATGTTATACATGCCGCCATCATCGATGTAATGGGGTGTGACATCGGTTTTGTAAACGGTGAAAGTCAGCGCACTGATCAGGTTCTGTATCTTTCCCGGGTCATGAAAGGTATTCATGGCGCCACCCAGAATAAAGGCGATGAGCAAGCCAAAATAATAGAGAGGGAGGATACGAATAGCGCGGTTTATCAGGAATCGTTTGGAGGAGTTGAGACCACTACGATAGTGATGGGTGGTGTAAACCATGATAAATCCGCTGATGACGAAGAAAATATCGACTCCGATGAGTCCCCATCCAAACAGCGCATCCCAGATAGGCGAACCACTTGTGTCATTGGCCCGCAGATACAGACGATAATGAAAAAGTAAAACGATCAACGCCGCGATACCACGCAAAACCTGAAGAGAGTAAAGCTTCCTGTTCATAGAATTTCCTGTTAAATTCCATCGTCGAAAAGAGCTTTAGACTGCCAGGAATCCGGGGCTAAATAGCGCCGCGATTTGCCGCGTGAAGGGGCGATCTGTGAAAAATTTTAGCATAGTTGGCCTGTGGCTTTTGCTGCCGGTCCTGTCCGCTGGTATCTGCGCAGCGTCATTGCGCGCATCGGAACAGGCGCGGCATCTATCCCCTGCGATCAGAGGCGGTGCGCTATCGCCGGTGCTGGAAATGCCCAGGCTTTTTCTGCCATCGCCGCTGGTCGTCGATGCGTTTCAGCCCGAGAAGGCGCTGCGCATCGTTGCGCAGCGGAAAGGCCGGGAATACTTCGGTACGGGCGACAGAATTGTTGTGCAGGGAAAACTCGATGGCGTCGCCGAGTTTTCCATTTTCCATGCTGGAGCGCTGTTGCGCGATCCGGTCAGCGGGGCCTATCTGGGCAGCGAGTTCGTGCATGCGGGGAGGGCCAGTCTGTTGGTTTCAGATGTCGATGATGGACATCGATTTCTGATTGTCGACGCGCGTCGCGAGATCACTGCCGGCGATTATTTATTGCCGCTTTCCATGCCATCCGGCGTGTCGTCGAAGAACATGTCACCAGCGCCGGTCGATGCCCTGATCGTGTCGATTCATGATGGGACGGCGTATGCTGCCCAGCACCAGATCGTGGCAATCAACAAAGGTGTGCGTGACGGCATGCGCGAGGGCGTGCAGCTTCAGTTGTACGCGGCGGCTGACCAGCGCGGCAACAAGACCGCGCTGGTGCCGGAAGTTTTCGAGGAAGAGCATGGCCGTCTGCTGGTTTTCCGGGTATTCGATCGCGTTTCCTATGGCTTGATCATACAGGCCGGCGCGCCGGTGCAGGTGGGGGACAGGGCGCGCGCGCCATAGCTTAAACACGCTCTAACGATCGGGAGTGCATGGATGGCGATTGACGCTGGTGCAAGTGACGTGGCCGAATATGCTGGCTGGCTTCGTCTTACCCAAACGGAAGGTGTCGGCGTAGAAATCGCCCGGCGCCTGTTGTCGGCGTTCGGCATGCCATCGGCTATTTTTGCGGCAGACCGTGATGCCTTGCGCGCGGTGGTGACGGCGCGCATTGCCGACGCGGTGCTGAAGCCGCCCTCGGCGATGCGGCAAGACCATATCGAGCGCGCGCTGGCGTGGGCCGAGGAACCCGGTCAGCGTATCGTCACGCTGGCCGATGCCGATTACCCGCCCGCCTTGCTCAACATCGCCGATCCGCCGGTGCTGCTCTATGTGCAGGGACGCATGGAGTTGCTGGCGGCGCCATCGCTGGCGGTCGTCGGTAGCCGCAACGCCACCATGCAGGGGCTGCAGAATAGCGAACGGTTTTCTGAGGCCGCCAGCCGGAACGGACTGACGATCGTCTCAGGGCTGGCGCTGGGCATCGACGCGGCTGCGCATCGAGGCGGCTTGCACGGCATAGGGTCGACAGTCGCCGTGATCGGCACGGGTATCGACATCGTCTATCCGGCGCGCCAGCGCGCGCGGGCGCAGCGCCTTGCCGAAGCCGGGTGTCTCGTCAGCGAATATCCGCTCGGCATGCCGCCGATGGCCGGCAATTTCCCACGCCGCAATCGCATCATCTCGGGCCTCGCGCGCGCCGTGCTGGTCGTGGAGGCCGCAGCGCAGTCAGGTTCACTGATCACGGCGCACATGGCTGCCGAACAGGGACGCGATGTGTTCGCCATCCCCGGCTCGATTCACTCGCTTTTGTCCAAAGGCTGCCATGCGTTGATCAAACAAGGCGCCAAGCTGGTCGAGTCGGCGGAAGATATGCTCGAAGAACTCGGCGCATTGCCGCTGACGTCACTGCAACAAGGCGCATGCGCAGTGCGTCCGGAGGAGGACAGGGTGTTGAGCGCGATGGGTTTCGATCCGGTCGATGCCGACATATTGAGCTTGCGCAGCAAACTCGATGCGGCTGCATTGCAGGCGCATTTGCTGACGCTGGAACTCGATGGTGTCGTCGAATGCTTGCCGGGCGGCAGGTATCGCCGCGTGCGCTGATGAATGGCCGGATGCGCAGACTTGTGTTGTCCCAACCTTCGCGATAAAGTAGGGTCTATGTTCGACGTCCTTGTTTATCTATACGAAACCTACTATCGCCCTGATGCCTGCCCTGA
Organism: Herbaspirillum sp.; assembly: GCA_049278475.1. Lineage (GTDB taxonomy): Bacteria > Pseudomonadota > Gammaproteobacteria > Burkholderiales > Burkholderiaceae_D > Herbaspirillum. The sequence goes on along the minus strand of JBAPMF010000037.1, from coordinate 29,420 downwards.
ACCGGCGGCTCTGGTCAGGAAGTTGTCTGCCGTCGGTTTTGCAGAGAAGGAAATCACCCGGGCGCTCGGCTGGTTGACCGATCTGGAAGTCGCCAACCACGAGTTGGCCGGTCAGTATCCTCAGCAGACCGCCTTTTCCTTCGGTATTCGCAGCTACGCCCCGCAAGAGATGGATGTACTCGGCACGGAAGCCATCGGTTTCATCCAATTCCTCGAATCCGCCAAGGTGCTCGACACCGTGCAGCGCGAGATTGTCATCGAGCGTGCTCTGGCTATCGGCGAAGCGCCTGTGTGTCTGGAAAACCTCAAGATCATCGTGCTGCTGGTCTTGTGGAGCCAGGATAAAGAGCCGGATGGCCTGATGTTCGATGAATTGTTTCTTGACGAAAACGAAGTCAGGCTCCTGCATTGACGTCGATACAACAGTGGCAGCAACGCGACGGCGTCCATGATGGCGCCGTTTTTCATGGCTGGCCCAGATGTCAGGGCCAATGAGCGGCTGCCATTGCCATGCTGATCCTATACCGCGCTTGCCGTTTATTCCGTAACGCGCTTATTATTCCCCGCACTAACATGGATATATTCGCTACCATATAGAAAGCTTATTGCCAACATGCAATAAGAATTCTGTTTTCGCGCTTCATTCCGGTGCTGCGGGGCATCAAGCTGCCCTCCTTTTGCATTCTCTTTGAGATCACATTATGAGCAAGACTCTCATCATTGCCGAGAAGCCCTCTGTCGCGAATGACATCGCGAAGACGCTCGGCGGCTTTACCAGGCACGATGAGTATTTCGAATCTGACAAATACGTCCTGTCCTCGGCTGTCGGCCATTTGCTGGAAATCACTGTACCCGAGGAATACGACATCAAGCGTGGCAAATGGAGTTTCACGCATTTGCCGATCATTCCGCCGCACTTTGCGCTCAATCCGATTGCCAAGACCGAGTTGCGCTTGAAGACCTTGTCCAGGCTGATCAAGCGCAAGGATGTCACCGGCCTGATCAATGCCTGTGACGCTGGGCGCGAAGGCGAGTTGATTTTCCGTCTGATCGCGCAGTACGCCAAGGCCAGGCAGCCGGTACAGCGCCTGTGGCTGCAATCGATGACGCCGGCGGCGATCCGCGACGGTTTCGCCAACCTGCGCAAGGATGAAGAAATGCTGCCGCTGGCGGACGCCGCCCGTTGCCGCAGTGAAGCCGACTGGCTGATCGGCATCAACGGCACGCGCGCCATGACAGCCTTCAATTCGAAGGAAGGCGGTTTTTACCTGACCACCGTCGGCCGCGTGCAGACGCCGACGCTGTCGATTGTGGTCGAGCGTGAAGAAAAGATCAGGAAGTTCGTGCCGCGCGATTATTGGGAAGTGCGCGCCGAGTTTGTCTGCGCCGCCGGCATCTATGAAGGCCGCTGGCTCGACAGGAAGTACAAAAAGGATGAGACCGATCCCGAGCAGCGTCCCGAACGTCTATGGAGCAAGGCCGCCGCCGAATCCATCGTCGCCGCCTGCCGCGGCAAGACCGGCTCCGTCACCGAAGAATCCAGGCCAACCACGCAAATGGCGCCCGGCCTGTTCGACCTCACCAGCTTGCAGCGCGAAGCCAACTCGCGTTTCGGTTTCTCGGCCAAGAACACGCTCGGCCTGGCGCAGGCCCTGTATGAAAAGCACAAGGCGCTAACCTATCCGCGCACCGACTCGCGCCACTTGCCGGAAGATTACCTGCAAACCGTCAAGGACACGCTGGCAGCAGTCTCGGAGAACGACAACTATCATCAGTTTTCGCAGCAGATCCTGGACCAGGCCTGGGTCAAGCCGAACAAGCGTATTTTCGACAACGCCAGGATCAGCGATCACTTTGCGATCATCCCGACCACACAAGTGCCGAAGAATCTGTCCGAGCCGGAACAGAAACTCTACGACCTGGTGATGCGCCGTTTCATGGCGGTGTTCTTCCCGGCTGCCGAATTCCAGGTCACGACGCGCTTTACCGAGGTCTGTGGCCATCAGTTCAAGACCGAAGGCAAGGTCATGACCCATGCCGGCTGGCTAGCGATTTACGGCAAGAATGTGGCCGACGGGAAAGATGAAAACAGTGGCACGCTGGTCGCCGTCGCCAAGGATGAAAAGGTTAGGACCGACAGGCTCAGCGCCAATGGCCTGGTCACCAAACCGCCTGCGCGCTACAGCGAAGCGACGCTGCTGTCAGCCATGGAAGGCGCCGGCAAGCTGATCGATTCCGACGAGCTGCGCGAGGCGATGGCCGGCAAGGGCCTGGGCACACCGGCCACGCGCGCGGCCATCATCGAAGGTTTGCTCAACGAAAAATACTTGATCCGTGAGGGCCGCGAAATCATGCCGACGGCCAAAGCCTTTCAGCTCATGACTTTGCTGCAGGGGCTGGGCGTGGATGAACTGACCGAGCCGGAACTGACTGGCGAATGGGAATATAAGCTGGCGCAGATGGAGCGCGGCAAGATCAGCCGCGGCGAGTTCATGCGCGAAATCGCGCAGATGACGCAGATCATCGTCAAGCGCGCCAAGGAATACGACAATGACACCATCCCCGGCGACTATGTCACCTTGCATACGCCCTGTCCGAATTGCGGCGGCGTGGTAAAAGAAAACTATCGTCGTTTCGCCTGTACCCAGTGCGAATTCTCAATCAGCAAGGTGCCCGGCGGCCGGCAGTTCGAAATCCCTGAAGTGGAAGAATTGTTGCTCAATCGCACCATCGGCCCGCTGCAAGGTTTTCGCTCCAAGATGGGCCGTCCGTTCGCAGCAATCCTGAAGGTTTCGCGCGATGAGGAAATCAACAACTACAAGCTCGAGTTCGACTTCGGCCAGAACGAGGGTGAAAGCGAGGGGAGAGAAGTCGTCGATTTCAGCACGCGGGCGCTGCTCGGCCCTTGCCCGAAATGCGGCAGCGGCGTGTACGAAATGGGGCTGGCCTATGTTTGTGAAAAGACGGTTGCCAAGCCCAAGGCTTGCGATTTCCGCAGCAGCCGCATCATTTTGCAGCAGGAAATCCTGCCGGACCAGATGGCCAAACTGCTCAACGAAGGCAAGACTGATTTGCTGCCGGGATTCATCTCGCAACGTACAAAACGGCCGTTCAAGGCTTTCCTGGTGCGCGGCAAGGATGGCAAAAACAGCTTCGAGTTCGAGGAACGCAAGGCCAAGCCGCCCGCCAGGGGTAAAACGACGGCCGGCGCAGGCGATGACACCGAAACCAGCGCCAGACCGGCAGTGGCAGCGCCTGCCGCCCGGAAACCGGCGGTAAAGAAGACGAAGACTGCATCCAGAAAAGCAGCGGCAGCCTGATATGCTGTTCGCCGACGCGGTATAATGGCACGCAGTTGGGCGGTGCGCCCTTTCCCAGACTGACTGGCGGCATTGCCTGTCTCCACGCTTTTTCGGTCGTGCTCCTGTCGTTCCTGAGAAGTCGGCCCATCCCGTCCTTTTTTTGCGTTCCCTGGCGGATATCGTTGCAGCTTGCTGACATCTTTTTCGCTTGCCGGGCTTTACCTGGAAACCATCATGGCTAAAGAAGAATTACTTGAAATGAACGGCCTCGTCGAAGAAGTTCTGCCTGACTCGCGCTTTCGTGTCCATCTGGAAAACGGTCATCAACTGATTGCCTATACTTCTGGCAAGATGCGCCAAAACCATATCCGCATCCTGGCCGGTGACAAAGTCACGCTGGAGCTTTCGCCTTACGACCTGAGCAAAGGCCGCATCATTTTCCGCCACCTGGAAAAACGCGGACCGGTCGGTGGCAACCAGCAGCGTCGCCGTTACTAGGCAGGGCATCAGTCGAAAATACCGGTAAAATGCGTTTATCGCTGCAAAATTGTCTGAAACCTGGAAGCAGCCTTGAAAAAGTCGCTTCGGGAGCATATTCAAGAGCCGGTTACGTCATATCGTTTTACCCTGATCATGTCTACTCCACGCACTGCGGAAGTCGTCCGCAATACCAACGAGACGCAAATTCGCGTCGCGCTCAACCTGGATGGCGTCGGCCGGCAAAAGCTGGATACCGGTGTGCCTTTTCTCAATCATATGCTGGACCAGGTCGCGCGCCACGGTTTGATCGACCTCGACATCCAGGCCAGAGGCGACCTGCACATCGATGCGCACCACACCGTGGAAGACGTTGGCATCACGCTCGGTCAGGCTTTCGCCAAGGCCATCGGTGACAAGAAAGGTATCCGCCGCTACGGTCATGCTTATGTGCCGCTCGATGAAGCGCTGTCGCGCGTGGTGATCGATTTCTCCGGCCGTCCCGGTCTGGAATATCACATTCCGTTTGCCCGTGCGATGATCGGCAGTTTCGACGTTGATCTCACCAGCGAATTCTTCCATGGTTTTGTCAATCATGCGCAAGTCACACTGCATATCGACAATCTGCGCGGCATCAATGCGCACCATCAATGCGAAACCGTATTCAAGGCTTTTGGCCGCGCCCTGCGTATGGCCATCGAGCTCGACCCGCGTGCGGCGGGAAGCATTCCTTCCACCAAAGGCAGCCTGTAGACGAAACATCCTGTTTTGCCGCTCGCATTTTCTGTGCTTGTGCATGCTTCCATATGAATAAAATCGTTGTAGTGGATTACGGGATGGGCAATCTGCGTTCGGTCGCGCAGGCTCTGCGCTATGTCGTCCCCGAAGCCGACGTGCGTATTTCCGGCGCAGTCGCCGACATCCGTTCGGCGGATCGCATCGTGCTGCCGGGGCAGGGCGCCATGCCGGACTGCATGCGCTGTTTGCGCGAATCCGGCTTGCAGGAGGCGGTCGTTGCCGCGACACGCAGCAAGCCCTTGCTGGGCGTGTGCGTCGGCGAGCAGATGCTGTTCGACTGGAGTGAAGAAGGCGATACGCCTGGTCTCGGCCTGTTGCCGGGCAAGGTGGTGCGCTTTCGGCTCGATGGCATGGTGCAGGAAGACGGTTCGCGCTTCAAGGTGCCGCAAACGGGCTGGAACCGTGTGCATCAGCGAGCCGCGCATCCGCTGTGGGACGGCATCGACGAACAGGCATACTTCTATTTCGTGCATAGTTACTATGCGCAGCCGGGCGAGTCGGCGCACATTGTCGGCGAAACCGTCTATGGTCAAGTTTTCGCCTGCGCTGTGGCCAGCGGCAATATTTTCGCAACACAATTCCATCCGGAGAAAAGTGCTGCCGCAGGTTTGCAACTGTATCGGAATTTCGTACACTGGAAACCTTGATTCTTCCTCCGCGCTATTTTTCGCTCAACCAAGTAAGTCAATGTCTACTTACGATTTTAAGGTTTACGTAGCCATGCTGCTGATACCTGCCATCGACCTGAAAGACGGTCATTGCGTGCGCCTGAAGCAAGGCGACATGGACCAAGCCACCGTATTCTCTGAAGACCCTGCCGACATGGCGCGGCATTGGCTGCTGCAGGGCGCGCGCCGCCTGCATCTGGTTGACCTGAACGGCGCCTTTGCCGGCAAGCCGAAAAATGAACCGGCCGTCAAGGCCATTCTCGAGGCGGTACGCGATTTCGCTGCCGACAACCATGGCGAGGAAATCCCCGTGCAGCTGGGCGGCGGTATTCGCGATCTCGACACCATCGAGCGTTATCTCGATGATGGTTTGTCCTATATCATCATTGGCACCGCTGCGGTCAAAAACCCCGGCTTTTTGCATGATGCCTGTAGTGCTTTCCCCGGTCAAATCATCGTCGGCCTCGACGCCAGGGACGGGAAGGTCGCCACCGACGGCTGGAGCAAGCTGTCCGGTCACGAAGTGATCGATCTCGCGCGCAAGTTCGAAGCTTATGGCTGCGCGGCCATCGTCTATACCGACATCGGCCGTGATGGCATGATGAGTGGTGTCAACATCGAAGCGACCGTGCGCCTGGCGCAGGCCGTATCGATCCCGATCATCGCTTCCGGTGGCGTGCATGACATCTGGGACGTCGAGGCTTTGTGTGAGGTCCAGGACGAAGGTATCGAAGCCGTGATTTGCGGCCGTTCGATTTATGAAGGAAGCCTGGACCTGAGTTCGGCGCAGGAACGCGTCGACGCGCTGAACACATTGCCGGCAGGGACCGGCAGCGTATCATGACACTGGCAAAACGCATCATTCCCTGTCTCGACGTGACTGCCGGGCGGGTTGTCAAGGGTGTCAATTTTGTCGGGTTGCGCGATGCCGGCGATCCGGTTGAAATCGCGCGCCGTTATGATGGGCAGGGCGCCGATGAAATCACTTTCCTCGACATCACGGCATCGTCGGATGACCGTGGTCTGATCCTCGACATCATTGAAGCGGTGGCGGCGCAGGTCTTCATTCCGCTGACCGTCGGCGGCGGTGTGCGCGTCGTCGATGATGTGCGCCGTTTGCTCAATGCCGGTGCTGACAAGGTCGCTATCAATACCTCGGCGGTGACCAATCCGCAACTGGTGGAGGATGCCGCCGGCAAATACGGCTCGCAATGCATCGTCGTGGCGATCGATGCCAAGCGTAGCAGCGCGGGCAAGTGGGAAGTGTTCACACATGGCGGCCGCAATGCTACCGGGCTGGACGCGGTGGCGTGGGCGTGCAAAATGGCGCAACTTGGTGCGGGTGAAATTCTGTTGACCAGCATGGATCGCGACGGCACTCGCAGCGGCTTTGACCTGGCGCTCACGCGCGCAGTGTCGGAGGCGGTAGCGATTCCCGTGATTGCCTCGGGCGGCGTCGGTGGTTTGCAGGATCTTGCCGATGGTATCAGGCAAGGCAAGGCCGATGCAGTGTTGGCGGCGAGTATTTTCCATTACGGCCAGCACACCGTGCAGGAGGCCAAGCGTTTCATGGTGGATCAACATATTCCAATGAGGCTGGCGCATGGGCATTAGTGCAACATGGTTGAATAAAGTGAAGTGGAGCGAAGTCGGGCTGGTGCCGGTGATTGCTCAGGAAGTCGGCTCCAACGATGTGCTGATGTTCGCCTGGATGAATCGCGATGCGTTGACCAGAACCGTCCAGACCGGCGCGGCCGTCTACTGGAGCCGCTCGCGCAAGAAGCTGTGGCGCAAGGGCGAAGAGTCTGGTCATTTTCAGAAAGTTCATGAAATCCGTCTCGACTGTGACGCAGATGTGCTTTTGCTGAAGGTCGAGCAGGTGGCCGGCATTGCCTGCCATACCGGTCGCCATTCCTGTTTTTTCCAGAAGTTTGAGGGCAATGCCGAGAGCGGTGAATGGCGAACGGTCGAACCGGTCCTGAAAACCCCCGATGCAGTGCCGGAAAACGGAAAACCGGAGCGTGTGCGCAAAACAACTCCCAAGGCAAGCTCATGAGTGAAATGCTACACCGCCTGGCCGAGGTGATCGAATCGCGCAAACCGGTCAATGGCGGTGATCCTGACCAGTCTTATGTCGCCAGACTGTTTTCCAAAGGCGATGACGCCATCCTGAAAAAAATCGGCGAAGAAGCTGCGGAAACCATCATGGCCGCCAAGGATGCACGTGTCAGCGGCGATGTTTCCAAGCTGCTCTACGAGTGCGCCGACCTGTGGTTTCATTCTATGGTCATGCTGGCGCAATTCGATCTCGAGCCGCAGGATGTACTCGATGAACTGGCCCGGCGCGAAGGTCTATCGGGTCTGGAGGAAAGAGCCAGTCGTCCCGCCGGGGCATAAAAGTAAATGACCATCGGCAGGTGATAATTTACCGAACTTTCAGGAAGAACATCGTGAACGATTGTATTTTTTGCAAGATTGCAGCCAGGAAAATTCCGTCCGGGATCTTCTACGAGGACGATGACGTCATCGCTTTCCACGACATCAAGCCGGCTGCGCCGGTGCATTTCCTGATCGTGCCGAAAGAGCATGTCGCCACGCTCGCCGATTGCGGCGAGAAACATGCGGCGTTATTGGGCAAAATGGCTTTGCTTGCGCCAAAACTGGCGCAGGAGCAGGGGTGTGGCTACTGGCCTGGTACGGATGGCGACAGGACCGGCGGTTTCAGGACGATTTTCAATACCGGCCCTGACAGCGGTCAGGAGGTGTACCATCTTCATATGCATGTGATTGGCGGCTCCCCTCCGTGGCGCGCCGGCGCTGCGCCGCAGGGATAATTGCATACAGGATATGCGTGTCAGCTTAGGAGAGAAGAATGGGGTTGTCCAGTATCTGGCATTGGTTGATCGTTCTGCTTGTCATCATGCTCTTATTCGGCACGAAGAAGCTCGGTAATATGGGTTCCGATCTCGGCAAGGCCATCAAGGGCTTCAAGGATGGCGTCAAGGGTGAAGAAGAAAAGCCTCGCCAGGATCAGACCATCGTAGATGCGCAGGCTAAAGATAAATCCGGTCATCGGTGATGCGTTTTGATCCTGGCTTTCGATTGCTACCTTCGCGATGATTGATATCGGTCTTTCCAAGCTGGCTTTGATCGGCATTGTCGCGCTGGTGGTGATTGGTCCCGAGCGCCTGCCCAAGGTGGCGCGCATGGCCGGTTCACTGTTCGGTCGCGCGCAACGTTACATCAATGAGATCCGGGTTGAAGTCAGCCGGGAGATTGAGCTGGAAGAATTGTGCAAGATGCGAAAGGACATGGAAGAGGTGGCAGGTGCCGTTCACAGCAGCCTCTTGAAAAGAGTCGCCGATGCCGGGAGTTCCATACATGATCTCTGGAATGACGGCAATGGGGAAGACGGTGACACGCCGCCGCCAGCGCCGCAAGCACGGCTCATCAAGGCAAAGAATTTCCGCAGGAAAAAACTGGCGTGCGCCTCGGCCGTGTCAGTGCGACACAGGAACGGCCGTCGCGCCCGCGTGATTTCCGCGGCAGCGCGTGTGGCCAGATACCGTCCGGTCGGCATTGGCAAATCCGCCGGTTTTTTCTGATCCCGATGGACTGGTTTTCCATCTCTCCCCTGTAGTCATTCCATGGCCGAAAAACAGAAAACGTCGGACGGCGAAGATACCTTCATTTCGCATCTGATCGAATTACGCAGCCGCGTGGTCAAGTCGGCTGCTGCCGTGCTCATCATTTTTCTGTGCATGACGCCGTGGGCTGCCCCTATTTTCGATCTGCTGGCGGCGCCGATGATCCACGCGTTGCCGGCTGGCGGCAGAATGATTGCCGTCGGCGTGATCACGCCGTTCCTGATCCCGATCAAGGTCACCATGCTGTTGGCGTTCATGATCGCTTTGCCATGGGTGTTGTATCAGATGTGGGCTTTCGTCGCGCCGGGTTTGTACACACACGAGAAGCGTCTGGTGGCGCCGCTGGTGATTTCGTCTTCACTGCTGTTCATCACCGGGGTAGCGTTTTGCTATTTCTTCGTGTTCGGCGTGGTGTTTCCGTTCATCAATGGCTTCGCGCCGAAGTCGGTGTCGGTGGCGCCGGATATCGACAGTTACGTCAACTTCGTGCTGACCATGTTTCTGGCGTTCGGTATCACCTTTGAAGTACCCATCGTCGTGATTGTGCTGGTGCGCATGGGGCTGGTGCCGCTGGCGAGGCTCAGGCAGATCCGCCCTTACATCGTGGTCGGCGCTTTCATCATTGCTGCGGTTGTCACCCCACCGGATGTCATGAGCCAGCTCATGCTGGCTGTGCCGCTGTGCTTACTGTATGAAGTCGGTCTGGTGATCGCGCCGATTTTCGAGCGTGCCGCGCGCGCACCGGAAGAGCAGGACGATCCTGTTGGCAACGGGCAGTAAAAGAATAGCGCCTGCTTTATTCACGGTCCTCGCGTTTTAACGGCGGACGTTTACCAATGATGATGTCCAGTGTGGTTTGCTGCGCTTTGCGCAGCACGAGCATCCTGGCTTTCTGGCCGGGTGTCAGTTGTGCGATCAGGTTCAGCATGTCGGTGGTGTCGGTCACCGGTTTACCCTCGATGCTGATCAAGATGTCGCCCGGCTTCATACCTGCCTTGTCGGCGGGGCTGTTCTTGAGCACGCCGGCAATGATGGTGCCGGCTTTCCTGGTCAGGCTGAAGCTTTCTGCCAGTTCAGGTGTGATGTCCTGCGGTTCGACGCCAATCCAGCCGCGCACGACCTGACCGTGGCTGATGATAGCTTCCATCACGTTTTTTGCGGTCGACATCGGGATCGCGAAACCGATGCCGAGGTTGCCGCCGGTACGCGAATAGATCGCTGTATTGATGCCCAGCAGATTGCCGCTGGTGTCGACCAGTGCGCCGCCTGAGTTGCCCGGATTGATCGCTGCATCGGTCTGGATGAAATTTTCGAAGGTATTGATGCCGAGGTGATTGCGGCCTAGCGCCGAGATAATGCCCATGGTGACGGTCTGGCCGACGCCGAAAGGATTGCCGATGGCCAGCACGATGTCACCGACGGTGGCTTGCTCGACATGCGCCAACGTGATGGTAGGCAGGTTCGGCAAATCGATCTTGATCACGGCAAGGTCGGTCTCGGGGTCGGTGCCGACTACCTTGGCAGAGGCCTTGCGACCATCAGCCAATGCCACTTCGATTTCATCGGCGGCTTCGACCACATGATTATTGGTGAGAATATAGCCTTGCGGGCTGACAATAACGCCTGAGCCGAGGCTGGATTGCTTGTCGTCTTGTTGATTTTCGAATTGATCACCGAAAAATTTCCTGAAGAACGGATCATCCATGAATGGATTTCTTTGTGGACGCGCTTCGGTCGTGGTGAAGACGTTGACCACTGATGGCATGGCCTTGCGTGCAGCATCACGATAGGAGTTCGGCGTTAGCGCGCCGGGAGCGGCCTCCTGCATTTGTACCAGCGATACGACAGAGCGCACGCGGGAATTGAAAGACCCGCCGGCCCAGTCCGGCTTCAAGGTGACTACAATAAACCAGAGCGCCAAACCGACAGTCACGGTTTGCGCAAACAACAGCCAAAAACGTTGCATATATTGAAATGAAAATGAGGATGAAAAATGACCCTGCGCACAGCAGATAGGGATGAGCTGGGCAACTACCTGGCGCAAGTGCTGAATATCACACAATACCGCGATTATTGCCCAAATGGGTTGCAGGTGGAAGGGCGCGCCGAGATCGGCCTGGTGGTGAGCGGGGTAACTGCCAGCCAGGCGCTGATCGATGCCGCCCTGGATTTACGGGCCGACGCCATTCTGGTGCATCACGGCTACTTCTGGCGTGGCGAAGAGGCGCGCGTCACCGGCATCAGGCGCAAGCGCCTCAAGGCCTTGCTGAGCAACGACCTCAACCTGTTTGCTTACCATCTGCCGCTGGACGCTCATCCTGAATGGGGCAACAACGCGCAATTGGCGCGTCGCTTGAATCTGGTCGGCAAGGACCGTTTTGGCGCAGACGGACTGGGCTGGTCAGGCGCGCTGCAGATCGACGCCGGCATTGCCATCGTCGGCGACCTTGTCGATTTGATCGCGCGTCGTCTGGGGCGCATGCCGTTGTTGATCGGCGATGTGGATCAGCCGGTTGGCAAAGTGGCCTGGTGTACCGGCGGCGCGCAAGGTTTTCTCGGCGATGCGATCGCCGCCGGCGCCTCGGTCTACATCAGCGGGGAAATTTCCGAACCAACTGTGCATCTGGCGCGTGAGGCCGGCGTGGCCTATATCGCCGCCGGTCACCATGCCACTGAGCGTTACGGCGTACAGGCGCTGGGCGCGCATATCGCCGATCGTTTCGGCATTCGCCATCAGTTCGTCGATATCGACAATCCGGTCTGAGGTCTTGAACAGGTTCTTTGCATCATGCGCATTTTTTCTCCTGGAAATTGTTGCAAAACGATGCAGTCGGTTATATCGTGCTCCGGGAAAGTCAATTGTGGTCAATGAGTTTCACAATATACAAAAACTGGGGTTGGTATGAATGACGAAAAACAGGTCGATGCCAGTCGGCGTGGACTACTCGTCGCGACTTGCGCGGCGGGCGGTGTGGCCGGCCTGGCTACCGCAGGAGCTTTTGTTTCCACCTTTCAGCCTTCTGAACGCGCCAAAGCCGCTGGCGCGCCGGTCGAAGTCGATATCTCCATGCTCGCGCCAGGCGAAATGCAAACCGTCGAATGGCGTGGCAAGCCAGTCTGGATTCTCAAGCGTACTCCCGAAATGGTGGACTCGCTCAAAAAAGTCGATACACAAGTTGCCGATCCGCAATCCAGACGCACCGAATTTTCGACCACTCCCGAATACGCATTCAATGAATGGCGTTCGATCAGGAAAGATGTCCTGGTCGTGGTCGGCATCTGTCCACACCTCGGCTGTTCGCCCAGCACCAAGCTTCAGGCCGGCGCCCAGCCCTCGCTGCCGGATGACTGGCAGGGCGGTTTTCTGTGCCCGTGCCACGGTTCGACGTTCGACCTGGCCGGCCGGGTCTACAAAAACAAACCATCTCCGGACAATCTCGAGGTGCCACGGTATATGTTTGAAGGTGACACCAGACTAGTCATCGGCAGGGACGAGAAAGGCGAGGCGTAATCATGGCTGCATTCAAGGAAAAACAGTTGCCCCAGGATGCGCCGGTGTCGGCCAAAGTGCTGAACTGGGTCGATGCCCGTTTTCCATTGACCTCCACCTGGAAAGCTCATCTTTCCGAATATTACGCCCCAAAAAACTTCAATTTCTGGTACGCCTTCGGTTCGCTGGCGCTGCTGGTGCTGGTCATCCAGATCGTGACCGGGATTTTCCTGGTGATGCACTACAAGCCGGATGCCACGCTGGCATTCGCTTCGGTCGAATACATCATGCGCGACGTGCCATGGGGTTGGCTGGTGCGTTATATGCACTCCACTGGCGCATCGGCTTTCTTCATCGTGGTCTATCTGCATATGGTGCGCGGACTGCTGTACGGCTCGTATCGCAAACCGCGTGAACTGGTCTGGCTGTTCGGCCTTGCCATTTTCCTGTGCCTGATGGGCGAAGCTTTCATGGGTTATCTGCTGCCATGGGGCCAGATGTCGTACTGGGGCGCACAGGTCATCGTGAATCTGTTTGGCGCGATTCCTTTCATCGGTCCCGACCTGTCACTGTGGATTCGCGGCGACTATGTCGTCTCCGACGCCACGCTGAATCGCTTCTTCTCATTCCATGTGATTGCCATTCCGCTGGCGCTGATCGGCCTGGTGGCGGCGCACATCATCGCACTGCATGAAGTCGGCTCGAATAACCCGGACGGCGTCGAGATCAAGGAAAAGGTCGATGCCGACGGCGTGCCGCTGGATGGCGTGCCGTTCCATCCGTACTACTCCGTGCATGATGTGATGGCGGCTACCGTGTTCCTGATCGTGTTTACCGCTATCGTGTTTTTCGCGCCAGAAATGGGGGGCTACTTTCTCGAATATAACAACTTCATCCCGGCTGATTCGCTGAAGACGCCGCCGCATATTGCGCCGGTCTGGTATTTCACGCCGTTTTACTCGATTCTGCGCGCCACGACTTCCGATTTCATGGCGTACCTGATGGCCGGTGTTGCCGCCTATGTCGCATTGCTCTTGCTGAAGTCCAGACGCAGCGGTGTCTTCAAGCTTGCCGCTATCGTGGTCGGCGCTGCCGTGATCGCCGGTATGGCAATTTTCGATGCGAAGTTCTGGGGTGTTGTGCTGATGGGCGTGTCCGTCATGATCCTCGGTGGCCTGCCCTGGCTGGATCATGCGCAGGTGAAGTCGATCCGCTATCGTCCAGGCTGGCACAAGTACATCTACATCCTGTTCGCGATGGCTTTCCTCACGCTGGGATACCTTGGTGTGAAGCCGCCTGGCGTGTGGGGAAGCCTGCACGTGGGCGAGCACATCATTCTGACCGACATTTCCCAGACCGTCAGTCAAGTATGCGCCTTCATTTACTTCGGTTTCTTTTTGCTGATGCCATGGTGGAGCGCTGCGGGACGGTTCAGTCAGGTTCCTGAGCGTGTTACCTGTTATCCGCACTGAGAACAAGAGGATAAAAATGACATTGCTGAGAAGACTGGTTTCGATGCTCGCTCTGCTGCCCGCACTGGCCTGTGCCGATGAAGGTGGATTCCCCCTGGATACGGCTCCGGACCGCTCCACCGACATTTCGGCTCTGCAACATGGCGCCAAACTATTCGTCAACTATTGCCTGAACTGCCACTCGGCATCTGCCATGCGTTACAATCGCCTGTGCGATATCGGTTTGTCCGATGAACAGATTGCGAACAATTTGCTGTTTACGGGCGAAAAAGTCGGCGATCTGATGAAAAACACCATGCTGCCGCAAGACGCCAGGGCATGGTTTGGCGCGGTTCCCCCGGATTTATCCGTGATTGCCCGCGCCAAAGCGTCCGCAGCCGGTTCCGGGCCGGACTGGATTTACACTTATCTGCGTACTTACTATCAGGACGACAGTCGTCCGACCGGCTGGAACAATATGGTGTTCCCGAATGTGGGCATGCCGCATGTATTGTGGGAATGGCAAGGTGTGCGCACCCCCAAGTATGCGGAAGTAAGCGATCCACATGAAAAGGGTAAGACCATACGTAGATTTGTCGGGTTTGAGCAGGTAAAACCCGGTACGATGGGTGCTGTCGAATATGATAATGCAGTAGCTGATCTGGTCGGCTACTTGCAATGGATGGGCGAACCCGCGCAAAATACGCGTAAGCGCCTCGGCGTCTGGGTTTTGCTGTTTTTGGGCTGTTTTTTCGTGTTGGCATGGCGTCTGAACGCCTCTTTCTGGAAAGAAGTCAGCAAGCAGTGAAGCAAATTCTCGTGCCCGTGCAGTCAATGAACGGGCGCATCGGTGGGGTGGGGCGTGCAGCGTCTCGCCCTTTTGTTTCTAAGGCACTACAAAATGATGGTTCTCTACTCGGGCACAACCTGCCCATTTTCGCAACGTTGTCGCCTGGTCTTGTTCGAAAAGGGCATGGACTTTGAAATTCGCGACGTCGATTTGTTCAACAAGCCGGAAGATATCTCGATCATGAATCCCTATGGTCAGGTACCCATCCTGGTTGAGCGCGATCTGATGCTGTACGAATCCAACATCATCAATGAATACATCGATGAGCGTTTTCCGCATCCGCAACTGATGCCTGCCGACCCGCTGATGCGCGCACGCGCGCGACTCATGCTGTTCAATTTCGAAAAGGAATTGTTCACTCACGTGCATACCTTGGAAAACACAAAGACCAGGGCCGCAGAAAAAGCCCATGAAAAGGCGCGCGCAGAAATCCGTGATCGCCTGACCATGCTGGCGCCACTGTTTCTGAAGAACAAATACCTGTTCGACGATGAGTTCTCCATGCTTGATGTCGCCCTGGCGCCGTTGCTCTGGCGTCTCGACTACTATGGCATTGAACTGTCGAAGACCGCAGCACCGTTGATGAAGTACGCCGAGCGCATTTTCTCGCGCCCGGCCTATATCGAGGCGCTGACACCTTCCGAAAAGGTCATGCGTCGTTAAAAAGTCATTCTGTTTCGTCGCTTGGCTCTTGGCCTTGGCACCAGGGTAATCGGTGAATGCATTGAAGACCGCTGTATCTGCATCCAATCCAGTGCGCGCCCAGTCTATTCCTCCGGATCGGTTTTTATCATGCCTGAAGTATCTACTAAACCTTATCTTTTGCGCGCTATTCACGCATGGTGTACAGACAATGGTTATACACCGCACATTGCAGTAGCAGTGGATGTGCATACGCGTGTTCCCATGCAATTCGTCAAGAACGGCGAGATTGTGCTGAACATCAGCTTCGAAGCCGCCAGTGGCCTCATGATGGACAATGAGGTCATCAGTTTCAGCGCGCGTTTCGGCGGAGTTTCGCGCAATATTTCGATCCCGGTCGACAGGGTCATCGCGATTTACGCGCGTGAAAACGGACAAGGCATGGCCTTCGAGGCGCCGGCAGCCGCGCCGGCGACAGGCCTGAGTTCTGTACCGATCCCGGACAAGGCCGAACCTCACAGTGAAGAAAAACCGGATGATGAGCCAAAGCCACCCAAAAAAGGTGGGAATCCTGTACTCACCAGAATTAAATAAGTTAGAATAGCAGGCTATTTCTTGCTGGCTTAGCTCATCCGGTAGAGCACCTGACTTGTAATCAGGGGGTGGCGGGTTCAAGTCCTGCAGCCAGCACCAGTATCTAAAAGGAGGTCCACCGTTCGGTGGGCTTTTTTTTGCTCCGCAATTCTGCACTAACAGTGCCGCCATTCTTCTCAGCGACTCGCCTTTTCGTAATCCGCTCGCTAATCCATACTTTTTACTGTGGTCGGGGTTAGCGGCAGTGCCTTTTGCATTGTGAAGGCCAGGAATTTGAAATAGCGGCGACATCTCTGCCAGGCGTCACCGGCGTTTTGTACTGCTGCGAAAATCCGTCGTACACGTAGACACGTAGGTATCGCGGCCGTCTTCTTCGAATGCCTTGATGCCCGAACATGGGTTCGCTTTATCGGTCAAGCCTTCTGCACGCGCGGTATTCCAGACATGTGAAATCAATGCTCGTTCTTGATTTGCAGCGACGCGACCCTCGGTGTTTTCTACTGACCTGTGCCTTGCAGTCGGCCTGGTTGAATGAGTCCGCGACCTTGTTCCGCCGGCGCTACTACAAGAACGGCTCGCATGCCGGATTCATCCTGTATATGACCGACGCGGCCAGCAGCCAGGAGGACGTAGATAACTTGCGCCAGGCGCTGCGCGACAGCAAGGTGCCGGGCAATTTCTGCGGCGGCAGCCGGTGTTGGAGTCGGATTGTCATTGCCACTTTTGCGACGAAGCTGTTGCACCCGAGGTGCTATTTTGCAATGTCGGTTGTCGCGACGATTATGAAAAGGAGGAGGCGTCGCGCCGTAGGGCAGGGCAGTAGGAAATTCGTATGCAATCAGCTATGCACGGCCTGTGCCACTAGACGCACACCAAGTGCAGTGCAGACACGATTGACCGTGTCGAAACGCGGGGCGCTACCAGGGCGCAATGCCTTATAGAGCGCTTCGCGCGTAATTCCTGCTGACTTGGCGATTTCACTCATGCCGCGAGCACGTGCTATATCGCCCAGCGCTGATGCCAGCAAAGCAGCATCATTCGCTTCTAAAATATCTGTCAAATAGGCCGCAATAGCCTCTTCACTATCGAGATAGGGGGCGGCATCGAATTCTGGCAATTCGTCAACTTTGATTTGTTTAGTCATGGTCATTCCTTCCGTTAATCCAGCATCGCTGCGAGCGCTTTAGCGCGCTTGATATCGCTCTTTTGCGAACGTTTGGAGCCACCAACGAGTAACACAATTACCTGCATGCCGCGCTGTGTGAAATATACCCGCCATCCGGCCCCGACATGAATGCGCAGTTCCGAGACACCTTCGCCGACAGGCTCTACGTCACCCATCAGCCCGCGCTCTAATCGTTTGATCCTTGCCACGACCAGGCCGCGTACCGATGCATCTTTGAGGTCGTCCAGCCATGCTGTGAACTCAGGGAGTGGTTTTATTGAGAACATGCGGTTAATTGTAATCGGTCGATTACATTTTGTCAAAGTGTGATGCTAATGGCACCCACATGAGTACAGCATGAAGCGAGTGGCAATGACCCATGATAAAGCCCATGGAAGGCAATCTGCTGGAAAGAAACCAAAGCAATGCTTGAGCAACTCGGAAAGGGTGCGCAATGGGTCGCGAGTTGCAAGAAGTGGCGCGCCATGGCAGGACAGCACCTGACTGATGATGTTTTAAGAATGTCTTACAACTTACGCGTTTTTTGCATCTTGCGCTTCGCAATTCGAGATTAAGCTGCATGTAATAAGCTTTTGCGACCAGCTATAAATTTTTCCTGCCAGCAGAAGGGTCAGATAGTTGGTTTGAGCAGGTTCAAAGGCGTCCTGAGGTGTGGCTTGCGGCATACTCACATAAGAGCAGCCTGCAAAAATTGCGCCTTCATATATCGACTTCCGTTGGCATGCCTCACCAGATTAAGCCCGAGCAGGACTTTTTGGACCAGTTGTGGTCTCCAATAGAGCAAGCAATCCAATTACAAGGGGCTAGCAAAGAGCAAATTTGATTGGTGCGATCGGTTCTGAGAAAAACGCAGCGGATATACGCTACGAACAGGATAGAAAGCCTTATTGCGTCTGGGTCTGCTCCTAGGAATACACTTGAAGTGGCGACCCAATCACGCCGCCAGCCGTTAGGCACTGCCGACAAAATCGTGCCCGCTTCAGACAAAAATCAAGACTTGACAGACGCTTGCAGCGATACATATTTGGCCATCAGTTGATCCTTGCTTTCCCGCCAGGCAGGATTGAACGGAATGCAGGCGACCGGGCAGACCTGCTGGCATTGCGGCTCGTCGAAATGGCCGGCGCATTCGGTACATTTACCGGGGTCGATTTCATAGATCTGTGGCCCCATATAGATCGCCCCGTTCGGACATTCAGGTTCACAGACGTCGCAGTTGATGCAGTCATCAGTGATCATCAGCGCCATATCTGCTCCACTCTCTTCCTGGAACCTGCTGTCCGTTGCCTATCGATACCGGCGGTTATGTCATTACACATCCATCGTTGCCAGCTTTTTCTTCAACCATTTTTCGACCGAAGGGAAAACGAATTTCGATACATCACCGCCCAGCAGGGCGATTTCGCGCACGATCGTGCCGGAAATGAATTGGTATTGATCCGACGGTGTCAGAAACATGGTTTCCACGTCGGGCAGCAGATAGCGATTCATGCCGGCCATCTGGAATTCGTATTCGAAGTCCGACATCGCGCGCAGGCCGCGCATGATGACACGAGCGCTGTTCTGCCGCACGAAATCCTTGAGCAGTCCCGAAAAACTTTCCACCAGGACATTCGGATAATGTCCCAATACCTCGTTTGCTATCGACAGGCGCTCATCGAGAGAGAAAAACGGTTGCTTGTTTTTGCTGTCTGCCACGCCTACGATCAACTTGTCGAACAATCCCGATGCGCGCCTCACCAGATCTTCATGGCCACGCGTCAACGGATCGAATGTTCCCGGATAAACAGCTATCACCATCAGAGCCTCTCTTCACCAGCCAGAACTCATTCCAAGATCAGAATGCGCATTATGCCTGAGAGCCGCTATTTTTGGGCTGTAGCAAATGACAAAATACCAGGCCCGCCCTGTCGGCCCTGACGATTTTCCAGGATGCCATCCAGTCGGGCGCATCGTCGCCTGTCAGCGGCTGTTCTGATTCGACGTACACCAGACCGCGTTCGGCCAGCAGTCGTTCACAGGCCGGCATGATCTGCGCCAGCCAGTTCTGATGGTAAGGCGGATCGGCAAAAATAAGGTCGAAAGCATGCGCATTCCATCTCCGCAACAGCGCCAACGCATCGCCGTGCTGAATCTCGACCTGCCCGGCACGCAGCTTTTCCTTGCTGATTTCCAGCCGGCGCACCGCCGGTGCATGATTTTCCAGCATGACGACATGCCGCGCACCACGGCTGGCGGCCTCGAAACCGAGCGCGCCCGAACCGGCAAACAGATCGAGGCAGCGTATTTGCGCCCAGTCGCTGCTGATCAGGTGCGTCAGCCAGTTGAATACCGTTTCGCGCACGCGATCCGGCGTCGGTCGCAAGCTTTCCGCCTGTAATACGGGCAACGGCGTGCGCTTCCATTGACCGCCGATGATGCGAACCTGATGCTTGTTGCGGGCAGGTGCCGCGACATGGTGTTTTTTTGCAGTCCTGCGCACGGGTTTATCCGGCTTCGCCCACCACGATCGTGCTTAATTTGTCGAGAGCGATTTTACGGTTGAAGGCGTCGCGCACCTGCGTGGCAGTGACCTTGGCGACATTGGCGCTCCAGGTATCCAGATAATTCAGCGGCAATTGGTAGTAGCCAATCACTGCCAGATGGCCGAGAATTTTGCGATTGTTGTCGATACGCAGGGCAAAGCCGCCGATGAGGTTGTCCTTGGCGGCTTTCAGCTCGGCAACCGTCGGGCCATCCTGCAAATACGTTGCCACAGTCCGGCGCACCACGCCGAGGGCTTCGTCAGTCTGCTCCTTTTTGGTTTGCAGACCGATCTGGAACGGACCCTGTTGCGCCAGTGGTGAGAAATAGCTGTAAACGCTGTACGCCAGTGCGCGCTTTTCCCGTACTTCTTTGTTCAGGCGCGAAACGAAACCGCCATCGCCAAGGATGTAATTGCCCACCGTCAGCGCGAAAAAATCCGGATCGTTGCGCACCAGCGCCGGCATACCAATCAGGATATGCGACTGCGATGCCGGATGCGCGATGCGCTTTTCCGAGGCGGCGCTGACCTCGACTTCCGGTAAATCCGGCAGCGCCGCTCCTTGTGGCAATTGCTGCGTCAGGCGTTGCGCGATCTGGTCAGCCTGCGCGCGCGTGACATCGCCGATCATCGCGATCACGGCGCGGTTGGCGACGTAGTGCCTGCGATGGAAGGTCAGCAGATCATCACGCGTTATCGCGGCGACCGACTCGGCGCTTTCCCGGCGTGCATAGGGATGCGCGCCGTACGCAGAAGCCCAAAATGCCTTGGCGGCAATTTCTGCGGCCCTGGTTTCAGATTCCTTGACAGCGGCAATGGTACGCGCCTGGTCGCGGGCGAACAATTCGGCAGGAAAACCCGGCTGTGCCAGCATGCGCGCCAGCAGGCCCACTGCGGTGTCCCGCTCTGCTGCGCTGGATAAGGTACGCAAAGTAACACCGGCGCGATCCATGCCGGTGTTGCTGCCGCGTTGTGCGGCAATGTCGGCAAAACCGTTCAGGATTTGCGCTTCCGACAATGCAGGCGCATCGCCGTCAGCTACTATGCCGCGCGCCAGTTGCGCGTTGGTCAGCGCAGCAAGGCCAGATTTTTCCGCCGGGTCACGGCGCGAACCGGCATCGAACTCGATGCTGAGATCGAGCATGGGAATCGTATGGTTCTCCACAAACAGCACGCGCGCGCCATTGGGCAGCGACCACGAATGAATGTGCAAGGCAGCATATGCTTGCGCTGTGAAACCGGCAAAAAGAAGTACGCAAACCAGGTAATATTTTTTCATCTCGATGCAGAATGAATCAACACAATAAATAGAAACAGGAAGGCTTGGGTACCATCGGAATCAGCGTAACGGCCCCGGCGGCGGTCCCGGCTTCCTGCCGGATAACGGCAGCGGTTCCAGCGTGGCAACAGTCAGTTTGTCGTCGCTGAAATACTTTTGCGCGACCGCTTGCACTTGCTGCGGCGTCACTGCCTTGAGCCGGTCAATGATACGGTCGATATTCTTGTGCGACAGGCCGGACATTTCCAGCAAACCGATTTCCATCGCTTGCCCGAAGATCGAGTCGCGCTTGTAGATTTGTGATGCGATCAGTTGCGTTTTCACGCGCTGTAATTCCTGTTCGGATATCCCTTCTTCGGCGATGCGCGCGACTTCAGCGCGTAACAGGTTTTCCAGTTGCGTGGTGGTGATGCCGGCTGTTGGACTGCCTTCCAGTGTGAACAAGGATGGGCCGCGCGTCATGTTGTCGTAACCGGCGCCGACGCTGTTGGCAACCTTGCCGGTACGCACCAGCCTGTCGTTCAGGCGTGCGTTGTCGTAGCCGTCGAGTACGGCCGAGAGGATGCCCAGCGCATAGACATCCTGATCCTTTTCGAGGTCGCGCAGGGACGGTGCCTTGAAGGCCAGGATGACGTAGGGATTTTCCGCCGGCGCCTTGACCGTGACGCGGCGTAAACCGCGCTGCTCAGGCTCGTTCTGCGGCTTGCCGTGCATGATGGTTTTAGCTGGAATGCGACCGAAATACTTCTGCGCCAGCACCGCCACCTTGTCGGCGCTGACATTGCCGCTGACCACCAGCGTGGCGTTGTTGGGCGTATACCAGCGGCGGTACCAGGCTTCGGTGTCCTGGACGGTCATGTGTTGCAGGTCATCCATCCAGCCGATCACCGGATGATGGTAAGGATGGGCGACGAAGGCGGCGGCGTTGAGCGCTTCACTCATCAGCCCCTGGGGCTGGTCGTCGGTGCGCCAGCGGCGCTCTTCCATGATGACGCGGATTTCTTTGGCGAATTCATGCCGGTCGAACTGCACATTGCGCATGCGGTCGGCTTCCAGCGCCATGACGGCTTCCAGGCGCGACTGCTCGACCTGCTGAAAATAAGCGGTGTAATCACGATTGGTAAACGCATTTTCGCGGCCGCCCAGTTCGGCCACTAAGCGGCTGAACTCGCCGGCCTTGTGCTTTCTGGTGCCTTTGAACATCATATGCTCGAGCGCGTGGGCTACGCCGGTGGTGCCGTTGCTTTCGTCGATGGAGCCGACTTTATACCAGACCATCTGCACGACCGTGGGCGCGCGATGGTCTTCCCTGACGATGACTTTCATGCCATTTTTCAGCACGAATTCAGTGGCAGCGGAAGGAACCGGCTGGGCTTGAACTGCGAGATATCGAGTCGACAGACAGACCAACAGTAAGCCTGCCGACAGGATGACGCTCATCTTTAGTTTCATTGACTATGCTCTGTTAAAATGCGGGGGGGGGGCTGGTCAAAGACAGTCCGGACAGCAGTGTCCAGTATTTGAATGCAGTATCGATCAATTGTACCTCGTCATTGTATTTTTCTTTCGGGGAACCAGCGTAGCGCGCCCTTACTCGGCATCATAGCCACATTCGACGAATCAGCCCGGCATCCGATGTTTAGTTTCTTCAAAAAAAAGCCCCAGCCAGAATCCAGCGCTATCGAGGAAGTCGCGCCGGCGCCTACAATAACGGCGACGCCCCCGGAAGAAACCATCGAAGCGGCGCTGCTGTCGTCCGAAGTCAGACGCTCCTGGCTGGCGCGCCTCAAGAGCGGTCTGTCCAAGACTTCCAGCAGCCTGACCACGCTGTTCATCGGCGCCAGGATCGACGATGAGCTGTACGAAGAGCTGGAATCGGCGCTGCTGATTTCGGACGCCGGTGTCGAAGCCACCCAGTTTTTGCTCGACGCCTTGAAAAAGAAGGTCAAGGACGAAAAACTGAGCGAAGCCGATCAGGTCCGCAAGGCCCTGCGCGTGCTGCTCATCGACCTGCTGCGCCCGCTGCAAAAGCCGCTGGTGCTGGGACGCTATCAGCCGCTGGTGATGATGGTCGCAGGCGTCAACGGCTCTGGCAAGACCACCACCATCGGCAAACTGGCCAGGCACATGCAGGCGCACCGGCAATCGGTTCTGCTGGCTGCTGGCGACACCTTCCGCGCCGCTGCGCGCGAACAGCTGGCAATCTGGGGCGAGCGCAATGACATCACCGTGATCGCCCAGGAGTCTGGCGACCCGGCAGCTGTCGCTTACGATGCCGTGCATTCAGCGCAGGCGCGCGGCACCAATGTGGTCATGGTCGACACGGCCGGCCGGCTGCCGACGCAATTGCACCTGATGGACGAGTTGAAAAAGATCAAGCGCGTCATCGGTAAAAGCATGAACACCGCGCCGCATGAAGTACTGCTGGTCATCGACGGCAATACCGGCCAGAATGCGCTGGCGCAGGTCAAAGCTTTCGACGATGCGCTCGGCCTGACCGGCTTGGTGGTGACCAAGCTCGACGGCACTGCCAAAGGCGGCATCTTGGCGGCCATCGCCAAGACCCGTCCGGTACCGCTGTACTTCATCGGCGTGGGTGAGCAGATCGACGACCTGCAAGCCTTCCATGCCGAAGAATTCGTCGATGCCTTGTTAAACTGAGCCATCCTGTTCAAGTAAAAGCAGAACAGGATATTGAATTCACCGACCATGATTGAATTTGCCGGGGTCTCCAAACAGTATGCGTGCGATGTCTTCGCCTTGAGTGACATCACGCTGTCGGTCCGGAAAGGCGAACTGCTCTTTCTTGCTGGGCCATCCGGCGCCGGCAAGTCGACCCTGCTGAAAATGATTGCTGCCATGGAGCGCCCCAGCAGCGGCGTGCTCAGCGTCAACGGCCAGAATATCAATACCATCAGGCCCAGCGGCATGCCTTACCTGCGCCGCAAGCTGGGCTTGATTTTTCAGCAACAGCGTCTGTTGCAGGATCGCAACATTCTGTCGAATGTGATGCTGCCGCTGATCATCACCGGCGTCTCCCGTTCGGATGCCGAGAAACGCGCCCGCGCCGCCCTAGACAAAGTCGATCTGCTCGACAAGTCAGCTTCCAGACCGCAGGAACTGTCGGGTGGCGAACAGCAGCGCGTGGCGATCGCCCGCGCCATCGTCAATCGTCCGCAAATCATTTTGGCCGACGAACCGACTGCCAATCTCGACCGTGACAATACCAACAAGGTATTGGCCGCGCTCAAATCCTTCCATAGCGTCGGCGTAACCTGCCTGATTTCGACTCACGACGAGCAATATTTGACCGGCGCCGACCGCATCGTCTATCTCGACTGCGGCCGCATCGTCAGCGACGGTGTCAATGGTCTGGAGACTGTGCAATGAACTGGCTGCGCCAGCATTGCACTGCTCTGGCCGGTGCCTTCAGTCACCTGTGGCGCTCGCCCGGCA
The DNA here is from genome assembly GCA_049278475.1 of Herbaspirillum sp. Taxonomy (GTDB): domain Bacteria; phylum Pseudomonadota; class Gammaproteobacteria; order Burkholderiales; family Burkholderiaceae_D; genus Herbaspirillum. The sequence goes on along the minus strand of JBAPMF010000037.1, from coordinate 5,056 downwards.
ATTTCATTCTCAATGTACTGGTGGTGTCGATTGCACTGGCGCTGCCATTTGCCGGCCTGACCGTACTGGAAAACGTGCGCCCGATATCGGAGCAACTCGCTGTCGAGCCGGAAATCAGTATCTTCCTGAAAATGGACCTCCCGCGTGAAAAAGCCACCGCCTTGAGCGCCAGCATCAGCAAGATCCTGCAAAGCAGCGGCGGTAGTGCCAAAGTCATCTTCACCCCGCGCGAACAAGCCTTGGGCGCGCTCAAGAGCAAGACCGGCCTGAGCGACGTACTGGCGACGTTGGGTACGAATCCCTTGCCGGACAGCTATGTGCTGAAAATTTCGGGCCTCCAGAGCGCCATGGACAGCAGCAGCGTCGATGACATCGCCCGGCAGCTCAAAGCCATGCCCGGCGTCGATACCGTCCAGATCGACTCGGCCTGGATCAGGCAACTGGCAGCGCTGTTACACATCCTGCGGCTGGTCTTGCTGTTTCTGGGCATCACCCTGGGGGCGATAGTGATCGCAGTCGTGTTCAATACTATCCGCCTGCAAATTATGACGCAGCATGAAGAAATCGACATATCGCGTTTGCTGGGCGCTACCAATGCCTTCATCCATCGCCCGTTCTATTACACCGGCGTATTGCTCGGCCTGTGCGCCGGCGGTCTGGCCCTGATATGGGTGATGCTGGCCTTGCAGCCGCTGAACACGGCAATCGCCGACTTCGCTCGCCTGTACGCCTCGGAATTCCGCCTGGCGCCAGCCAGCTTCTCCGTCATCGGCTTTCTGCTCGGTCTGAGCGCGCTGCTCGGACTGGCCGGCGCCATGTTATCGGTCAGACGCCATCTCTCACGACTAGCCTGACGCTGAGGGTGTCAGCCCGCTTTCTGGCGAGAATAAATATGGCGAATTTTCTGTATATATATAAAATTATTTCTTCATATATGTGAAGTTATTTCTTTCTTCCAGAGCCATGATTAGCACTCCCTACGCAGGAGTGCTAAAATACTCGACAGAAATACTCCAGTTTTAAATGCATTGCCTGATTGTACACATCGCTTCTCCACTCAAAAAACAAGGATGAATCAATGAAACCAGCTACTGCACTGATATCCGTCGAAACCAATGCGCTTGCGCTCGGCTTCTCCGGCAGTCTGGGCAATATTGACGCCTATATTTCGGCGGTCAACCGTCTGCCTATGTTGACGCAAGCTGAAGAAGTATCGCTGGCGCGTAATCTGCGCGATAAAAATGATCTTGCAGCCGCACAAAAACTGGTGTTGTCGCACTTGCGGCTGGTGGTCTCGATCGCCCGCAGCTATCTGGGCTATGGTTTGCCGCATGCCGATCTGATCCAGGAAGGCAATATCGGCCTGATGAAAGCGGTCAAGCGCTTCGACCCGGAACAGAACGTGCGTCTGGTGTCGTATGCGATACACTGGATCAAGGCCGAGATGCATGAGTACATCCTGAAGAACTGGCGGCTGGTCAAAGTGGCAACCACCAAGGCGCAGCGCAAGTTGTTCTTCAACCTGCGCAGTCATAAGGAAAGCCTGGATACCATGACGCTGGCGCAAGTCGATGCGCTGGCCGAAACGCTGGACGTCAAGCGCGAAGAAGTCATCGAGATGGAAACCCGCCTGTCCGGCCGTGACGTCGCGCTGGAAGCGCCAACCGATGATGAAAACGACAGATTCGCACCGATTGCTTACCTGTCCTCGGACAATAGCGAGCCGACCCGTATGATGGAAGCTCGGCAATACGACCGCCTGCAATCGGAAGGTCTGGAGAGCGCACTGGGCAAGCTCGACGATCGTTCGCGCCGCATCGTGGAAGCGCGCTGGCTGGCCAGCGACGACGGCAGCGGCGCTACCCTGCACGAGCTGGCTGGCGAATTTGGCGTGTCTGCCGAACGTATCCGTCAGATCGAGGTAGCCGCCTTGAAGAAAATGAAGGGGTCGCTGCAGGCGTTTGTCTGATCAGGCAAACGGTCTATTCTCAAGCCTTGCTGCTGTTGCCACGCTGCGAATCAGGATCATCGACCGATCCTGATTTAGCGCGGCTTCAGCTCAGTCAGGCCCTGCGCTGCCAGCGCCTCGAGCCAAGCCAGGCCGTCCGACGTGGACGATGCTGGTATGTATTCGCAGCCAATCCATCCCTGATAGCCTAGCGTATCGATCAATTCGAGCAGATACGGATAATTCAGTTCGCCGGTGTCCGGTTCATGGCGCTCGGGTGTGCCGGCGATTTGAATGTGGCCGATGCCGGCCATATCACGCTTCAACTTGACGGCGACATCGCCTTCGACGATCTGGCAGTGATAGCAGTCGAATTGTACTTTCAGGTTAGCCGAGCCGATTTCGGCGCAGATGGCTTGCGCGTCGCTCTGGCGGTTGAGGAAGAAGCCCGGGATGTTGCGTGTGTTGATCGGCTCGATCAACACGGTGACACCTGCCGATGCAGCCTGATGGGCGGCGTAGGACAGATTACTCATGTAGACTGCGCGATGTCGGACCCGATCCTGCTCTGGACGGATCAAACCGGCCATGACGTGCAGCGTCCTGTTGCCAATGACGCCGGCGTATTGCAATGCCGTTTCGATGCTGCGTTTGAATTCATCTTCGCGGCCCGGTAACGAAGCGATACCGCGTTCACCTGCAGCCCAGTCGCCCGGCGGCGCATTAAACAGCACCTGCGTGAGGTGGTGCGCATCGAGACGCGACTTGATTTCTGCCGGCTGGAAATCATACGGAAACAAAAATTCGACGCCGCTGAAACCATCTCTGGCGGCGGCAGCGAAGCGATCGAGAAAAGCATGTTCGGTGTATAGCATGCTCAGGTTGGCGGCAAAACGCAGCATCGTGATCCCTTTATTTATTCACCAGCGCAGGCGAAGTCTTTAACACAGCGACAGCACCGATCACCAGCATGATCGCCAGCATATACATGCCGGCTGCGCCGTCCTGTGTCAGATCCTGCAGGTAGCCGATCAGATAAGGGCTGACGAAACCGGCCAGATTACCCACCGAATTGATTGCCGCGATACCGACTGCTGCGGCAGCGCCCGACAGGAATGCCGTCGGCAGCGACCAGAATAGCGGCGCGCATGTCAGCACGCCAGCGGCGGCCAGTGACAGAGCCGCAACCGAGATCACTGTGTTGTCGGCAAACAGCGCTGCGCCGACGAAGCCGGTCGCGCCCATCATGGCCGGCATGATCAGATGCCAGCGACGTTCGCGACGGGCGTCGGCGCTGCGGCCGATCAGGTTCATCGCAATGATCGCGCAACCGAAAGGAATCGCGCTCAACAGGCCGATATGCAGGTTACCGCTGATGCCGGTCGCCTTGATCAGCGTCGGCATCCACAGCGTCAGACCGTATTGACCCATGACGAAACAGAAATAGATCAGACACACCAGCCAGACGCGCCTGTCGCCAATGATATCAGCGAAAGAATACGCGCTTTCCTTGCCTTTCTGGTCGGCGGCGATTTCCTCTTCCAGCAATTTCTTTTCGGCGCTGGTCAGCCACTTCGCCTTGGCGATGCCATTGTCCAGATATGCCAGCGTCGCCAGACCGATCAGCACTGCAGGAATCGCTTCGATCACGAACATCCACTGCCAGCCTTGCATGCCGGTGGCGCCGTGGAAGGTATCCATGATCCAGCCTGACAGCGGATTGCCGAGAATGCCGGCGACGGGAATACCGGACATGAACACCGCCATTACCCTGGCGCGGCGATGCGACGGATACCAGTAGGTCAGGTACAGGATGATGCCGGGATAGAAACCGGCTTCGGCCAGACCCAGCAGGAAGCGCAGCACATAGAACTGCATCGGTGTCTGGACATACATGAACGCCGCCGACAGAATGCCCCAGGTGATCATGATGCGGGCAATCCAGATGCGCGCGCCGACCTTGTGCATCAGGATATTGCTCGGCACTTCGAACAGAAAATAACCGATGAAGAATATGCCGGCGCCGAGGCCAAACACGGTTTCGCTGAACCCGAGGTCAATCGACATTTGCAGCTTGGCGAAGCCGATGTTGACGCGATCCAGGTAGGCAATCACGTAACACAGCATGAGGAAAGGCATGATACGCCAGAATACCTTGGCATAGACGCGGTTCTGTTCCTGCGTCTTGGCGTCTGCTACCGCCCCGGATGTGGTTGATGCAATCATGCTGCGACAATCTCCTGTTGATGCTTGGCCGTTCCGATGGCCGTTGATGATGGTGCCTGCGGAACAGGCAATCATGGTTGAATGCGCTACCAGCGCGCGTTGAATACCTCACGTAATTCCTGCAAGGCAGCATCATCCAGAGGTGTCACATTGCCGCCGGCCAGATGCCATAAGCGCGCGGTTTCTTCCAGTTCTTCCAGCGCATAGGCCGCCCTGGAAACCGAGCTTTCCCATACTACTGGACCAAGACGCTCAAGCAGCACGCCACGCACTTTGGCGGCAAGCTGCTCCACGCGTTCGGCCACTAGCGGATCGCCGGGGCGATGGTAGGAAATCAGCGGGATATGGCCGACCTTCATCACGTAATACGGTGTGATCGGCGGCAGTACATCGTCCTGCGACCACACGCCGGTGATCGTCAGATTGACTAGATAGGTCGAGTGCGTATGCACGACGGCATGCACTTCAGGATTGTTCTCGTAGACCCTGCGATGCAGGGCTAGCGTCTTGGAAGGCTGGTCGCCCGAGATCCAGTTGCCGGCTGCATCGACCTTGGCGATTTTTTCCGGATTGAGAAAACCCAGGCAGGCATCGGTCGGCGTGATCAGCCAGCCGTCATCGAGACGTGCGCTGATGTTGCCGGCCGAGCCGACGGTATAGCCGCGTCGATAGAGACTGGCGCCGGTGCGGCAGATTTCTTCGCGTAGTTGGATTTCCTTGCTCATACACTTGCTCCACCGAGGAAGCGCAAGGCCTTCTCAAAAAAATCGATGCTGCCGAAATTGCCTGACTTCAATGCCAGCGCCAGCGGCTGCCCGTCGAGCGCGACAGTCGCCGGAACGCCTGGATCGATTTGCGGCCCGATGCGTAAGGCGCGCACAC
>JBAPMF010000036.1:0-3505 GCA_049278475.1 Herbaspirillum sp. | reverse complement strand
AGGCGCGCCGACGAAGACAGTACGAAGGTACGGCAAGCAGGCGCAACGCAGCCAGCAGCGTTGTATTAGCGGCTCTTATTTTTATGACAACACGGTACTACATGTTCAGCACGCTGCTCCGGTTTATTTTTTCTTCCCGGAAGATTGCTGTTGCGCTTCCGGCACGGCGGCGTAAGCAGTGGGATCGCCAGAATCGGTAGGTTGCGCCAGGATGGCCTGCAGTTGAGGACTCATCGGTACATGCAGGTTGATGCCCTTCGGAGGGATGGACGACTGGAACCATTTGGCATAAATCGTCTTGATTTCGTCGCTCTTGTAAACCGCGATCAGCGCATCGTCCACCACCTTCTTGAAAGCAGCATCGCCCAATGGCAGGATCAGACCGTATGGCTCGACCGACAGCGCTTCACTGGAAATAACGTAGTCGTCAGGCGACCTAGAACCGGCTGCCAGCGAAGAGAGCAGGATATCGTCCATCACAAATGCAACCGCGCGGCCGGTTTCCACCATCAGGAAAGCTTCGGCGTGATCCCTGGCAGCCAGGATGTGCATGCCCAGCTTACGCTCTGTGTTGAGCGTGGTGATCTGCTTCAGGCTGGTCGTGCCGGAGGTCGAAACGATGGTCTTGCCCTTCAGATCGTCCAGCGTCTTCAGGTTGGCAGTTTTTTTCGACAGGAAACGGTTGGCGACGACAAACCCGGTCACGGCGAACGCAACCTGCTTTTGACGCTCCATGTTGTTGGTCGCCGAATCGCACGAGATATCGATAGCGCCGTTGGCGATCAGCGGAATGCGCGTTACCGAAGTCACCGGCACCATCTTCACGTGCAACGCAGCCAGGTCCAGTTTTTTCTGGATCGCGGTCGCGGCTTTCATGCAGAGATCGACCGAATAGCCTCGATACGACTGTTTGTTATCGAGATAGGAGAACGGGATCGATGCATCGCGCACGCCCAGTGTCAGTGTACCAGTGTCCCTGATTTTCTTCAGACGGCCTGTGAGGTCTTCCGCATGAGCCTGGCCCATCAATACACTTGCGCCCATCAATATCCCTGCCAGCCTTAACCTTAATAATCTCATGCCATCCTCCTGAAAATTTTTACGTATCCTGTACTGTATTGACCCAGCGAAATCTAGCACAAGTTAAGCAGATAAAGCAAATGCTTTAGCCAAGATTTTCATCTTCAGGGAGTGGTTAACATGATTAAATCGCATGAAAGAATCAATGCACGAAAGGTGAGGATTGAAATGTCAGGGATACAGACCGCGCATTTCACGCGCCTGCAGCACGCGCGTGCATGCCACGATGAATGCCGCCGTGCGTAATGATACTTTCTTTTCTTCAGCCAGTTGCCAGACGGCAGCGAAAGCCTCACGCATGATATACGTGAGACGCGAATTGATCTCATCCTCCGTCCAGAAAAAACTGGAGAAATCCTGTACCCATTCGAAATAGCTCACCGTCACGCCGCCGGCATTGGCAATCACATCGGGTACGACCAGCACGCCCTTGTCGCGCAGGATGTCGTCGGCTGCCGGCGTGGTGGGGCCGTTCGCGCCTTCCAAAACGATTTTGGCGCGCACCGACGAGGCATTATTCGCGTCGATTTGCTGCTCGAGCGCGGCAGGCACCAGAATGTCGCAGTCGCTCGCCCAGAACTGGACGCGGTCCGCCACTTCATCACCGCCGGGAAAGCCGGCGACGCTGCCATATTGCGCAACATGATCCCGCAACGCAGGAATGTCAAGGCCGCTGGCGCGCACGACCGTCGCTGCGTGATCCTGCACCGCCACAACTTTTGCGCCGGCTTCGACAAACAGACGCGCGGCAATGCCGCCGACATTACCGAAGCCCTGTACCGCAACGCGCGCATTGCTGATCTCCAGATGGCATTTGGCGGCAGCTTCGCAACCGACTACGAACACGCCGCGGCCGGTGGCTTCATGACGACCAAGACTGCCACCCAGCGAGATCGGCTTGCCTGTCACGACACCCGACGCAGTACTACCCTGATTCATGGAATATGTATCCATCATCCAGGCCATGATCTGCGCATCGGTGTTGACGTCCGGCGCGGGAATGTCCTTGTTCGGGCCGATGATGATACCGATTTCGCTGGTGTAGCGACGCGTCATGCGTTGCAGTTCGCCGCGCGACAAGGTCTTCGGATCGACGCGAATGCCGCCCTTGGCGCCGCCATAGGGTACATTCACCGCTGCATTCTTGACCGTCATCCAGGCCGACAGCGCCATCACCTCGGACAGCGTCACGTCCTGATGGAAACGCACGCCGCCCTTGCCCGGGCCACGCGAGGTATTGTGCTGCACGCGGTAGCCTTCGAAGTGAGCAATCGTGCCGTCATCACGCTCGATCGGCACATCGACGATCAACATGCGCTTGGGACGCTTCAGGGTTTCCACCCAGCGCGCCAGCGCGCCGAGGTAAGGGGTGACGCGGTCGATCTGTTCGAGATAGACGTCCCATGGACCGACGCCATGCGGCTTGAGATAGGAAGGAATTTCGTGTTTGACTGTTATGTTCGACATGATGCGATCATTCCTTGTGTCAGGGCCTGTTCACAGTAAATTTGCGAGTGCAGACCACGGATGACTCATCTTGTTCCTTCCGTGGTCAATATGGTCATGTAATCAATGGCAACTTTATCATAAGAACCTGTTCCCGATCTCATCGGGAGTCATCCGGTCGTTTTGATCGTTGTTCCCCCATCCATCTTCCACAAAGAGACAACCATGACCCGTTCTTCCACCTTCTCCATTGCCCTCGTCGCCTGGGCTTGCATGCAGGCCGTCGCACCGGCCTGGGCGCAGACCGCGCCCAAGGCGCCCGAGCCCGCCACGCTGAAAGCCAATGCCGAGATGGCGAAGACACTGCCCTTCGCCAATCGCCAGGATTTCGAGGACGCGACGCACGGCTTCATCGGCACGGTGCCCGATGCGCTGGTGCCCGGCACCGGCCCGCGTCCGGTCTGGAATCTGAAGCCCTACGACTTCCTGAAGGCCGACGCGCCGGCCGACAGCGTCAACCCGAGCCTGTGGCGCCAGGCGCAGCTCAACCTCATCAACGGCCTGTTCAAGGTGACTGACCGCGTCTACCAGGTGCGCGGCTTCGACCTCGCGAACATGACCCTCATCGAGGGCGACAACAGCCTGATCCTGATCGACCCGCTGCTCGCCACCGAGACCGCCCGCGCCGCGCTCGAACTATACTACCAGCACCGGCCGCGCAAGCCGGTGGGCGCCGTCATCTACACCCACAGCCATTCCGACCACTTCGGCGGCGTCAAGGGCGTGATCAGCGAGGCCGATGTCGCGGCCGGCAAGGTGCAGGTGATCGCACCTTCGGGCTTCATGGAGTCCGCCGTGGCCGAGAACATCCTGGCCGGCACCGCCATGAGCCGGCGCGCCAGCTACATGTACGGCAACCTCCTCAAGCCCGATCCGAAGGGGCAGGTCGGCGCCGGCCTCGGCACCACCACATCCGCAG
>JBAPMF010000035.1:0-13034 GCA_049278475.1 Herbaspirillum sp. | reverse complement strand
CCCGACAGCGGATCGCCGGGAATCGCCGGGCCGGCCTTGCCGCGTGTGGTGATGGCGCTGCTGAACTGGCCGGCGGCCAGCCTGTCGATGCCGGTCGGTATATCGACCATGCTCCAGTGGAAGAACTCGACGCGCGGCCAATCGGCCGGCACGATCCTGCTTTCCTGGTTGATATCGTCGCCGCGCGCGAGCGCGTCAGGATCGAGGCAGAGCAGCACCAGCGACTTCGCGCCGGCGGGCAGATCGCTCCATGCCAGATGCGGATTTTTGTTGGCCGATAGCGCGACATGGTGCTTGAGATCGGGCACCGCAAAAGCGAATTCGCCTGGAATCGCCGCGCCGTCCTGAAAAGAATCGCTCCAGAGTTTCATGTTGGTACTCTCCTTGTATCATTTAAAGTGATTCAAAGTGAATCCGCACCCGGAGCATCACCGCGAAGCGCCCCGTCAGCGCCATGCGCCAATACCACGCGCGCGAACCTGCGCTTGCCAACCTGCACGACGAACGCGCCAGCCTCGACCTTCAGGCTCTTGTCGCGGATCACCGCGCCATCGATACGCACGCCGCCTTGCTCCACCATGCGCAAGGCTTCCGAGGTCGACGCACACAAAGCAGCCTGCTTCAGCAGCCGGCCGATGCCCAGCGGCGCGCCGCTCAGGCTGACTTCCGGCACCTCATCCGGAATACCGCCCCTGGAACGGTTGACGAAATCGGCCAGCGCGTCTTCGGCGGCCTGCCGCGAATGGAAGCGCGCCACGATTTCCTGCGCCAGCGCGACCTTGATGTCACGCGGATTCCTGCCAGCCTCGACCTCGGTCCTGAAACCGGCGATGTCAGCGCTGGAGCGGAACGACAACAGTTCATAATAACGCCACATCATCACGTCGGAAATACTCATCACCTTGGCAAACATGGTGTTGGCCGGTTCGGTGATGCTGATGTAATTGTTCTTGGACTTGGACATCTTTTCAATGCCGTCCAGACCTTCCAGCAGCGGCATGGTCAGGATGCACTGCGGCTCCTGACCGAAATCCTTTTGCAGCTCGCGACCGACCAGCAGGTTGAACTTCTGGTCGGTGCCGCCCAGTTCCAGGTCGGCCTTCAGGGCGACCGAGTCGTAGCCCTGCATCAGCGGATACAGAAATTCATGTACCGAGATCGGCACGCCTTCCCTGAAGCGCCTGGTGAAATCGTCGCGCTCCATCATGCGCGCCACGGTGTAGCGCGACGCCAGCTGAATCATACCGCGGCTGCCGAGCGGATCGCACCATTCAGAGTTATGATGAATTTCGATTCTGGCCGGATCCAGCACCAGGCTGGCCTGGGAAAAATAAGTCCTGGCATTGATATCGATCTGCTCGCGCGTCAATGGCGGACGCGTCGCATTGCGGCCGGACGGATCGCCTATCATCGCAGTGAAATCACCGATCAGGAAGATCACGGTATGGCCGAGGTTCTGCAACTGACGCATCTTATTCAGCACCACGGTATGGCCCAGGTGCAGGTCGGGCGCAGTCGGATCCAGACCCAGCTTGATGCGCAGCGGCTGTCTGGTCTTTTCGGCGCGCGCCAGTTTTTGCGCAAATTCGCTTTCGATGAGCAACTCATCGACGCCGCGTCTGGTGATGGTCAGCGCCTCCAGGATCTGGTCGGACAAAGGCAGGGGGGCTTGAGATATAGGCGGTACGGCGTTCATTGATATAACCAGGACTTACGCAATATTGCGATGGATACAGAAGTAGAAAGCAGGCAGTCTAACCACTGCTCCGGTGTGACGCCGCCCAAGCCCATGTCTGGACACCCATGATTGTACGCCTACATCCCCTCAGCGGCATACTGCCGGACATGATCAGTTCCGGCTGGATGCCGGGGAATCTTGTATCGCAGGAGCTGCCGTAATCCACCAGCTGCAATTGCCAAAGCCACCGCTACACCACTTGCGCAGCGTGCGACACCGGCACCTGTTCACGATCTGCAGCACATCATCTATCGAATCAGTTTTCGTTAATTGACGAAAAATCGGATTGTCTTCTAAAGTCTGTCGCCAGAAAGTGATCCAAAATGATATCGTGCGTAGCGCTGTGTAAAAAACAACTCCCTCATCAAAAAAAGAGCATGACTGCTGAAAAACATACTGGCCCAGTATCTGCGGGGGATTGGGTGAAGCTTTTCTCCAGAGACAACCCGGCTCGGCCACTATTTTTAGTCTACCTTCTGTTTTTATTCATCGGGTACGTCCTCTATCTTGCTGCCTATTTCATGCCCACGCCGCACTGGGGGCGGGAATTGATGACCTGGGCGACGCCTACCGTGCAGGGGCTGGATACTGCGGCCCGCGTGGCGCTGGAGAAGCAGACCGATCCTTTTCCCGCGCAGGTCGTCGTCCTGTATTGCGCGCTTGGGATGGTTGTGTTGATAGCGGTGGGATTGCTCTATGTCTGTGGCAATCGGGAGTTTCGAGAGGCTTGCTTACGGAAGCTGCTGGAAGGATACGGCCATGGCTGGAAGGATACGGCCATGGCTGGAAGGCAAGATTGAAAGTATTTATGTTGGGATTATGGGTAGGGTGGATACTCCCGTTCCTGTTGCATTTCATGATTTTTTGTTCTGTGATAAATATTACATGGCGTCAACATAACTCATTTTCATCTTCCATCTGGTCAATCAGTTTTTTATTGTTTTCGACGGCATTTATGTCTTTGGTCGCATCTATGTCGCCATTGTCTTTACTGTTTGCATTTAAATCTCACGCGATTTCATCCAATAAAGGAAAATAGTCTTGGCTGCTGAAAAAAATACGGGAAAATCATCCGAACTGGTGGTCGATATCGTCATTGGTGGTTTGGGGAAAGCCCAGGAATCGATATCATCCATGGCGTAAAAAGCCTTGCTGGAATCATTCAAGACCGCGGCGAATCTGGCAGACTTGGCGACGCGTCTTGTCATTCCAATTGAGTTTGCGGTAGTCACGGGCGCCAAGATCATATCGGCGCATGGATATGATGCGTACAAGATCACTATCGCGGTCAAAAGCGGCGATCTGAACGCAGTTGCTAAAGAAATTTTTTCTGCTGGTGTGGGACTGATGGCAACGAACGCTACAGGAATGCTATTCCGACCTCTTTTTTCAACGGGTCCGATTGGCGCAGGTTTTGCAGTAGGTGTGCCAATTATCAGCGGTGTTTGGGCCTCTGATTATGCCGGTGTTATCTGGGACAACACCCTCCAACACACCGCCGCCGGCCAATGGTCCATCGGCCAACTGACGGACTCATTCGGCATCAGCCTGAAAATCACCCAGGGCAGCCCCGGCAATACCGCTTCCCATGCCGATATGCCTCCCGCCAACCAGACGCCGGATACGGCGCTGGTACTCGACCCGGTCAGCAATCAGGCAGGCATCGTCTTCCGCGACAAGACGCGCCCGGCCACCGGCAACAGCAAGCTCTACGACGTCACCAGCGTCACCGTCACCCACGGCCCGCTGGCCGGACAGACCCTCTCCACCACCACCAACACGCAGACCGGCGAAATCAACCATCACTGGCTGGAAGCCGACGGCAGCCAGTCGAAGGGTAATGTGGCCGCCAACGGCGATGTCGCTTTCTTCGACAGAGACGGCGGCGCGCTGCATATCTACAAAGGCAGCGACTATGTCGGCAGCTTCGGCTTCGATCACGTCAGTGAACAGGTCAATGGCGTACCAGGCCGCTACACCTATGACCCAGCCACGGTCAAGGACTGGTATGCGGACAGCACGGACAACCGGATCGAGCTGATCGAAACCGCGGATGGCCTGACTCTTTACCACACCGACACGGAGCAGCTGGTGCAGGCCATGGCGGCGTTCGCCCCGCCCGCCGCCGCCCAGACCAGCTGGATGCGCCCCCAGGATGCCGGCAGCAGGATTCTGCTGGCCACGCTGCATTGAGCGGTATCGATTGATCCGGCCGCTGCCTCTGTCCTCATAAACTAAAAAAATAGGCTTTTGCAGGACAGTTGGGAAATGCTTTGTTATACTGCACGCTTTATTTTTCTGCCACACGCTCTATCCAGTCAGCGTAATCGGCAGAAATCAGCATTCACCGCCTGTCGGAAATCTGTAAAAGCGTGCGTCACCGGGAGTTATCGACGCTACCTGCATCGAATGGCAAACGGGTCGATCAGATAGCACAGAACGAATGAAACGGACCGTTTTCTGCTCCCCTGCACTTCCTTGCTTTTCCGCAACAGCATCCCGGACAGGTGTCAACGGCAGATTTTAACGTATTGCATGTTTCCTCAAGACAAATTCACACACATCGCTTCCTTATACCGTACCGTCCATCGCTACTGCCATAGGAAATTTTACGCTTCCTCCCGTAAAACCAGGATTCTTGCGGCCGGTGCGCTGTTTCTCGGCGCCTTCACCATCGGCGCCGCCGGTTTCGCGCCCGCCGAGCCGGATACTTCCGATGTGACCGTCCAACCCATCATCAAAGAGCTGGCCCTGCCGGATCTGCAACAGCAGATTGCCCAATTGGAAGACCGGCAGGCATGGTATGTCAATGAAGAAAAAGTCCGCGCTGGCGACACACTGGCAAGCCTGATGAAGCGCCTGGGCATAGCCGATGATGCCGCCGCCGGCTTCATCAAATCCGATGCGCTGGCGCGCACCATCATGCAACTACGCGCCGGCAAGCGCGTCACGGCGCGCACCTCCGAAGACGGCGGGCTGCAACAGTTGAGCGTCACGCTCAGCGACAGCCACGACGGCCCGGTCAATGCGCTCACCATCAAACGCGACGGTGACGGATTCAAGGCAGCCATCATCCCCGCCGCCCTGGAACGCCGCATCGAAATGCGTTCCGGCCAGATCCACTCGTCGCTGTTCGCCGCCACCGACCATGCCCAGATCCCGGACAGCATCGCGACACAGATCGTCGACATGTTCGCCACCAACATCAATTTTTCTTCTGACCTGCGGTGCGGCGACCGCTTCAATGTCGTGTATGAAAGCTTCTACAGCAACGGCGAACCGGTGCGTACCGGGCGCGTGCTGGCAGGCGAATTCACCAACGCCGGCAATCTCCATCAGGCAGTCTGGTTCGATGAACCGGGCAGCAAGACCGGCGGCGGTTATTACTCCTTCGACGGCAAATCGTTGAAAAAAGCCTTCCTCAAATCGCCGCTGGCCTTCACCCGTATCTCGTCAGGTTTCTCGATGCGCATGCACCCTATCCGCGGCGTCTGGAAGCAGCATACCGGCGTCGACTTTGCAGCACCGACCGGCACACCCATTCATGCCTCCGGTGATGGCGTGGTCGATTTCGTCGGCAAGCAAAACGGTTACGGCAATATCATCGTGATCAGGCACTGGAACAAGTATGCCACCGCCTACGGCCACATGAGCCGCTTCGCTTCCGGCATGCGCAAAGGCGCGAAAGTCAGCCAGGGCGACGTGATCGGCTATGTCGGCATGACCGGCTGGGCTACCGGGCCGCATCTGCATTATGAATTCCGCATCGCCAACGTACCGCGCAATCCGCTGTCGGTCGATGTGCCGAATGCGCAGCCGCTAAACGGCAGCCAGCTGACGCGCTTTCGCGCGGTATCAGCCGACATGCATCGCCGCCTGGCACTGCTGCGGCCAGCCGGGGAAGACAGCAAGATCACGTTGGCTGCACGCTAGACCAGCCTCGACAAAACTGGGGATCGGATCACTGTAAAATGCAGTGACTCCATCACCGGTTTTTTTATGCCTGCCGAATCCTCTTCAACGCACTGCGCGTCTTCTTCCTTATATATTGGCCTGATGTCCGGCACCAGCGTCGATGGTGTCGATGGCGTGCTGGCTGCGCTGCCCGACGACGATCGCCCGGTCACAACGCTGGCGACAGCTTACGTGCCATTTCCCGATGAGTTGCGCATGGCGCTCATGGCGCTGCAAGCCAGTGGCGACGACGAATTGCAGCGCGAAGCGCTGGCTGCCAGTCAGCTTGCCGCCTGCTATGCTCAGTGCGTTGCCAAGCTGCGGGAAAAAAGCGCGACGCCGGCCGCTGCTATCCGCGCCATCGGCGTGCATGGCCAAACCATCCGCCACCGTCCCGAACTCGGCTACACGCGCCAGACCAATCATCCCGCCTTGCTGGCGGAGTTATGCGGCATCGACGTCATCGCCGACTTTCGCAGCCGCGATGTCGCCGCCGGCGGTCAGGGCGCGCCTCTGGTTCCGGCATTTCATCAGGCCATGTTCGGCAACGACGAAGAAACCCGCGTCATCGTCAATATTGGCGGTATCAGCAACATCAGCATTCTGCCGGTAGGTCAACGGCAGGCGACGTCCGGTTTCGACACCGGTCCCGGCAATGTCTTGATGGATGCCTGGATCACCCGCCATCGAGGACAAAATTACGATGCCGACGGCGCGTGGGGCGCGCGGGGCGCCATCGATGCCGCCTTGCTGCAAACCCTGCGCAACGACCGCTATTTTTCCCTGCCGCCACCGAAAAGCACGGGACGCGATCACTTCCATGCCGGCTGGCTCGATGCGCAACTACAGGCACATGCCGGTCTCGCGCCGTCGGATGTCCAGGCGACGCTGACCGCTCTCACCGCCGGCACCATCGCCGACGCCATCCTGCAACACGCCCCCGCTGCCGCAGCCGTCTATGTCTGCGGAGGCGGCGTGTATAACGGCTATCTGCTGCGGCTGCTGACACAGTATCTGCATCATGGCGCGAACCGGAATGTCCCGGTATCGTCGACCGGGGTGCTGGGCGTGGCGCCCAGGCATGTCGAAGCGCTGGCCTTCGCCTGGCTGGCGCAACGCTTCTTCCTGCGCCGGCCTGGCAATCTACCTGCCGTCACGGGCGCGTGCGGCCTGCGCGTGCTGGGGGCGCTGTATCCGGCCTGACTAAGAGCCGCTAACACAACACCGCTGGCTGCGTTGCGCCTCCTTGCCGTACCTTCATACTGTCTTCGTCAGGCACTATTCAGTTCAACCAGCCGCGCCGGCGGAAGTACCAGAATGGCGCAATCGCCGAACCTATCATCATCAGTATGGCCAGCGGATAACCGAATGACCAGCCCAGCTCCGGCATACCCTTGAAGTTCATGCCGTAGATGCTGGCGATCAGCGTCGGCGGCAGGAAGGCGACCGAGGCGACCGAGAAGATCTTGATGATCTTGTTCTGGTTGATGTTGATGAAACCGACCGTGGCATCCATCAAAAAGTTGATCTTGTCGAACAGAAAGGCAGTATGGCCGTCCAGCGATTCGATGTCGCGCAGAATCTGGCGCGCATCTTCGAACTGCTCGGTATTCAGCAGGCGACCACGCATCAGGAAGCTGACCGCGCGCCGGGTATCCATCATGTTGCGGCGAACGCGGCCGTTCAAGTCTTCTTCATGGGCGATGGTATTGAGCACGGCAGCGGCAGCCTGATCGGAGAGGCTTTTCTTGAGTACGCTATGGCTGACGACTTCGAGCCTTTGATAAATGCCTTCGAGCGCGTCGGCGGAATATTCGGCATCGGTTTCATAGAGATTGAGCAGCACATCGCGGTAATCGCCGATCGAGCCTGGCCGCGAGCGTGCGCGCATGCGCACCAGGCGAAACACCGGCAAATCTTCCGCATGCATGGAAAACAGGATGTTGCGCGCCAGGATGAAAGCCACCGTCATGGTGGCCGAAGCAGTATCGTCGCCTTCGAACAAAAAATCGGTGCGCAGATGCAGGTCGCCGTTCTCAGCTTCGAAATAACGCGCCGAGGCTTCAATGTCGCTGAACTCAGCTTCGTCCGGCAAGGCCACGCCATAAATACTCTTGACCCAGGCGCGCTCGTCATCGGTCGGCTCGGTCAGATCGACCCAGACCGGCGCGATATTTTCCAGATCGCTGCGGCTGTCGATATTGACCTGATTCAGCCGGCCATTCTGTAAAACGAAAACATTGATCATGCAGGCTCCAAGCGCAGTTTATTGTTTGTCGAAGACCTGGCCGGCGACGGCGCCGAAGGCAACTCGGCCGCGCCCATACGGCGCAGGATCAAAGCGGTGCGTCTGGCCAGATAGGCAGAGCCAGGATTCCTGTCATAAAAACGCGGGCGCGGCAGCATCACCGCCAGCCGTGCTGCCTGGCCCGGTCCCAGACTAGCGGCGCTGCTGCCATAGTAATGCCGCGCCGCCGCCTCGGCGCCAAAGACGCCGTTACCCCACTCCACCACATTGAGATAAATCTCAAAGATGCGTTGCTTATCCATCAAAAATTCGAGCATATAGGCAATCACGAATTCCTGCGCCTTGCGCGCATAGCTGCGCTCCCCAGAGAGGAAAAGATTCTTCGCCAGCTGCTGGGTAATCGTGGAGCCGCCGGCAACCACCCTGCCCCTGCGGGCGTTTTTTTCGTAGGCTTGCTGCAACGCCTCCCAATCCACGCCCTCATGCCCGGAAAAACGGGAATCCTCCGACGCGATGATGGCGCGCTTGAGGTGGTTGGAAATCCGGCTGTAAGGCACCCATTGAAACTGCAAGCGGGCATGGGGATTTTTTTCCTGCAGCAGCGACAGTTGATGGTGCATGAAGCTGGTCGAAGCCGGATTGTGATCGACCCACCACCAGATCTGCGCGAAGAAATACAGTTGCAGCAACAACAGCAGGCTTGCCGACAAGACGATCAGCCACAGGAATGATTGACGCAGAAGCTTCATTTTTCGATATCTGTGATAAAAGAGTCCAGCGAGCATTCAAACTTGCCGCAATGACGCGCGCAGCGCGGTAAACACCTCTGCCGTTTGCGGCTGCACACCGCGCCACAAAAAGAAAGATTCGGCCGCCTGCTCGACCAGCATGCCCAGACCATCGCGCGCGATCGCGCCATGCCGCCGGGCGAATTCCATGAACACCGTCGGCTGCTTGCTGTACATCATGTCGTAAGCCAGCGTCGTCGGCAAAAAAACCTTGGCCGGTAACGGCGGCACGTCGGCAGCCAGGCTGGCTGAAGTGGCATTGATGACGACATCGAAGGCGCCGCGCAGGCCGGCATGCCCGGTCGCCGTCAGATTGCCATGTGCAGCGAATTGCGTCGCCAGTTCCCGCGCCCTGGCGTGTGTGCGGTTGCTCAGCACCAGCTCGGCCGGATGTTGCTCCAGCAAAGGCAGCAAGGCACCGCGCGCTGCGCCGCCGGCGCCCAGCAGCAAGACCCGTTTGCCGCCCAGCGCAACACCGGCATTCCGGACGATATCTCGCACCAGACCGGCGCCGTCAGTGTTATCGCCAAGAATGCAGCCGTCTTCAAATTTCAGCGTATTGACCGCGCCCGCCAGGCGCGCGCGCTCGGTCAGCCGGCCAGCCAAGGCATACGCTTCCAGCTTGAAAGGCAAAGTGACGTTCGCTCCCTTGCCGCCGTCGGCGATAAAGCTCCGGACCACCGCCCTGAAGCCTGACAAAGGCGCCGGCAAGCACGCATAACTCAACTCCTGCCCGGTCTGCGCGGCAAATCGCGCATGAATTTCCGGCGATTTGCTGTGCGCAACCGGATTACCGATAACGGCGTATGCATCCATACTGACCCTCTGCTGTTTCAGTTGTGGAAACTGTCCGCGTCTATCTGCAAGCTCTCGTCATGCGTGAAGCGGAAACGGGTGATGATTTCCCAGATATCGTCCTGGCCTGTGGTGCGCATATTTTTGGGAAAGCCGCCGAACGGCGCCGAGCGCCGCACGATCGCCAGCGCCGCGCTGTCGAGCGCGGCATCGCCGGAACTGCGTTCGACACGCGCACCGCCTTCCTTTTCGTAAATCGTGCCGTCCTGAAAAACTGGGATATACACCAGCAGTTCACCGTACAGCTTCCTGCCGTCCCTGTGCGGGAAGTTCAGCGTGCCAAGTATCTCTATCTTTTCCTGCATGCGCTTGTAATAAAAGGCATAGTCGACTTTACGGGTACGCGCGGTGATCTGCGTCTTTTTCGGCCGCTTGTTGTAATCCTCGATATTCCTGGCCACTTCCGCCTCCAGACGCGCCATCTCCCTGGCGGCGTCGCTCAGGTTGCGATCACTGGGTTGCCGTGGGACTGTCTTCTCACGTTCCGGCACGGCGACGGTCGGCGTGAGCTGGTTCATCTGCGCCAGAACCTTCTGTTGCCGCGCCTCCAGTTCAGCCACTGCGCGCTGCGCTGCCTCGATGCCGTCGCCGCTCTTGAGCTTGCGCATATCGGGCAAGGGCGAACTGGCGCGGCCTTCACTGGCATTACCACCGCCATCCAGATTGGCCTGCGCGACGGCATCGGCCATAAGCGGCGCCTTGTCATGCCTGGCGTTGACCAGGATCACTTCCAGCCCGGGATCGGTAGGCTTGAGCCGGAACGTATCCGGCGCGGCAAAATGCACCCCCAGCAAGGCCGCATGGATCAACACGGAACCAGTCACGGCGATGGCCAGGAAACGATGGTCGGCGAATAGTTTCACAAAAGCATCGACACCTGATGAAAACAGGGCGATTTTACGCTAAAACCGGATTCATTCCGCGGCAACAGCAGAAGTATCCGCGGCTGCGCCATTGCCGCTCTCGCCTGCTCCGCCAGCGTCGTCCATGCCTGGCAGCAAGGCATCATCGTCCATAGACGCGGCATCAGCAGCCGGCTGCGCTGCTGGAATTTCCAGCAGACGCGCTTCGATGCTCAGGTCGACTTCATCCCAGCGCAACAGCTCCAGCCTGACCCGCAAGCCGCGCGCCAGTTGTGGCATGCCCGGCAAACTGATCACCAGCGGAATGTCGGCTAGACGCAGCACTCCCTCCTTGAGCACCACGGCACCGACCTGGCGCGCCTGTTCCTGCGCCAGCCAGCGCAGACACCAGTAACGCTCCATAGTGGCCTGAAAACTGGCATAAGCGGAATAGACCGAGTCGAACGCCGACACGATCGCAAACAGATCAGCGTCGCGCGGTTTGAACGGCGCCGCCAGCGGCGCCGTGACGCCGTGTTCGAGGCAGGCCAGAATCTGCCATTGATTGACCAGATCGGTGTAACGGCGCAACGGCGACGTGCTCCAGGCATATTGATCGACGCCAAGCCCCTGATGCGGCGCCGCGTGCGTGACCATGCGCACCTGCATCCTGGCGGCCCAGCCGCCGCTACCGCCGCCCTGCGCGCGGTAAATGCCCGGCACGCCGTGATCGGCCATGAGCTTGCCCCAGGTGCTGTTGGCGAAGATCATCAGCTCGGCGACGATCTTGTCCAGCGGCGCGCCGCGCCTGCGGTGGGTGATCGTGACGACACCGGCGTCGACGTAAAAGCTGAAATCGACGCGGTTGTTTTGCTCGGGATGCAGACCGAAACTTTCGCGCCTGGCCATGCGGCCCCGCTCCAGCACCTGCACCCATTGCCACAGCAGGCTGATGTCATTCTTGTGCGGATAGTCGCCGCTGTCGGTGGCCAGCGCTTCTTCAGTCACTAGCACATCCAGCGCGTTGTGGCGCAGGTTGGCCACGATCGGCACGCGTTCGGCGCGCGTCTCGGTCGAGATCACACTCCAGTCCTGCGGATCGAGCGTGACGTACAGCGACAGCGCCGGGCAGTTTTTGCCTTCGTCGAGGGTGAAAGCATCGACCAGCGCATCCGGCAGCATGGTGATTTTTTCACCGGGCATATAGACCGTCGACATGCGCTCACGCGCGATCGCATCGAGCGCGTCACCGCGCTCGATGCCGAGACCGGGCGCGGCGATGTGAATGCCGACGCGCACCTTGCCATCATCGAGCCGGAACACCGACAAGGCATCATCAATTTCGGTTGTAGTGACATCATCGATGGAGAACGCCTGCACATCCGCCAACGGCAAATCAACCGGCATGGCAGGCATGCTCACCTCGGGGAAGCCGCTGCCCCTGGGAAAGAATTCAAACAGGAATCTGGCCTCATGCAGCTCCTTCGGCGAAGCCAGACCGCCGGTGGAGAGCATCAGGCGCTGCGGCGTGGTCTGCAATTCCTTGCAGGCGGCGTCGAGCGCCTTGAATTCGATGCTGTTCCTGTCGGGACGGAACAGCAACGGCAGCGGCCGGAACGCTGCGGGCAACCTGCCGGATTTGAGTTCTGCGACATACTGCGCCTGCATCTGCGCCTGCTGCTTTTTTCTCTCCAGACCAGCCAGCGCGGCCTGCAACGATGCCTGCGGCGCCGCCTTGTAGCGTCCCTTACCCTTTTTATAAAAATAGATCGGCGCCGCATGCAAACGCAGCAGTAAGCCGGCCGCTTCATGCGGCAGCAGCGCATGACCGAAATACTCCATACCCAGTTCGGCGAAACCAAATTCGTCTTCACCGGCGACTTCCCACAGAAAATCGAGATCGATGTCGCGCGCGACGCCTTGCGCCTGTTCCAGTAACTGTACCGGATCCGGCGCGGCGAATTGCAGCATCACGTCCCTGGATTTGACCTTGCTGCGCTTGCCGGACGCCATTTCGACCTGATAGGCCTCACCTTGCTGCGCCAGCACGACGCCAGCCTTGAAATCGCCGGATTCTTCAAAAAATACATTCATTGCTTGCACATTCAATGCCATCAGCTTGCTGAGAGCGGGTAAAAAAACATGGGCCGCCAGCATGACGCTGTCATGCCAGCGCATCCAGCAACTTCTGATGCACGCCGCCGAAGCCGCCATTGCTCATGACCAGCACATGGTCGCCGGCACGCGCGGCTTGTCTGATGGCGCGCACCAGCGCGCCGAGATCGTCGAAGACCTGCGCTTTCGCACCCAGCGGCGACAGCGCCTGCGTCAGATCCCAGCCAGGCGCGTCCTTGCCGTTGCCTTTGGCGCCGTAAGCGAACACCAGATCGGCTGCTTTCAGGCTGGCCGGCAAAGCGTCTTTCATGATGCCGAGCTTCATGGTGTTGGAGCGCGGCTCCAGCACAGCGAGAATACGTGCCGACCCGAGCTTCCTGCGTAATCCAGCGAGCGTCGTTGCGATAGCGGTCGGGTGATGCGCGAAGTCGTCGTAGACGGCGACGCCATTGATGATGCCGCGCAGTTCCATGCGGCGCTTGACGTTCTCGAAT
>JBAPMF010000034.1:0-13947 GCA_049278475.1 Herbaspirillum sp. | reverse complement strand
GGCGACAATGTGTCGATCACTGTGCAACTGATCAACCCGATCGCCATGGAAGAAGGCCTGCGCTTCGCCATTCGCGAAGGCGGTCGCACCGTCGGCGCAGGTGTCGTCGCCAAGATTTTTGACTAAGAAGCGTCAGGAAGTTACTGTTTGCCGCAGTACGAATTCTAGGTTTGTTCGTGCTGAGGCATTTGTGTTTCATCGAGGTTTTTTGTAGGGGCGTAGCTCAACTGGCAGAGCGTCGGTCTCCAAAACCGAAGGTTGGGGGTTCGATGCCCTCCGCCCCTGCCACTGTTCAGGTGGGTAGGGTACGAAAGTAAATCAATGTCTAACCAGTCTGTGCAAACCGTCAGCAACTCAAGTGACAAGCTCAAGATTGTTTTGGCAATCGTAGCGATTCTCGCAGGTGTTGTCAGTTTTTTTGTATTATCGGGTCAATCTACGGTAGTGCGCGCGTTGGCCTTGGTGGCCGGTCTGCTGGTGGCGGTTGGTTTTGCCTGGACATCGACACAAGGTCGTAGTTTTGTCGGTTTCGCCAAAGAATCGGTGCGTGAAACCAGGAAGGTCGTCTGGCCTACCCGCAAGGAGGCGATGCAGATCACGGCGATCGTTTTCGCTTTCGTGCTGGTCATGGCGATCTTTCTCTGGGGTGTGGACAAGTTGCTTGAATTCCTGTTGTATGACGTAATTCTGGGCTGGAAATAAACATGAGTGATAGCACACAAGACAACGCGCTGGCTGGTGCGCAAAACGCTTCAGGTGCCGATAAGAAGCGTTGGTACGTCGTACATGCTTATTCCGGCATGGAAAAGAGTGTGCAGCGTGCGCTGACCGAGCGTATTGCGCGCGCCGGCATGGAAGACAAGTTCGGCCAGATTCTGGTGCCGACTGAGGAAGTCGTGGATATGAAGAACGGTCACAAGCTGGTGACCGAGCATCGTTTCTTCCCGGGCTATATCCTGGTCGAGATGGAAATGACAGACGAAACCTGGCATCTGGTGAAAAATACCAACAGGGTGACTGGTTTCATTGGCGGCAAGTCGAACCGCCCGACGCCGATTCCGCCGCATGAAGTCGATAAAATCATGCAGCAAATGCAGGATGGCATCGAAAAGCCGCGCCCAAAAGTGCTGTACGAAGTGGGCGAAATGGTTCGCATCAAAGATGGTCCTTTTACCGATTTCAATGGCAATGTGGAAGAAGTGAATTACGAAAAATCCCGTGTACGCGTTTCCGTGACTATTTTCGGCCGCGCAACACCAGTCGAGCTTGAGTTTGGTCAGGTCGAAAAAGTGTAGACGGCAGATTCAGGCAAGCGCTTGCAGGAGCGCGACAGAATATGAATTTCATCGAATCCTGCAGTAGCAGAGGAGCTCCAGTAAGGCGTTGCAAGACAAATGAACGGGCGTTAACACTCAATCAATGAAGGAGCCGCCATGGCGAAAAAAATCATCGGTTTTATCAAGCTGCAAGTGCCGGCTGGTAAAGCAAATCCATCTCCCCCAATCGGTCCGGCGCTGGGTCAGCGTGGTCTGAACATCATGGAATTTTGCAAGGCATTCAATGCCCAGACACAAGGTGTCGAGCCAGGCTTGCCGATTCCGGTCGTGATCACTGCCTTTGCGGACAAGTCTTTCACCTTTGTGATGAAGACGCCTCCAGCAACCATCCTGATCAAGAAGGCTGCGGGTCTGCAAAAAGGTTCTGCCAGGCCGCATACGGACAAGGTTGGCAAAATCACCCGTAAACAGGCGGAAGAAATCGCTACCCAGAAGAAGCCGGATCTTACTGCTGCCGATATGGACGCGGCTGTGCGCACCATCGCTGGTTCGGCCCATTCCATGGGCATCACGGTGGAGGGACTGTAATGGCCAAGTTGACAAAACGCGCCAAGGCGCTGCAAGGCAGGATCGATCGTGCCAAGGCTTATCCTTTCGATGACGCGCTGACGCTTGTGAAGGAATTCGCAACAGCGAAGTTCAACGAATCGATCGATGTGTCCGTTCAACTGGGCGTCGATGCGAAAAAGTCGGACCAGGTCGTTCGCGGTTCCGTCGTGTTGCCGGCTGGCACAGGCAAAGCCGTTCGCGTTGCTGTGTTTGCTTCCGGTGAAAAGGCGGAACAGGCCAAGATGGCTGGTGCGGATGTCGTCGGCATGGAAGATCTGGCTGAACAGGTCAAGACTGGCAATATGCCTTTCGACATCGTCATCGCTTCGCCAGACACCATGCGTATCGTCGGCACCCTGGGTCAGATTCTGGGGCCGCGCGGCTTGATGCCTAACCCGAAGGTCGGCACTGTGACGCCTGACGTTGCTACCGCTGTCAAGAACGCCAAGGCTGGTCAGGTGCAATACCGTACCGACAAGGCTGGCATCATTCATGCCACCATCGGTCGCAAATCTTTCTCCGATGCAGAGTTGAAGTCCAATCTGGTTGCGCTGATCGATGCGCTGAACAAGGCCAGGCCGGCCACCAGCAAGGGGGTTTACCTGCGCAAGGTATCGCTGTCGTCCACCATGGGCGCAGGCGTTCGTGTGGATCAAGCCACACTGCTGGCTTAAGTAAAGAATCAAGTCCTCGTTTCTTCACGGAAATGGGGCATATCTTTGGGCTGAAGCATTTTGCGGTTGTGAAGTGCTTCGGGCAATCAAAGCCCGCTGGGCGGCGTGCAGCAGGCAGGCACAAAGTTAAAACATCAAAAACTTCCGTTTTTGATGACCCAGCGCAGATGGTGAACCCGAACAGGTTTTGCAGTCTCACATGGCATCTCAGGTTGTATGGAATGCTGTGGAACTCTTAAGCTCAGGTCGGATGCCGTGTTCGAACCGATGTAAGGCAAGCAGGTTTTTCGCCTGTGTCGTCGCCAAGCATTATTTTTGGAGGTTGATCTTGAGTCTCAATCTGAATGACAAAAAGGCCGTTGTCGCCGAAGTCGCTGCCAAGATGGCAACTGCACAGACTATCGTCGTGGCCGAATACCGTGGTATCCAGGTTGGTCACTTGACGCAGCTGCGCGCCAAGGCGCGTGACCAGGGCGTGTACCTGCGTGTGTTGAAAAATACACTCGCGCGTCGCGCTGTCGAGGGTACCGCATTTGCTAACCTTGTTTCTGAATTGACCGGTCCGTTGATCTATTCGATTTCGGATGATGCCGTTGCCGCAGCGAAAGTCGTTTCCGACTTCGCCAGGACAAATGACAAACTGGTCGTCAAGGCAGGTAACTATGCCGGCAAGCAGCTGGATAAAGCAGCTGTCGTCGCATTGGCAAATATCCCGAGCCGTGAAGTGCTGTTGGCCCAGTTGCTGGGTGTGATGCAGGCTCCGGTCGCTGGTTTTGCGCGTGGTCTGGCTGCCCTGGCAGCCAAAAAGGAAGCTGAAGCCGCTTGATCGATCATGTTTCGCAGTGATGCGGGTTTGGGTTTACATGTTGCGTGCTTTGAGTTTCAGCGTCAGTACCGATTAGATGTTATTACCGAAATAAATTAGGAGTTTCAAATGGCAATGAATAAAGAAGATATCCTGGAAGCCGTAGGCTTCCTGACCGTGCTGGAATTGAATGACCTGGTGAAGGCATTTGAAGAGAAGTTTGGCGTTTCCGCCGCAGCAATGGCTGTTGCTGGCCCTGCAAGCGGCGCTGCCGGCGGCGCAGCAGCTGCTGCTGAAGAGCAAACCGAGTTTACTGTCGTTTTGGCGGAAGTCGGCGCGAACAAGGTTAGTGTCATCAAAGCGGTTCGTGAAATCACTGGTCTGGGCCTGAAAGAAGCCAAGGATCTGGTCGATGGCGCGCCGAAGCCTGTCAAAGAAGGTATCGCCAAGGCAGATGCTGAAGCAGCCAAGAAAAAACTGGAAGAAGCTGGTGCGAAGGCAGAACTCAAGTAATGACTTGAGCTGGAATATTGCCGGTTCGCCGGCGCATCGTTTTACTGGAGTCAAAGTGCAGAGTCCTTTGAAAGAAGATCTCGGCTTCGGCTCCTTTGTCGTTTCAGAATTTTGTATGTGAATTTGAGTTCGATTCGCATCGATATCGGATTCAAATCCGTCAATGCGAAGCCCTGAACTCGCCATTCTTTCTGTCACTCACGGAGTGTCCATGCACTACTCATTTACTGAGAAGAAGCGTATTCGTAAATCTTTTGCGAAACGCGCTAACGTCCACAACGTTCCGTTTCTGTTAGCGACTCAGATCGAGTCATACCAGGCATTCTTGCAAACGGACAAAGCAGCATCCCAGCGCAAAAATGAAGGTCTGCAATCGGCTTTTACGTCGATTTTCCCTATCGTTTCGCACAATGGTTTTGCGCGTCTCGAATTTTTGTCCTATGTGTTGGGGGCGCCGCCATTCGACGTCAAGGAATGCCAGCAGCGCGGCCTGACCTTCGCGTCGCCATTGCGCGCCAAAGTACGTCTGGTGATCCTGGACCGGGAGTCGCCTACTAAGCCGGTCGTCAAGGAAATGAAGGAGCAGGAAGTCTACATGGGCGAATTGCCGCTCATGACGACCACCGGCTCGTTCGTCATCAACGGTACTGAGCGTGTCATCGTATCGCAGCTGCATCGTTCGCCTGGCGTGTTCTTCGAGCATGATCGCGGCAAGACGCACTCGTCCGGTAAATTGCTGTTCTCCGCACGTATCATTCCTTACCGTGGTTCGTGGCTCGATTTTGAATTCGATCCGAAGGATATCCTGTTCTTTCGTGTCGATCGCCGCCGCAAGATGCCTGTGACGATTCTGCTTAAGGCAATCGGCATGACATCCGAGCAGATTCTGGCGAACTTCTTCGTGTTCGATCATTTCACCCTGCATGCCGACGGCGCCGAAATGGAATTCGTCCCCGAACGTCTGCGCGGCGAAGTGGCGCGTTTCGATATCGTCGACAAAACAGGCAAGATTCTGGTCGTGACAGACAAGCGTATCAACGCCAAGCATGTGCGCGACATCGAAGCCGCCGGTATCAAGCAGATTTCCGTGCCGGAAGATTACCTGCTGGGCCGCGTTCTGGCGAAGAGCATCGTCGATGGCGATACTGGTGAAGTCATCGCGTCGTCCAACGACGAGATAACCGAAGAACTGCTGGCGCGCCTGCGCGAAGCCAATATCAAAGCGGTCCAGACCTTGTACACCAACGATCTGGATCAAGGTGGTTACATTTCGCAAACGCTGCGCGCCGATGACACCGCAGATCAAACCGCTGCGCGCGTGGCGATTTATCGCATGATGCGTCCTGGAGAGCCGCCGACCGAAGACTCGGTGGAAGCGCTGTTCAACGGTTTGTTCTACAGCGAAGACCGTTACGATTTGTCGGCTGTCGGGCGCATGAAGTTCAACCGCCGTATCGGTCGTGATGAACTGACCGGCGCCATGACGCTATCGAACGAAGATATCCTGGCCGTCATCAAGATTCTGGTCGAGTTGCGTAATGGCCGTGGCGAAGTCGATGACATCGATCACCTGGGCAACCGTCGTGTGCGTTGCGTCGGTGAACTGACCGAGAACCAGTTCCGCGCCGGTCTGGTCCGTGTCGAGCGCGCCGTCAAGGAACGCCTCGGTCAGGCCGAAGCGGATAACCTGATGCCGCATGACTTGATCAACTCCAAGCCGATCTCGGCTGCGATCCGCGAATTTTTTGGTTCGTCGCAGTTGTCGCAGTTTATGGACCAAACCAACCCGCTGTCGGAAGTCACGCATAAACGCCGTGTTTCCGCTCTGGGTCCCGGCGGTTTGACCCGCGAACGCGCCGGTTTTGAAGTTCGCGACGTGCATCCAACCCATTACGGCCGCGTGTGTCCGATCGAAACGCCTGAAGGCCCAAACATCGGCCTGATCAACTCATTGGCGTTGTACGCTCGCCTGAACGAATACGGTTTTTTGGAAACCCCGTACCGCAAAGTTGAAAACGGCAAGGTCACCAACCAGATTAATTATCTGTCGGCAATCGAAGAGGGCCGCTACATCATTGCTCAGGCGAATGCGACCATCGATGGTTCCGGCAAGCTGTCCGACGAACTGGTCTCGGCGCGTGAGGCTGGCGAAACCATCCTGGTTTCGCCGGAACGCGTCCATTATATGGACGTAGCCCCAGGCCAGATCGTATCGGTGGCGGCGTCACTGATTCCGTTCCTCGAGCACGATGATGCGAACCGCGCATTGATGGGCGCCAACATGCAACGTCAGGCGGTGCCTTGCCTGCGTCCGGAAAAACCGCTGGTCGGTACTGGTATCGAGCGTACCGTTGCTGTGGACTCGGGGACTACCGTTCAGGCATTGCGTGGCGGCGTGGTCGATTACGTCGACGCCGGCCGTGTGGTGATCCGTGTAAACGATGAAGAAGCACAGGCTGGTGAAGTCGGCGTCGACATCTACAACCTGATCAAGTACACCCGCTCCAACCAGAACACCAACATCAACCAGCGTCCTATCGTCAAGGTGGGCGACCGCGTTGCCAGACATGATGTGATTGCTGATGGCGCATCGACCGATCTGGGCGAGCTGGCCCTGGGCCAGAACATGCTGGTGGCGTTCATGCCATGGAATGGTTACAACTTCGAAGACTCGATTCTGATCTCTGAAAAAGTAGTCGCTGACGATCGTTACACCTCGATTCACATTGAAGAATTGTCGGTTGTCGCGCGTGACACCAAGCTTGGCGCGGAAGAAATCACCCGCGATATTTCAAACTTGGCGGAAAATCAGTTGGCGCGTCTGGATGAGTCCGGCATCACCTACATTGGCGCTGAAGTCGAAGCTGGCGATACACTGGTCGGCAAGGTAACGCCAAAGGGAGAAACCCAGCTGACACCGGAAGAAAAGCTGCTGCGCGCGATCTTTGGCGAAAAGGCATCCGATGTCAAAGATACATCGTTGCGCGTACCTTCGGGTATGGTCGGCACCGTCATCGACGTGCAGGTGTTTACCCGCGAAGGCATCCAGCGTGACAAGCGCGCGCAACAGATCATCGATGATGAGCTAAAGCGCTATCGTCTGGACCTGAACGATCAGTTGCGTATCGTGGAAGGCGATGCCTTCCAGCGTCTGGAAAAAATGTTGATCGGCAAGGTCGCTAACGGTGGTCCGAAGAAGCTGTCCAAGGGCAGCAAGCTGACCAAGGAATATCTGGACAATCTGGACAGATATCACTGGTTCGATATCCGTCCGGCTGATGACGACATGGCGACTGCGCTGGAAGCGATCAAGGAATCGATCGCCGAGAAGCGTCACCAGTTCGATCTGGCGTTTGAAGAAAAACGCAAGAAACTGACCCAGGGTGACGAACTGCCGCCTGGCGTGCAAAAAATGGTCAAGGTCTATCTGGCCGTGAAGCGTCGCTTGCAGCCAGGTGACAAGATGGCGGGACGTCACGGTAACAAGGGTGTGGTGTCGCGCATTCTGCCGGTCGAAGACATGCCGCACATGGCCGATGGTACGCCGGCTGACATTGTGCTAAACCCGTTGGGCGTGCCGTCGCGTATGAATGTCGGTCAGGTGTTGGAAGTTCATCTGGGTTGGGCAGCCAAGGGTCTGGGCCTGCGTATCGGCGAAATGCTGAATGCACAGGTGCGCATCGCTGAACTGCGCAGTTTCCTGAGCACGATCTACAACGAATCGGGCAAGAAGGAAGATCTCGATAAATTCTCTGATCAGGAAATCCTGGAACTGGCAAGCAACCTGAAAAAGGGGGTTCCGTTCGCTACGCCGGTATTCGATGGCGCGCACGAAAGTGAAACCCGCCGCATGCTGGATCTGGCCTATCCGGATCATATCGCCAGACAACTCGGCATGACGCCGTCGAAGAATCAAGTCACCATGTACGACGGTCGTACTGGCGAAGCTTTCGAGCGCACCGTAACGGTCGGCTACATGCATTATCTGAAGCTGCATCACCTGGTCGATGACAAGATGCATGCACGTTCGACCGGTCCTTATTCGCTGGTGACCCAGCAGCCCTTGGGTGGTAAGGCGCAGTTCGGCGGTCAGCGCTTTGGTGAAATGGAAGTCTGGGCGCTGGAAGCTTACGGTGCATCGTATGTGCTGCAGGAAATGCTGACTGTGAAGTCCGACGACGTGAACGGTCGTACCAAGGTTTATGAAAACCTAGTCAAGGGTGATCATGTGATCGACGCTGGCATACCGGAGTCCTTCAATGTGCTGGTCAAGGAAATTCATTCGCTTGGTATCGATATCGATCTGGAACGCGACTGATATTTATTAGGGCAAGGCGGCACGGCTGCCTTGTCCGGTTGAGCCGTCTGAAACAGCGACGGCAAGGTAGTGGTAGCAAGCCGTCCACGAAGCAAGCAAGGACGACCAGGTCTGTCCCGGTACGTGTGGAACCCGGCGTAAGCCGCGGCTCTCCCGCAGGTGCGAACAGGGTATGAGCAGATTGTGGTGCGACCGTTTCGTCATATCCGTCATACATAACGCATACATAGCGTCTTCACGCCAACCTGGAGTGATACATGAAAGCACTGCTCGATCTATTCAAGCAAGTTCAGCAAAACGAACAATTCGACGCAATCAAGATTGGTTTGGCGTCTCCTGAAAAAATCCGTTCATGGTCTTACGGTGAAGTCAAAAAGCCGGAAACCATCAATTACCGTACCTTCAAGCCAGAGCGCGACGGTCTGTTCTGCGCCAAGATTTTTGGCCCGATCAAAGACTATGAATGCCTTTGCGGCAAGTATAAGCGCCTCAAGCACCGCGGCGTCATCTGCGAAAAATGTGGCGTCGAAGTCACGCTGGCCAAAGTGCGCCGTGAGCGCATGGCTCACATCGAACTGGCTTCGCCGACTGCGCATATCTGGTTCCTGAAATCGCTGCCGTCGCGTCTTGGCATGGTCCTCGACATGACTCTGCGTGACATTGAACGTGTGCTGTATTTCGAAGCCTATGTCGTGACCGATCCAGGCATGACCCCGCTGAAGAAATGCCAGATCATGTCGGAAGACGACTATGCCGCCAAATACGAAGAGTACGGTGACGATTTCACTGCATTCATGGGCGCCGAAGGCATCCGTGAGCTGCTGCGTTCGATCGACATCGACCGCGACGCGGAAACCCTGCGTCAAGATCTGAAAGAGTCGAAGTCTGAAGCCAAGATCAAAAAATACGCCAAGCGTCTGAAGGTTCTGGAGGCGTTCCAGCGTTCGGGTATCAAGCCTGACTGGATGGTCATGGAAGTCCTGCCGGTGTTGCCGCCGGAACTGCGCCCACTGGTCCCGCTGGACGGCGGCCGTTTTGCGACCTCCGATCTGAACGACCTGTATCGTCGCGTCATCAACCGTAACAACCGTCTGAAGCGTCTGATGGAATTGCGCGCTCCGGAAATCATCACGCGCAATGAAAAGCGCATGCTGCAGGAAGCGGTTGACTCGTTGCTGGACAACGGACGTCGTGGCAAAGCGATGACCGGCGCCAATAAGCGTCCGCTGAAATCGCTGGCTGAAATGATCAAGGGCAAGGGTGGCCGTTTTCGTCAAAACTTGCTCGGCAAGCGTGTCGATTACTCCGGCCGTTCCGTCATCGTGGTGGGTCCGCAGCTCAAACTGCATCAATGCGGTTTGCCGAAGTTGATGGCGCTGGAACTGTTCAAGCCATTCATCTTCAACAAGCTGGAACTGATGGGTCTAGCGACGACCCTCAAGGCAGCCAAGAAGCTGGTCGAAATCCAGGAGCCGGTGGTCTGGGACATCCTGGAAGAGGTGATCAGAGAACATCCGGTCATGTTGAACCGCGCGCCGACGCTGCACCGTCTGGGTATACAGGCGTTCGAGCCGGTCTTGATCGAAGGCAAGGCAATCCAGCTGCACCCGCTGGTGTGTGCTGCGTTTAATGCCGACTTCGACGGCGACCAGATGGCGGTCCACGTTCCTCTGTCGATCGAAGCGCAGATGGAAGCGCGTACACTGATGCTGGCGTCGAACAATATCCTGTTTCCATCGAACGGTGAACCATCGATCGTGCCATCCCAGGATATCGTGCTGGGTCTGTACTACGCTACGCGTGAAGCGATCAACGCCAGGAACGAAGGTATGATCTTCCCTGACGTGACCGAAGTCATTCGTGCTTACGATAACAAGGAAGTCGAACTGGCAACCCGCATCACCGTGCGCATCGTAGAGCATCTGAAGAATGCTGTGACCGGCGAATTCGTGCGTACCGTCAGGCGTTACGAAACGACAGTCGGCCGTGCCATCCTGTCGGAAATTCTGCCGAAGGGGATGCCATTCTCCGCGTTGAATCGTGCGTTGAAGAAGAAAGAAATTTCAAAACTGATCAATACATCGTTCCGCAAGTGCGGCCTGCGCGCCACGGTGGTATTCGCTGACCAGCTGATGCAGTCGGGCTTCCGTCTGGCGACACGCGCCGGTATCTCGATCTGCGTGGATGACATGCTGGTGCCGCCGCAAAAGGCGACCATCATTGCGACCGCTGAAAGCGAAGTCAAACAGATCGAACAGCAGTACTCGTCCGGTCTGGTCACCGCCGGAGAACGTTATAACAAGGTGGTGGACATCTGGGGTAAAGCCGGTGATGATGTCGGCAGGGCCATGATGGACCAGCTGAAGGTGGAAGATGTGATCCGCCGCGACAATACCAAGGGCACACAAGAGTCGTTCAACGCAATTTACATGATGGCCGACTCCGGCGCCCGTGGTTCCGCAGCGCAGATTCGTCAGTTGGCTGGTATGCGCGGTCTGATGGCGAAACCGGACGGTTCGATTATCGAAACGCCGATTACTGCGAACTTCCGCGAAGGCTTGAATGTGTTGCAGTACTTCATTTCGACGCACGGCGCCCGGAAGGGTCTGGCCGACACTGCGCTGAAGACCGCGAACTCCGGTTATCTGACACGCCGTCTGGTTGATGTGACCCAGGATCTGGTCGTGATCGAAGACGATTGCGGCACCTCCAACGGCGCCTCCATGAAAGCGCTGGTCGAGGGTGGTGAAGTGATCGAAGCGCTGCGCGACCGCATCCTTGGCCGCGTTGCAGCGACCGAGATCATCAATCCGGAAACCCAGGCTACGCTGTACGAAGCCGGGACCTTGATGGACGAAGACGCTGTGGAAGAAATCGAGCGTCTCGGCATCGATGAAGTCAAGGTGCGCACACCTCTGACTTGTGATACACGCTATGGTTTGTGCGCCAAGTGCTACGGCCGCGATCTGGGCCGCGGCACGCTGGTCAACAGCGGCGAGGCCGTCGGTGTGGTCGCTGCTCAGTCGATTGGCGAACCAGGCACCCAGCTGACCATGCGCACCTTCCACATTGGTGGTGCGGCATCGCGCGCGGCAGTGGCCTCGTCGGTCGAAGCCAGGTCCAACGGGATTGTCCGCTTTACAGCGACCATGCGTTACGTCACCAACAGCAAAGGCGAGCTGATCGTCATTTCCCGTTCGGGAGAAGTGTTGATCACCGACGATCTGGGCCGTGAGCGTGAGCGTCATAAAGCGCTGTATGGCGCGACCCTGATCGTTAAGGATGGCATGGTCGTCAAGGCTGGCATGGTACTGGCGACATGGGATCCGCTGACACGTCCGATCATCACCGAATACACCGGTACCGTGAAATTCGAAAACGTCGAAGAAGGCTCGACCGTTGCCAGGCAGATCGACGAAGTGACTGGTTTGTCGACTCTGGTGGTCATCGATGCCAAGCGCCGTGGTTCGACCGTTACCAAGGTATTGCGCCCACAGGTCAAGCTGTTGAACGAGCACGGCGAAGAAGTCAAGATCGCCGGTACTGAGCACGCAGTGACGATCGGCTTCCAGGTCGGTGCGCTGATTACGGTGAAGGATGGTCAGCAGGTTCACGTCGGCGAAGTGCTGGCGCGTATCCCGACCGAATCACAAAAGACCCGTGATATTACCGGTGGTCTGCCGCGTGTTGCTGAACTGTTCGAAGCACGTTCGCCGAAGGATGCAGGCATGTTGGCCGAAGTTACCGGTACGGTGGCGTTCGGTAAGGAAACCAAGGGCAAGCAACGTCTGGAAATCACCGATATGGACGGCGTCAGGCATGAATTCCTGATCACCAAGGACAAGCAAGTGCTGGTGCATGACGGCCAGGTCGTGAACAAGGGCGAAATGATCGTGGACGGTCCAGCTGATCCGCAAGACATCCTGCGTCTGTTGGGTATCGAAGCGCTAGCGCGTTATATCGTCGATGAAGTACAGGATGTGTACCGTTTGCAAGGCGTGAAGATCAACGACAAGCACATCGAAGTCATCGTGCGTCAGATGTTGCGTCGTGTGCAGGTTGTGGATTCGGGCGATACCTGCTACATCACCGGCGAGCAGGTCGAGCGTTCGGAACTGCTGGATGAAAACGATCGTGTGATTGCAGAGAGCAAGATTCCTGCAACTTACGAAAATGTCTTGCTGGGTATCACCAAGGCATCGCTATCGACCGACTCGTTCATCTCGGCTGCATCGTTCCAGGAAACGACACGTGTCCTGACCGAAGCGGCGATCATGGGCAAGAAGGATGGTCTGCGCGGCCTGAAGGAAAACGTCATCGTTGGCCGTCTGATCCCGGCTGGCACCGGTCTGGCGTTCCACCGCGCCCGCAAGACAAAAGATGCATGGGAGGCCGACGAGCGCGCAGCGCTGCTGGAATCCGAGCGTCAGGTGCGTGTGGAAGAAACCGAAGTGCGCACCATCGAGGCATTTGGCAGCGCGGACGGCGAAGCGTGATGCAATAGCAGTATGGGTAGCCTTTACCGGCTATCCGCTACAATCGGCTTTTTATTTCTCTCTCACTACGCAAGCACATCATGATCAAGGGCAGCATAGTCGCCATCGTCACGCCGATGCATCCGGATGGCAGTCTCGATTTCCCTGGCCTGCGCAAATTGATTGACTGGCATATCGCAGAAGGCAGCGACGCTATCGTGATTGTCGGCACCACCGGTGAATCGCCGACTGTTTCAGTCGAGGAACATTGCGAACTGATCAGGGTCGCGGTCGAGCATACCGCCAAACGCATTCCCATCATCGCCGGCACCGGCAGCAACTCGACGTCGGAAGCCATCGAGTTGACAGATTTTGCCAGGAAAGTCGGCGCTGACGCCTCGCTGCAGGTCGTGCCTTATTACAATCGCCCGACGCAGGAAGGCATGTACCGGCATTTCAGGAAGATCGCCGAGTCGGTCGACTTGCCGGTAATCCTGTACAACGTTCCCGGCCGCACCGTGGCCGATATGAGCAACGACACCATCCTGCGTCTGGTGCAGGTCGAGGGCATCGTCGGCGTCAAGGACGCGACCGGCGACATCGGCCGCGGTACGGACTTGATCCGCCTGCTGCCGAAATCGTTCGCGGTCTATTCCGGCGATGATGCAACGGCGATTGCATTGATGCTGTACGGCGGTCATGGCTGTATTTCGGTTACTGCCAACATCGCCCCGCGTGACATGCACGAACTGTGCGTTGCCGCCATGAGTGGCAATATTACCAGGGCAGTCGAGCTGAACAACCGGCTGCTGCCGCTGCATGACAAGTTGTTTGTCGAACCCAATCCAGTACCTCTGAAATGGGCAATGACGGAAATGGGCCTGATTGAATCCGGTATACGTTTACCGCTGGCTCCGCTCGGGACAGCCTATCGCGATACCGTGCGCACCGCGTTGCGCGAATCCGGTATATTAAAACAATGAATTGGCCTGAACGGCAGTGTCGTCCTTCCTTGAACCTGAACCCGTTTTTCATTGCAACGCTATGACAATTCGCATGAACGCTCACTTTGCTTCACGCCTTCTCCCGCAACGCGGCCTCATTATCGCTCTGGCTTTTACCAGCCTGGCAGGATGCAGCAGCGTCAGCGACGTGCTGGAAGGGGGTAATATCGACTACAAAAGCGCGGAAAAAGTCAAGGGTCCACGACTCGAAGTTCCGCCTGACCTGACCCAGTTGCAGCGTGACGATCGCTACGCCATTCCCGAAGCGAACA
>JBAPMF010000033.1:0-2061 GCA_049278475.1 Herbaspirillum sp. | reverse complement strand
GTGCTTCCAGCGCGGCCAATGCCGCCGCGGCATTGAGCAATTGATTGGCGCCGCGCAGGCTCGGGTAAGCCAGTGAATTGCGGCGCTGGGCGCGGCCACCATAAGCCCATTGCTGCCTGTCACCCATGTAATTGAAATCACGGCCCATCAGCCACAGATCGGCACCGATGGCTTCGGCATACCGGACGAGCGACTGCGGCGGCATCGGATCGCCGCAGATGGCGGTCTTGCCAGCGCGATAAATCCCGGCCTTCTCAAGGCCGATTTCTTCGCGTGTGCTGCCAAGGTATCCGGTGTGGTCGATGTCGATGCTGGTGACGATACCGACGTCGGCGTCGATCACGTTGACCGCATCCAGACGGCCGCCCAGACCGACTTCGAGGATGACGACATCGAGTCTGGCATCAGCCAGCAGCTTCATGATCGCCAGCGTGGTGAATTCAAAATAGGTCAGCGAAATATCGCCGCGCACCGCTTCTACCGCCTCGAACGCAGCGATCAGTGCGGCATCCAATACCGGCATGCCCGCGACGCGGGCACGCTCATTGAAATACAGGAGATGCGGCTTGATGTACAAACCCACGCGATAGCCAGCGCGTATCAGGATTGATTCCAGCATGGCGCAGGTCGAGCCTTTGCCATTGGTGCCGGCCACCGTGATGAGCGGACAGTCGAAGCGGATGCCGAGACGCCCCTTGACCTTGCCGACACGCTCCAGGCCCATGTCGATGGCCTTGACGTGACGGGTTTCAAGAAGTGCCAGCCAGTCGGCCAAAGTAGCGGGGGGGACTTGCACTTGCATGACGTCAACCTGCGTGGAACGGAAAAGCTTGATCGATGACTTGAAAACAAAAACCCGAACTTGCACGGGACCACAAGTTCAAGTCTGCCTGCGGCATGGCAGTCAGGAAACGGTTTCAGCCGCCTGATTTTGCAGTAACGCCAGCAAATGCGCGATTTCTTCGCGCATCTTGCGCCGATCGACAATCATGTCGACGGCGCCCTTGGTCACCAGGAACTCGGCGCGCTGGAAGCCTTCCGGCAATTTCTCGCGCACGGTGTTCTCGATCACGCGCGGACCGGCAAAGCCGATCAGCGCTTTCGGTTCGGCCATGACGATGTCGCCCATGAAGGCAAATGATGCCGACACCCCCCCCATGGTCGGATCGGTCAGCACACTGATGAATGGCAGCTTTTTTTCGGACAGTCTGGTCAGCATGGCCGTGGTCTTGGCCATTTGCATCAATGACAGCAAGCCTTCCTGCATACGCGCACCGCCGGTAGCGGTGATGCAGATGAACGGCACTTTTTGCTCCAACGCCACTTGCGCACCGCGGACGAAACGCTCGCCAACCACGGAACCCATGGAGCCACCCATGAATTCGAATTCGAAGCAGGCAACCACGACCGGCAGGGTCATGATGGCGCCGCCCATGACGACCATGGCGTCGGTTTCGCCGGTGGATTCCAGTGCGTCTTTCAGCCGGTCGAGATATTTTTTGCTGTCCTTGA
The DNA here is from genome assembly GCA_049278475.1 of Herbaspirillum sp. Classification (GTDB taxonomy): domain Bacteria; phylum Pseudomonadota; class Gammaproteobacteria; order Burkholderiales; family Burkholderiaceae_D; genus Herbaspirillum. The sequence continues at coordinate 549 of JBAPMF010000033.1, read as the reverse complement.
ACTTGAGCGTGTCGACTGGCAGAGCTTCCTGGCCGATGTCATAACGGCCGCCTTCATCGAGCAATGCGTCCAGGCGCGCACGGGCGCGGATACGCATGTGATGACTGCATTTGGGACAAACGTGAAGATTGGACTCCAGATCAGTACGGTAGAGTACTGCTTCGCAGGACGGACATTTGACCCATAAACCTTCGGGCACCGACTTGCGGCTCGCGGAGTCGCTGCGTTGAATCTGAGGCGGAAGTAATTTCTCTAGCCAGCTCATAGAAACCTCGTTTAATTTCCGGTGGCGCATTGTACCGCTTATTCGACAAAGTTTTGGCAATTTCCCTGCGACAACTCCCTACTCACTCTTAAGAGCCGCCAATACAACGTCGATGGCAAGGCGCGCCGACGAAGACAGTACGAAAGTACGGCAAGGAGGCGCAACGCAGCCAGCGGCGTTGTGTTAGCGACTCTTAATGTATCGGATAGCTGCGGAAGTGATCGCCCGCTTCGCCATCATCATCGCCATGATCGTGATGATGATGGCCGTGCGGGCTGTGTACG
>JBAPMF010000032.1:0-34874 GCA_049278475.1 Herbaspirillum sp. | reverse complement strand
CGGGGAATTCGACGAGCGCTGGGCGGGCTGGGCCGATGTTTCCGGCGCCTGGGATAGGAAGGGATCTTCCCAATATGTGCTTCACGCAGGGGTGAAGTACACGTGGTAACCGTCCCAATAATGGGGGAAGTCCTATAGCGCCTGGCACTCTGGCGAACGCTGGGTTTGCCGTTTCTTCAGTTTTGGCATGGCGGAGCACTATCGGCAAGGATGACTAGCCGCTCACCAACAACATTACCTGGGCCGACAATCGCGTCAGCGAATGGGTGCGTCGCACCCGCGACGACCTGTCCATCCATGCGCGCACCGGCACCGATTAGCGATCCCTTTTGCTGTACCTTTTGTTTGTCTGCATTTCAGCGCATGAGCGGGAAGTGAAAAAGCGCGCGGTACAATAAAAAGAAATTATTCTCATTCGTGCTATATTCCATTTGCCCTTGCCATCGTGCGGTTTGGTTTTTCGTCATTTCCAGAGAGGTTGGCCGCAGGTTCGCAGGCGTATCGATCCAATAGCGGAAGGAGGTAACTCATGTATTTGCGTACTTTTGTTGCAGGTGTGGTATTGGCGGCTGCTTCGGCAGGCGTGTTTGCGCAGGACAAGGTGATCAATCTTTATTCTGCGCGTCATTATCAGGCCGATGAAGCCTTGTATAACAATTTCACCAAGGCGACTGGTATCCGTATCAACCGCGTCGACGCTGATGATGCCGGCATCCTGGCGCGTCTCAAAAGCGAAGGCGCGGCAAGTCCGGCCGATGTGATCCTGTTGGTCGATGCCGCCCGTCTATGGCGCGCCGAGAACGACGGTTTGTTCCAGCCGGTGAAGTCTGGCGTGCTGGAGTCACGTATTCCCGTCAAGCTGCGTGGCAAGGATGATGGTCATGGTTCGCAATGGTTTGGTTTTTCGATGCGCGCTCGCACGATCGTCTACAACAGGCAGACCGTGAAGCCGGAGGATGTCGATTCTTATGAGGCTTTGGCTGATCCGAAGAACAAGGGCAAACTATGTACCCGTTCCGGCAGCCATCCGTATAACGTTTCCCTGTTCGGCGCGCTGTATGAGCATGTTGGCGAAGCCAGGACTGAAGCCATTCTCAAGGGCATGGTCGCCAATATGGCGCGCCCGCCTGTTGGCGGCGATACCGACCAGATCAAGGCGGTGGCTTCCGGCGAATGCGGTGTGGCCGTTTCCAATTCCTATTACGTGGCGCGTCTGATGAAGTCGACCAGGCCGGAAGATATCGCCATCGTCAGCAGGATTGGTGTGGTCTGGCCGAATCAGAAGACCTATGGCGTACACGTCAACATTGCCGGTGCAGGTGTGGCAAAGTATGCGCCGCACAAGGCGAATGCGGTGAAGTTCCTGGAATACCTGTCCAGTGATGAGGCGCAACGCTATTTTGCCGAAGGCAATAACGAATGGCCTGTGGTCAAGAGCCTCAAGACCAGCAATGCCGCGCTCGATAAACTGGGGCCGTTCAAGGCTGAAGTGATCGATGTTGCCACGATCGGCCGCAACCAGCAGAAAGTGCTGCAGATTCTCGATCGCGTCGGTTACAGGTAAGTGACGGCTGAGATGAACATCGGCGGTGATGGAGTTTAAAGTTCTTCCATCATGAACAGGCGTCGGTGTTCGCGCATGGCGTAGCGATCGGTCATGCCAGCGATGTAGTCTGAGACCTGACGCGCCTGCCGGCGTGTTGCATCTTCGGTGTGCGTGTGGACCTGGTAATCAGGCGGCAGTAGCGCCGGCTGGGACAGAAAGGCATGGAACAGTTCCGCGATGATGCGGCGCGCCTTGGCGGTCATGCGATTGACTTGGTAATGGCGATACAGGTTCTGACGCAGAAAACGCTTGAGGATGGTGGCTTCTTCCCGTATCGATGCGGAGAAGCTGATCAGCGGTGGGGCATTGCGCACGTCGTCGATGCTGTGAGGCATGACGGTGGCGATATTGTCCTGCGAGGTGTGGAGCAGGTCAACGATCAGCGTATTGATCATGCGCCGCACGGTTTCGTTGATGAGGCGGCGACCAGTGATGCCGGGATAGGTTTTTTCCACTTCGTGTTGATGGCGTGCGAAGAAATCGACTTCGCTCAGTTGCTCGATGGTCAACAGGCCGGAGCGCAGGCCGTCGTCGATGTCGTGATTGTTATAGGCAATTTCGTCGGCGAAGTTGGCTAGCTGGGCTTCGAGAGAGGGCTGTTTTTTGTCGATGAAACGCTGGCCGATGGCGCCGAGCTGGCGTGCATTCGTCAGCGAACAGTGCTTGAGCATGCCTTCGCGCGTTTCGAACATCAGGTTCAGGCCGTCGAAAGCGCCGTAGTGCTGTTCCAGTTCGTCGACGACGCGCAGGCTTTGCAGGTTGTGTTCGAAGCCGCCGAAATCCTGCATGCAGGCGTTGAGTTCGTCCTGGCCGGCATGGCCGAACGGCGTATGGCCGAGGTCATGCGCCAGCGAGATGGCTTCCACCAGATCTTCGTTGAGATGCAGGTTACGTGCGCAGGAGCGGGCGATTTGGGCAACCTCGATGCTGTGGGTCAGGCGCGTGCGGAACAGGTCGCCTTCGTGATTGACAAAGACCTGAGTCTTGTATTCGAGGCGGCGGAAGGCGGTGGAGTGAATGATGCGATCACGGTCGCGCTGGTACTCTGTGCGTGAACCCGGCGCTGGTTCTGCGAAGCGCCGTCCTGCCGAGTTTGCTGTGTGTGCGGCGTAAGGGGCGAAGTGGGGCGGTGTGTCTTGGGTCATGTCAGAAGCTCATTTCATGAATGCTCTTCAATCGGTTGTGGAACACGGCAGAGATGGAATCAAGGGGTTGTGCAGGCCGTCAGGGTTTGTAACAGGAGGTTCTGCGGCACGTCGGTGATCAGCGGGTGTCCCAGCGGTTTGAGCAGAATGAATCTGGTCCGGCCGTTCTCGTTTTTCTTGTCGACTTCCATCAGTTCGAGCCAGCGCGAAAGGCCCAGGTTGGGCGCTGTGACAGGCAGGCCGGCGGCCTTGACCAAGGCCGTCAGGCGGTTTTTGGTGGTGGCGTCGATATAGCCCAGGCGATACGATAGATCCGCCGCCATCACCATGCCGCAGCCGACAGCTTCACCGTGCAGCCATTGGCCATAGCCGAGTCCGGATTCGATGGCGTGGCCGAAGGTGTGACCGAAGTTGAGGATGGCACGCAGGTCTACTTCGCGCTCGTCCTGCCGCACGACGTCGGCCTTGATTTCGCAGGAATGCTGAATGGCGTAGGCCAGTGCGGCATTGTCCCTGACCATCAGTTTGCCGATGTTGGTTTCGATCCAGCCGAAGAAGGGGATGTCGATGATGGCGCCGTGCTTGATGACTTCGGCCAGACCGGCAGATAACTCGCGCGTCGGCAGCGTGTGCAGCGTTGCGGTATCGGCGATGACTGCCTGCGGTTGATAGAAGGCGCCGATCATGTTCTTGCCGAGCGGGTGGTTGATGCCGGTTTTGCCGCCGACCGAAGAATCGACTTGCGCCAGTAGCGTGGTGGGGATCTGTACGAATGGCACGCCGCGCATGTAGGTTGCCGCGGCAAAGCCGGTCAGATCGCCGATGACGCCGCCGCCGAGCGCGATCATGGTGGTCTTGCGGTCGCATTTTTCTGTCAGCAGAACATCGAACATCTTTATCAAGCTGGTCCAGTTTTTTGCTTCTTCGCCGTCGGGCAGGACAATTCCGGTCACTTGTTTGCCGGCGTCTTCGAGCAGTTTGCGCACCTGTGCCAGATACAGCGGACCGACCTTGTCGTTGGTGACGATGACGGCACGCTTGCCCGCTATATGGCGGGTCAGCAGTGATGAATCGGACAGCAGGCCATGGCCGATGGTGATCGGATAGCTGCGCTTTCCCAGGTCGACTTGCAGGGCGATGGGGGCATGGGGCAGCACGCTCATGACTGGTTTCGCAGGGAGGCGGTTGATCGATACCGGTGTTGATGTGCCGACAGCAGTGCGTTCAGGCGTCAGGTCGAGCCGACTCATGATGGACTGCACCAGGAGCCGCATGTTCGGTCGGCTGGTTTCGATGATGAAGTCGGCTACCTCTTGATAGTAAGGTTCGCGCTGGCGCGACAATTCTTCGAGCTTTTTACGCGGATCGGCGGTTTGCAGCAGTGGACGGTTTTTGTCACGCCCGGCGCGTTGCAGGATCTGGTTGACGTCCGCGCGCAGGTAAATCACGGTGCCGTGCTGTTTCAGACAGGTGCGGGTTTCGGCGCGCAGAATGGCGCCGCCGCCGGTGGCCAGGACGATGTTTTTCTGGGCGCTGAGTTCACGGATGACGTCGGCCTCGCGCTTGCGAAAACTTTCCTCCCCTTCGATTTCAAAGATCATGGGAATGGAGGCTCCGGTGCGCAACTCGATCTCGTGATCGGAATCGACGAAGCGCTTGTCCAGTTTTTTCGCCAGGGCACGCCCTATGGTTGTCTTGCCGGCGCCCATCAGGCCGACAAGAAAAATGCTTCCACTCATATGTCAGGTTGTTTGCTGCGGAATTGTCCGGAAAGCCTGTCGTGGGAGTGTTTTCGTGGCGACAGGCTGTAGCGGACGATTTTACCGTCTGTGCTGCCTTGTCGGGAAAATATCGGAAAAACGATGGCTTTGGCGCGGTTTCAACGCGGAAAAGGTCGGTCCTGCACGATTCTGGGCGTCAGGAAAATCAGTAATTCCGTTTTGTTGTCGATTCTGCTCGTGTTTTTGAAAAAATTGCCCAATACCGGAATGTCGCCCAGCAGCGGTACCTTGTTCACGACAAGCGATTCGGTTTGCGTGTAAATGCCGCCGATCACCACGGTACCGCCGTTTTCCACTTGGACCAGGGTTTTGACGTGCTTGGTGTTGATCGCTAGGCCACCGGGCGTCGGTATACCGCGGCTATCCTTGTTGATATCGACATTCAGAATGACGTTGCCATCCGGCGTAATTTGCGGGGTGACTTCCAGTTTGAGATTGGCTTTTTTGAATGCGGTGGAGGTGGCGCCGCTACTGGTGGCTTGCTGGTAGGGAATTTCCTCGCCTTGCTCGATCAGCGCGGCCTGCTGATCCGCAGTCACAACCCGCGGACTGGAAACGATTCTGCCTTTACCATCTGCTTCCAGCGCTGACAATTCGAGATCGAGGACGCGATTGGCGGCGGCATTGAACAGGCTCAGGGCAATACTGCCGGCAGTAGCGTCGCCGATAGCGCGGGCCGGCAGATTGATCGCATGATGGTCAGCATGGGTGGCTGGCGCTGCGGATTTCGGGCCGGTCGGTTCGTCCAGACTGGCGTAGGTGTTACCGACCGCGACACGGTTGTTCCTGGCAGACAATCCCAGACGCACACCGAGATGGCGACTGAAGGAATCATCTGCTTCGACGATGCGCGCTTCGATCAGTACCTGGCGCGCGGCGATGTCGACCTTGTCGAGCAATTTGCGGATGTTGGCCAGCACCGTCGGCGTGTCAGTGACGAAGAGCTGATTGGTACGCTGATCGACGATGGCGCTGCCGCGGCGCGACAGGAGGTTGTTGTGCCGCGCGCCATTGGCGGGGCTGCTGCCGTCGCTGATGCTGAACATTTTGCGGAATGCTTCAGCCTTCTGATAATTCAGCTGGAAGACTTCGGCTCGCATCGGTTCCAGTGCCATGTTCTGCGCATGCTGCTCCAGCTCCAGCCGCTCCTTGGCCAGTAGTTCGTCGTGCGGCGCGATCCACATGACGTTGCCGTTTCTGCGCATGCCCAGCCCGCGTGCCTGCAGCACGATGTCCAGTGCCTGGTCCCAGGGCACATCCTTGAGACGCAGGCTGAGGACGCCGCTGATGCTGTCGCTGGTAATGATATTGAGGCCGGTGAAGTCGGCGATGACGTGCAGGATGGCGCGTACTTCGACGTTCTGGAAATACAGCGATAGTTTGTCACCGCGATAGCCTGGCGGTGTGCGTATGTCGTTCTCGTGACGCACCTCTATGACGAGTTGTGCATCCTTCTGATAGGCATGATGTTCCCACGCGCCTTCGGCATCGATGAGCATGCGCACGTCGGCGCCTTCCTGCGTGCTGCGAATGCCGTGTACCGGCGTGCCGAAATCGCTGACATCAAGGTATCGCTGCATGGCTTGCGGCAGCGTCGTATCGCGGAACTCGGCGATCAGTTGTCTGCCTTGCCGGCGTACATTGAGCAGGGTTGACGCCCCCGGCAAATCGATGATAATGCGTCCCTCGGCTTGCGCGCCGCGTCGGAAGTCGATGTTCTGCAGTCGTGGACGATCCGCTTGGTGTACTGCCGTCGGCCAGGGCGAGGCGATGTCGAGTACGATGGTCTTGCCTTCTGTCCTGACCGTATAGGGCGCAAGCTGCGTCAGACTGAAAACGAGACGACTGCGTTCTTCGGTATGCGCGATGCGGTAGGCGCTCAGGATGCGCAGGTCGAGTTTGCGACCATGGTCACCGGTTGCGTTGTCGGCGGCGGGAAGATCCAGCACGATGCGCGGCGGATCGACGGTGGAGAAATGTATCGGTATGGTATCCGGCGGCGCGCTGAGTTCAATTCGGATTCCGGTGCGTCCGTTCTGTTCGTCCGCGTGGATGGAAACAAGCGTGTTGTGCGCCAGCGCCAGTATCGGCAGCCATGCCAGGATTGCGCATAATGATCGAAGCCGCTTCTTCATGACTTGTCGTCTTGTAAAACCAGCGTCGCCTTGCGTGGCGTCCAGACGCCATCGGCATTGGGGATCAATTCTTCCAGTTCAGTTTCGTGGTCGGAAATGCGCCGGATCATGCCGAAATTTTCTCCCGCGTAATCGCCGACACTGGCCAGATACATGTGTTGGCCGACTTGCAGCAGAACAGCACGGCGTCCGTGCTGTGCAATCGTCCCGACCATCCGTATCGAGGCCAGCGGGACTTTCTCCAGCGGTTGCAGCGCTTTACGCTGTTTTGGTCTTGCAGCAGGAGCATCAGCCGGGAACGATGCCATCATCCCTACTGGATCGAACGGCGAGCGATCCATGCCGTCCTCGTAAGCAAGAGGGGCGAATGCAGGCTCGGGAGCGATAGCGATACGGTGGTTTTCCTGTGTCGGCTGGTGATGGTGCAGCAGGACGGCATCCATGGCGACCAGTCCGCCGTCACCGGCTGAGAGTTGCAGCTCGCTCAGTACCAGGATGTACCGGAGAGCGGCCAGATCAGCGGCGAAATGGCCCAACGCATGGTAGGGGCCGTTGAGTCGGATGGCACCGATCTGTACGGCATCGTCGGGGAACGGTGCTGTCTTGTTCGGTCTGGTGAACTCAAACTGCAATCCATGTTCCTGCGCGGCTGTCGCGATATGTTCGAGCATGGCATGCATGTCGGCAGGAGTGGACAGCTGTCCTTGTTGCACCCGCAACGCTGCCGTGGCTTCTTTCAGGCGCTGCTGCAACGGTAGCAGTGCGGCTGCCTGCCTGGCTTTTTGCGCGGCGGCGATGTGTCGGCGCTGCGCTGCTTGTCTGTCGTTGTCGAGACGGCTGATGTTCGGTTGCAGGAGGACTTGCCAGCCGATGCCGAGCACGGCCAGAAAGACAGCAAGGCAAAGCAGCGCCTGGTAGCGCCTCGGCCAGTCGCCGGGATGGCGTTGTTGTCTCATTGCCGGTTTTTTTCCATGCCGGGATTAGCAGGTGTCGGCGAGACGGCGGGACGTTTGGCGGCAATCACGAAGTCGTGACCGCGATTGTGTACTGCACGGATTTCCTGTAGTTCGGCCAGGGCGAACATGCCGCCGGCACGATGCAGGTTTGCCAGTAATTGCATGATGTCCTGATGGTCGGGAGCCGTTCCGCTCAGAACGAGATGTGCCGCCTGCAGTTTGAGTGTCTGTAATTGCACGCTGTGCGGTGTTGCACGCGCCAGCGTTTGCAGCAGTTGCAGGGGCTGGTTTTGTTGTTCGCGCAATGCCTCAATGGTTTGCCTTTGTTTTTCTAGCTTGACCAATTGGCGCTGCACATCAGCAAGCTGGCGCAACTGTGCATCGAGTCTGTCGTGTTCTTTTTGTTGGCGTTGCGCCAGTGAACTTTGTTGTGCAAGTTGCTGGTTCAGCAGCATATCGGCGAACAATACGCTCATGACAGCGGTCGCCAGCGCAGTGTATAGCAACCGGTACCAGCGTTGTTGCCGTTTCAGCCGCCGATGCGGCAACAGATTGAATCTCAGCATCCGCGCATCAATTGAAATGCCTGAGCGCCAGCCCGCACGCGACCAGACAAGCTGGCGCATCGTGCGCCAATTGCGCGGTGTCGATCGCAGCGCCCAGCGACATGCCGCAAAAAGGATCAGCGATGCTGCTGGAGATGCCGGTGTGCTGGCGGAAAGCTTCGTTCAGTCCATGCATGGTCGCGCCGATTCCCGAGAAAACCAGTGCCTGCACGCGATGTTCGGGGTACGTTGCCTGCCAGGTCTGCAATGCGTGTGCCGCTGCTGTCGCGACGCGCATGGGATCGGACGTGCCGTCGGCATTATCATGCACTTGCATTATGCGGCCGTCTATAGGCAAGGACAAATGCATGCCATGCACATCGATCTGGCACAAGGCTGTCGTGGCAGTATCAGACCCGCGCGATCGCGCCAGGGCAGCGTGCGCGGCGTAACTGTCGATGTCGGCGACGACGGTATGGCAATGCAGGGATTCGACAACGGCGACGCGGTCTTCAATGTTTTCTCTATGTGTGGCAACGACCAGCACGTCGATGTGCGCAGTGGCTGTGGGCGCGTTGCCCATGCGGCAGAAATCGATGCAGGCGTCTTCTGCCGGATAGTTCAGCAGAGCGGCGATGCGTTCTCTTGCGAGCGTTTCCAGTTGTGCTTCTGTTCCGGAGGGTAGCCGGGCGATGCGGAAGATGTGGGTAGCGACGGCGCTGGAGGGAATACCGATGACGGTTTTGCCGGTATGGGAACCGCATTTTTCCAACAAATGGCGCGCGGCTGTGATGACATGTTCCAGATCATCGATACCATCGTCGTTGACGACCCCGTCGGGCAATGGCTCGTAGCCGTAAGCTTCCAGCGTCAAGGAACCCCCACCATCGCGGGATAGTTCCACCAGGCGGATTGCATGGCGACCGATGTCGAGGCCGGCAAGTGCATTCTGCCGGGATAAACGTAGACGCGGAAAGCTCAGCACGATTGTTTTTCAGGAAACCGAGGGGGAGGCGACCGGAAGCACAAACAGCAAAGAATTATCTTTTTGATAAGGTTGTGTATCCTAACAACGGAATTTGTTGTTTGTAAAGAAATTTCCTTGGCGGGGGGAGGGGAAAGAGTCTGGCCTAGCTGCGGTAATTGCGCTTCCTTGCAAGTCGTTATAATGGGAAGATTGTCTTTCTCCAACCCTGTTTCAATGCATGGCCACCCCAGAAAATAACGCAGCGCTTGCGGCATCTGCATCTTCCAGGAAACGTTTGCATCCGATCGTCCGCATAGCGCTGGGTACGGTAGGCGTGCTGGCGGCGCTGGTCGCGCTGACGGTACTGGCGCTGGTGCTGGTAGTCACGCTTGCGTATCCCAAATTGCCGGATCTCGGTTCTCTGACCGACTATCATCCCAAGATTCCGTTGCGCGTGTTTTCTTCCGATGGTGTGCTGATCGGCGAATTCGGCGTGGAGCGCCGCAACCTGGTGCATATCAAGGATATTCCCACGCTGATGAAGAAAGCCGTGCTGGCGATCGAGGACGACAGGTTTTATGAACACAGCGGCGTCGATTACCAGGGCATCGTGCGTGCCGCTTTCTCCAATCTGTCGGGCGGCAGCGGCGGCGCCAGCACGATCACGCAGCAGGTCGCGCGCAATTTTTTCCTGACCAGTAACGAGCCGACTTTCCTGCAGAAGGCTACGCGCAAATTTTTCTATGAGATTCCGCTGGCCTGGAAGATCGAGCATAATCTGACCAAAGATCAGATTCTTGAGATCTACATGAACCAGATTTATCTGGGACAACGTGCTTACGGTTTTGCAGCGGCGGCACAGATTTATTTCGGCAAACAGCTCAAGGAGCTGACCATCGCCGAAGCAGCGATGTTGGCCGGTCTGCCAAAAGCGCCATCGGCCTACAACCCGGTAGTCAATCCCAAGCGTGCTCACGCGCGCCAGCAATATATTCTGCTGCGCATGCGCCAGCTCGGTTATATCACCGATCGGCAGTACCGCGAGGCGAAGGATGAGCAGCTAAAGATCAAGGGCGACAGCATGGACTTCGGCGTGCATGCGGAATATGTCTCGGAAATGGCGCGTCAGCTGGTCTACGCGCAATTCAAGGATGATGCCTACACGCGCGGCTTGAACGTCTTTACGACGATTACCAAGACCGATCAGGATGCTGCCTATCTGGCGCTGCGCCGCGGCATCATCAACTATGAGCGCCGTCACGGCTATCGCGGTCCGGAAGGCTATATGGAGATTCCGACCACATCCAAGGAAGCGGCTGATGATGCCATCGAGTCCGAGCTGGTTGACCATCCCGACAGTGATGACCTGGTTGCCGCCGTGGTGCTGAAAGCGACAAACAAGGAAATCACGGCGGTGCTGGCCACCGGCGACGAAATCAGGATTTCCGGCTCCGGTCTGGGCTTCGCCGGCAATTTGCTGAGTGAAAAAGCACCGCCGCAAAAGCGGATCAGGCGCGGTGCGATCATTCGTGTTTTTCAGGACGGCAAAGACTGGATCGTGACGCAAATGCCGGAAGTCGAATCAGCCTTCGTCGCGCTCAATCCCAACGATGGCGCGATCCGCGCGCTGGTCGGCGGCTTCGATTTCAACCGCAACAAATTCAACCACGTGATTCAGGCATGGCGTCAGCCGGGGTCGTCGTTCAAGCCTTTCATCTACTCATCTTCGCTGGAAAAAGGCTTGTCTCCAGCGACCATCATCAATGATGCGCCGCTCACGTTTACCCAGACCGGCGGTCAGGTGTGGCAGCCAAAGAACTATGGCGGCAAGTTCGAAGGGCCGATCTCGATGCGTCGTGCCTTGCAGAAGTCGATCAATATGGTGTCGATCCGCATACTTGAACGTGTCGGCGTGAAGTATGCACAGGAATACATCACGCGCTTCGGTTTCGATGCCGACAAGAATCCGCCTTATCTGACACTGGCGCTGGGGGCTGGTGCGGTGACGCCGCTGCAGATGGTGGTTGCGTATTCAGTGTTCGCCAACGGCGGTTACAAAGTCAATCCCTACCTGATCTCCAAGATCACTGATAGCAATGGCAAGGTATTGTCAGAAGCGCAAACGGCCAGAGCGGGTGATGAAAGCAATCGCGTGATCGATCCGCGCAATGCGTTCGTGATGGACAGCATGCTGCGCGATGTGGTGCGTCACGGCACGGCAGTCAAAGTGCTATCGCTCAACCGTACCGACCTAGCAGGAAAAACTGGCACCACCAACGATTCCATGGATGCCTGGTTTGCCGGTTATCAGCCGAATCTGGTCGGTATCGCCTGGATGGGCTTTGACCAGCCGAAGAGCCTGGGTGACCGTGAAACCGGCGGCGGGCTGGCGTTGCCGATCTGGATCAATTACATGCAGAAAGCTCTGAAGAATACGCCGATGGTCGATCGTGCAGTGCCGGGCGGTTTGCTCGAGTCGAACGGCGAATACTATTATACGGAATATCCGCCCAACGCCAGCGTACACGATCTGGGTCCGGGTAGTCAAAACGTAGCGGTTTTGCCGGAAGAAGAAAAAACCAGGAATCAGATAAAGAACGAGTTGTTCTAAGGTGTGTCAGAACCAAGCATGATTACCTGTTTTCCCCCATGATGTAGCGTTGATAACCCCGCGCGCGCAGATCGCAGGCCGGACAGATACCGCAGCCATGGCCCCAGTCGTGCAGCGCGCCGCGCTCACCCAGATAGCAGGTGTGCGTATCGGAGCGAATCAGATCAACCAGCGCTTGTCCGCCCAGATCTTCGGCCAGATGCCAGGTTGCCGCTTTGTCGATCCACATCAGCGGCGTTTCTACTTTCAGTTGCGTGGCCATGCCGAGATTGAGCGTGACCTGCAGCGCCTTCATGGTGTCATCGCGGCAATCCGGGTAGCCGGAAAAATCCGTTTCGCACATGCCGCCGACCAGCACATCGAGGCCGCGCCGGTACGCCATGGTCGCCGCAACGGTCATGAACAGTAGATTGCGGCCCGGTACGAAGGTGTTGGGCAAGCCGTTTTCCTGTATGGAAATAGCGACATCGCGCGTCAGGGCCGTGTCGGAAATTTTGCCGATCAGAGACAGATCGACCATGTGGTCTGCACCGAGCCTGTCATGCCATTCGCTCGAAAAGCCGCGTATTTTTTCCAGCAGCGCCGGCCGCACTGTCAGTTCGATGGCGTGACGCTGACCATAGTCGAAGCCTATGGTTTCGACCCTGTCGTAGCGCGACAAGGCCCAGGCCAGGCAGGTGGTGGAATCCTGGCCGCCGCTGAACAATACCAGCGCGCGATGCGGGACGGAGAGGCGGGGAGTGTTCATATTTGTGTTTCCGGCATACACCCTGTCAATCATGATCAACCGGGGTTTTTGTCGATGTCATCCAGTGTTTGTTCGATGAAATCGCCATCCGGATCGGTGAAGCGCAAGCGCGCGGGATACCAGTCTAACGACGGCGCGAGCCAGATATCGAGTTTCTGGCCCTGATCATCCGATGGCTGTGCGCGCAGCACGTGGACTGCGTCGATTTCGCCTTGTCTGATCCTGATTTTTTCGTAGCCGGTGACCTGAAAGCGCCATTGTTCGGCATCGTGCGGACCGGCGACGAAGAACAGCCATTCCGAACCGGGAGTGAATTTGTCGCCATTGGCGCGTGCGATGGCGATCAGTTGCCAAATGATACTGGCACGGTCCTGTTCGCCGCCTTTGAGCGGATAGTGTTCGGTCGATTGCGTGAAGTTGATGGTATGGATCTCCCGATCGAAGGTCGTGATCAATGCTTTGCGGCGGAATCGTTTATCCACGAAGCGCGCTGGCGCCAGGCCATAGCTGTCGATGTTGCCTTCGCTGCTGGTTTCCAGAATCTTGCCGAGCAGCATGGCGTGGATTTCGGTGACGGCCACGTATTTTTTGCCGGTGTTATTCCATTTAACTAGGGCTTCGCCATTGACTTGCAGGCCGCTTTGCTTGGCTTTGATGCGGTAGAGGAGTTCTGCCGACGGTGGTAGATCGACTTCGCGTTTGATGACTGGATGCGCGGCCGGATCGGCGGCGGTGGCAGGCAAGGCGGCGATGGCGCTTGTCAGGAGTAAGGTACAAAGCAGTGAGTGACGCATCATCATGGAGAGAATCAAGGGCGAGGAATATGACAGGGTCTGTTTGGCCCGATTACTGCTCAGGGACGAACATCGATCAAGGCTGCGAAAGATTTTGCTGCAAAAGCGCATTGAGTATTGATACATATCAATTTGCCAATGTTAACGTTGCGAATTGGTAATTTATTTTTGACTTCTGACCACATACAACTACCCATGCACTCAACCAATTTGGAGCAGTCATGATCAACAAAGACCTGCAATCCCGTAAGAATGTCGCTACGCCGCGCGGCGTCGGCGTGATGTGCGACTTCTACGCTGCACGCGCTGAAAACGCGGAACTTTGGGATATCGAAGGGCGTCGCTTCATCGACTTCGCAAGCGGGATCGCCGTCAACAATGTAGGTCACCGTCATCCGAAGATCGTCGCGGCAATCCGCAATCAGCTCGATGAGGGCTTCATCCATACCGCGTACCAGATCGTCCCATATGCATCATACGTCGAACTCGCAGAGAAGATCAATCGCCTCGCACCCGGCTCACGGCCGAAGAAAACCGCGTTCTTTACGACGGGTGCCGAAGCCGTTGAAAACGCGATCAAGATCGCCCGCGCAGCGACTGGGCGTGCGGGTGTTATCGCCTTCAACGGCGGGTTTCACGGCCGCACAATGATGAGCATGGCGCTGACTGGCAAGGTCGTTCCGTACAAGATCGGCTTTGGGCCGTTTCCGGCAGAGATCTATCACGCGCCATATCCGTGTGAATTGCACGGCATCAGCGTTGAAGATGCGTTGGACGGTATTGCGCAGCGTTTTAAAGCCGACATCGATCCGCAGTGTGTCGCCGCCTTCATCTTCGAACCGGTGCAAGGCGAGGGAGGGTTCTACATAGCACCACCGGAATTCGTACTCGGGTTGCGTGCCCTTTGCGACCAGCACGGCATTCTGCTGATCGCCGACGAAATCCAGACAGGCTTCGCGCGTACGGGCAAGCTGTTTGCGATGCAGTACTACGACGTCGAAGCTGACTTGATGACGATCGCGAAGAGTCTTGCGGGCGGCATGCCACTGTCAGGCGTAGTCGGCCGCGCCGACCTGATGGACACTGTGCAACCGGGCGGTCTCGGCGGCACCTATGCGGGTAACCCGCTCGCAATTGCTGCAGCACACGCGGTTCTCGATGTAATCGCCGAAGAAAATCTCTTGGCGCGGGCGATTAGCCTTGGCGCGCAACTGAAAGAGCGACTTACCAGCATCAAGGCACGGTTGCCGCAACTCGCCGACGTGCGTGGTCCGGGCAGCATGATCGCGGCCGAGTTCGTCGACCGGAAGACCGAAGCACCTGACCCGGTGTTCACCAAGCAAGTGCAGACGCGCGCGCTCGAACGCGGGTTGATCCTGCTGATTTGCGGCGTACACGCTAATGTTATCCGCTTCTTGTTTCCGCTGACGATTCAACAAACTGTATTCGACGAAGGCCTCGCGATTTTCGAAGATGTGCTGACGGTTGACGCAGCGGTTAGGCACTTTGAATAATCGGAATGGCATGAACCGGCATCAACATGGTGAAGATGACGGAGTGCATGGTCGCGAGGGTTTCGGGCAAGCGCTCATAGTCGCGAGCCAGTCGGCGGAAACGATTGAGTCGGCCGAAGCTGTACTCCACCACCCGGCGGCGTGGCAACAGGATAAATCCCTTTTTCGCCTCCTGCAGCTTGATCACCTCAAATTTCATCACTCATCTCCCACAGCGTGGTGTGCCATCAATACAAAATCACTTTCCTTGAAACTCCTGATTACTGCCTCCTCGGCGCGCAGATCAAGCGAACGGCTCAGCCCGTAATACGTGGTACCCGCTACAGCAAGGCCAACGAGCCATGCAATATCAACGCCATTCATCAAACGTGCCATAGGCCCCACGAAAATCTCCTGGTTCATCGTTGCGTCAACGATGTAGAAGAAGGGAGTCATCGCGACGAAGCCAATCAGGTAGGCCGCGATACCGCGCACCTGCCATGCCCCGTAGATGCCTTTCGGGGTGAAGAAGTGAGGGATTGCGTAGCGACCCTTGCGCACGAAGAAGTAGTCGACCAGGTTGACGGCGGTCCAAGGCACCAGGAAGTACAGCAGAAGTACCAGGAACGTGTGCAGGAGCGTGACGCTATTACCCCTGATCGACAATATACAGGCCAGGAGGATGCTGCTGATCGCCATCGCCGCGATGACGCGGGCGCGCCGCGTCGCCTTGATCTTGTGGAGCGAGTCCACGCCGGTGAGAAGCGTCAACATTGCGCTGTAGGTATTCAGCGCAATGATCGGGAGGAAGCCCGCGACAGACACGATCACAATGGCGCTGCCGAATCCAGGAAACATCGCCGAGCCCACTTGATTCAAAGCCACCAGCGCGTCTGACGCCTTCAGTTGCTGAGCCAGCCACGCGCCCAGACCGATCATCCATGCGCCGGAAAGAGACGCACCCAGAAAGATCGTCGTGATCAGTTTGGCGCGGCTGGTATTTTTCGGCAGATAGCGCGAATAGTCAGACACGTACGGCGCGTACGAAATGTTGTAGCTGGCGCCGATCGCAAACTGGGTTGCAAACGCGACCCAATTGAACCCGAGGGTCGTCAGCGGTGCGACCGTACCTTTTGCACCAAACACCAGGGTGCCTGTGACAAGCGCGTAAAAGGGTAAGGTCGCGATCAACGCCCACTTGAACGCCTTATGCATCAGGTCGTGTCCGTAGATCGCCAGCAAACCGCCCGCGACTACCGCAGTGATGCCGACTATCGTCGGATCCAGCCCAAACACGTTCTTCAGGCCGTCCATGATGAGCGAGACGTTTACCACGTTAAAGCCAATGAAGACGAATAGCGTGGCCATCAACGCCAATGTAACCCCGCGATAGCCGAACTGCGCCCGAGACTGAATCATCTGCGGTAGCCCCAGCTCCGGTCCCTGCGAGCCGTGGAAAGCCATGAAGATCGTGCCGAACATGATTCCGAGAGCGCCAGCCAATGTCGTCCAGACGGCCGACAAACCCATGCTCGGACCAACAAAGCCAATCGAAATCGTGAGAAAGTGAAAGTTCCCCAGGAACCAGAATGGTCCCTGACTGCGCAGTTTGGCGTGACGTTCGTTTTCCGGGATGTAGTCGATAGATCGACTTTCGATTTCCAGGCCCGTGTCCGAGCCGACAAGATTGACGTTCTCTTGTGCATTCATGGTAAATGAGTCTCCAAGTCAGTCGCGGCGCTTGACGCCCGGGAGGACGCAGAGCATCTCGTAGGCGAGATTGGCGCCTAGCAATGCCGTGGTGCCCAGAGGGTCATAGGGGGGTGCAACCTCAACGAGGTCGGCGCCAACGATGTTCAAGCTCCATGATCCGCGAATAATCTCTAGAGCTTGCGGCACGGTGAGTCCGGCAATTTCCGGCGTGCCGGTCCCGGGCGCGTACGCAGGGTCAATCCCGTCGATATCGAAGCTCAGGTAAACCGGGCCACCGTCTACGCCGGCTCGCACTTCTTTCATGAGCGGGGCCAGTGAGCGATTCCAGCACTCCTCTGCTTGCACAACCCTGAAGCCATGGGCACGACACCAGTCGAAGTCTTCCGCCGCATAACCGGTGCCGCGCAAACCGATCTGTACGACGCGGTCGCAGTCGAGCAAGCCTTCTTCAACAACCCGTCGGAACAGCGTGCCATGCGCGATCTTTTCGCCAAACATCGTGTCGTTGACGTCGGCATGTGCGTCCACGTGAATGAGGCCCACGCGCCCATACTTGCGATGCATCGCGCGCAGGATCGGCAACGCGATGGTGTGATCGCCGCCGAGGGAAATGGGCCGGCAGCCGTGCGCGAGAATGTCGTCGTAGGCGGATTCGATCCGTGCAATCGAATCAACCATGTTGTAGGGATTCGTTGCGACGTCGCCGATATCGGCGACTTGCAGCGAATCAAACGGCGCGGCACGTGTCGCCATGTTGTATGGCCGAAGCAGCACCGACTCCGTGCGGATCTGCCGCGGGCCGAACCTTGCACCAGCCCGGTTCGAGGTACCAAGGTCAAACGGCACGCCGACAAAACAGGCGTCCAGCCCGGCTGCGTCCTTCGCATGAGGTAGCCGCATCATCGTGGCGATGCCGCCAAACCGGGGCATTTCGTTCCCACTCCGGGGTTGAAAATAATTATCTGACATAATCTCACTCCACTTTCATTTGTTCTGCCGTATCGTTCAAGCTGGCCGTATGTGTAGTTATAGGTGGTCAAAAATTAGAAATGAATTACGAATTCGCGACGTTGACATTGATGTATCAATATGTATCCTTGCTCGCCAAGGAGTGATCGTGCTCGGAACCCTGTCTGATCTTGATCTGCGGTTGATCCGCGTCTTCCTCGCCGTTGTTGACGCTGGAGGAGTAAGCGTTGCGCAAACAACGCTGAACGTCGGTCAGCCGACCATTAGTACGCAGTTATCGACGCTCGAGACCCGGCTCGGCTTTCGATTATGTGATCGTGGCCGAAGCGGTTTTCGGCTCACTGCCAAGGGGGAACGCTTTTACGAGCGCAGCAAGAAGCTGCTCGGCGCTGTTGAGGAGTTTAGTGCCGAAGCCCGGAACATGGACAAGAAGCTTGTCGGCACCTTGAACATTGGTCTCATCGGACACACGCCCGTTAGCCAGAATGCCCGCATTAGTGAGGCAATCGCCTCTTTCAGGCTACGCGACGAAGCTGTTCACTTCTCTATTTTGGTCAGGTCACCCGGAGACCTGGAAGAACATCTTTTGAGCGGGCAAATCCAGATCGCGGTCGGCTATTTCTGGCACCGGGTGCCGATACTCGAATACACGCCCCTCTTCGTCGAACAGCAGATCGCATATTGCGGGCGAGGCCACCCGCTTTTCAAACGAGCCGGGTGGCTTGATTCATCGGAGGCGGCAAACTACGAGTGGGCGTGGCGCACGTATCCTCTACCCGAAGTGCAACTTTTGACCACGCCGAGCAAGGTGACTGCGCAGGCCGACAATATGGAAGCGGTAGCACTGTTGATTCTATCTGGCCATCACCTCGGATATCTTCCGCAGCATTTCGCAGCTCCCTACGTGAAACAGGGGCTGCTTGCGGCGCTTAACCCCGAAAAGCTCCGTTACGAAGTGACATTTCACATGGTCATCCGGCAGCACAACCGGCAAAGTCAAAGTCCGATCGTTCAGGCCTTCCTGGAAGATTTAAAGAAAGCACACCTCTCCGGCGCCGTCGATGCATAACAAGAGAGACCACAACATTCCGTTCTTCTCTTCTTGACATCCGCAAAAGGTAACACCAACTCAAAAAAGTCAGCAGTCACTATTTGTGAATATGAGTTCCAGTGTAATTCAATTGGTTCAATGGACTAGCGAGTGTCGGGATCGGACAACGACATTTCCAGATAGTCTCCGCTGGTTTCGGTAAAGCGCAGCCGCACTGGATACCATTGCCGACCGGGATCCAGCCAGATATCGAGACGCTGGTCGTAGGAGCCTGGGCGCGGCTGGCGAACTATGTGCCAGGCTTGATGCGCGCCATCGGACAAATGGATTTCTTCCTGACCGACAATCTGCATGCGCCAAACTTCGCCATCACGCACACCAGCGACGAACATGTCGATGACCGCGCCCGGTGCGAATCGACTGGCGTCGCCGCGGCCGATCGCGACCAGTTGCCAGATGATGCTGGCGCGGTCTTGCTCGCCGCCGACACGCGGATAAGTGGTGGTGGAAGACGAAAAACTGACCAGATTGCGCTCGCGATTGAAATGGGTGTTGGTGGCGGCGCGGTTGCGTTTCTTTTCCGTGTACAGCTCTGGCGCGACGCCAGAATCGTTGATTTCGCCACTGCTGGTGAAGCTCAGGAAGGTGATCCTGGCGAACATACGGACATGCACTGCGCCAGTGACGGTATAGCGGCTGCCGTCGGTTTCCCAGGTAAGCGTGCTGCTGCCGTACCAGTTCAGCTTGTCGAAGAAGGCGTGGACGTCGTAGGCTAGATCGGACGATGGCGGCGGGTTAAACTGGTACGGCGTGCCTGGCGCGCTGTCGGGTTGCTTCTTTTCTTCTGTCAGGGCAGGGACGGGCGCCGCCTGCGGCGCGGCATCGCTACCATCCGCATTGGCGGATACGGATGGCAACGCCGCCAGCACTTCGGTGACAGCAGACGCGGCGGCCGGCGCGATGACCGGTGCCAGGCGGGGTCTGGTTCGGGGTGCTTCAGGCTTGGTCGCCACCGGTAGTGATGCCGCCTGTTCCGGCAGCGGCACTGAAACAATGTTGATACTGGTGGCTGGTATATCGGCGCTGGCGGTATTGAAGAATTCTTTACCCCTGTGAATCGCGAGCAGATGCAGCAGCGCGACAAACAGGAACAGCATGACGCCGCGCCGGCGCCCGGCAGAAGGAGATGCCTTGGTTTCTGTCATGACGTCAGTGTGACGCGGGTCTTGCCTGCATCGTTGCGCAGTTTGCAGAGGAGGTGCATGATCAGAAAATTGCGGTGGCGTGCGTATGAAAATTGAATGACTCGATGGGAGCCTGAAATGCTGAATCATAACAACATGCCCGGCGCCTGTACCATGGAATTCATGCGCAGGATGTGGGGCGGTATGGGAGCGTCGGCGATGGGTATTCCATCGTTGTCGGTCGAAGAAATCAACAAGCAAATCACTGACCTGAAAACCATGGCGTCATGGCTGGAACTCAACATGAACATATTACGCGCCACCATACAGGCGCTGGAAGTGCAAAGCGCCACGCTGTCCACGTTGCAGGCAATGAGTGCTACGCTGACGCCGAGCGAAGGCGATGGGGCGGCGGATGCCGCCAGCGCGCCGCCATCAGCTGAAAACGCTGCAGAAGCAATGCAAGTTGCTGGTCAGCAAGTCAAGCCGATGGCGGATTTGCAGACCGTGATGACCAGTTCGAATGCCTGGTGGAAGCTGCTGCAGGAGCAATTTCAGCAGGCTGTCGGCAACGTACTGACTGATCAGCCGCCGACAGATGAGGATGTCAAAGCGGCTGTTGCGCCGAAAAAAACAACAAAACCCAGGACGGAGGCCAAATCGCGAACACGCGCCAAGTCGGGTGTTATACAATCCCGCCAATCCAGACCAGCTTCCAGCAAGCCGACATCCCCTTGATCGGTGCAATATGACAACTGCGCAGATACGTGCGAGTGGGTGAGGGAAAATTCCTGGTGAAATCGATAAATTAATCCATCCTGAGCAAGGTCAGCATGCTGTATCCCGAACTGTTTAAATCACTCGAACAAGTCCGCTGGAATATGGACAAAGATATTCCTTGGGATAAATTCGACGCATCGATGCTCTCCGACGAGCAGGCCCAGACCATTCGCATGAATGCGATCACCGAGTGGGCGGCGTTGCCCGCGACGGAAATGTTTTTGCGCGATAATCGCGGCGACAGTGACTTTTCCGCTTTCATGTCGGTGTGGTTCTTCGAAGAGCAAAAACATGCTCTGGTGCTGATGGAGTATCTGCGCCGTTTCAAGCCTGAATTCGTGCCGACCGACGCAGAACTGCATAACGTGCGTTTCGAGTTTGATCCGGCACCACCGCTGGAAACGCTGATGATGCATTTCTGCGGTGAAATTCGCCTGAACCATTGGTACCGCTGCGCTTCCGCCTGGCATACTGAGCCGGTCATCAAGCAGATCTACAAGATCATCAGCCAGGATGAGGCTCGCCATGGCGGCGCTTATCTGCGCTACATGAAAAAGGCGCTGGTCGAAGCCGGCGACACCGCGCGTGCCGCGTTTGCCAAGATCGGCGTGCTGATGGCATCGGCCCGACGCACTGAAAAGCCGCTGCATCCGACGAATCTGCATGTCAATCAGGGGCTGTTTCCGAACGACACCATACAAAGCCGTTTGCCGGACCCGGAGTGGCTGGAACACTGGCTGGGCGTGCAGATCAAGTTTGACGGCGAGTGGGAAAAGAAAGTTGTCGACCGTATTTTGCACAATATATCGCTGCTGTTCGAGCGTACTTTTGATACCGTGCAGGAACTTAACCGCTACCGCAAGGAAGTCGCTGCGCGCATGGCGACATTGGCGCAAGCTGCGTCAGTCTGATCCGGCTGGTTTTGAGGTAAAAAGCCGCACCTGAGGTGCGGCTTTTCTTATGGAGGCAAAATACTTGTGGATAATGACGAATGAATGATTTCGAGAAAAAAATCTGCAATCGCGTCGATCTTCAGGCGCGCGTTGCCGCGTTGCCGCAACCGGTGGTGCTGACCAACGGCGTATTTGATATTCTGCACCGCGGTCATGTGACCTATCTGGCGCAGGCCCGCGCCGAAGGCGCATCGCTGGTGGTGGCGGTCAATACCGATGCTTCCGTCAGGCGTCTGGGCAAAGGCGATGATAGGCCGATCAATACCTGCGAGGATCGCATGGCCGTTCTGGCAGCGCTGGAGTCGGTATCGCTGGTGTTGTCTTTCGATGAAGATACGGCGCTGGAAGTCGTACAGGAAGCGCGTCCGCACGTTTATGTCAAGGGCGGCGACCATGACATGGCGGCGATTCCGGAAGGCCGGGCCGTGGCGGCATATGACGGCAAGACGGTGGCAATTGCCTTTGAGCATGATCGTTCGACCACCAAGCTGCTGGTGAAAGTACGCAAACAAGAATTCATCCGTCAATAGTGTTTCCCATGGCAATCTCACCCAAAAATCAGGATCAGCCACGGAATATAACCAGATAAATAAGAAAATAATTTTAGATATTGGGAAAAGCCTGCATCAGAGCCGCCAAAGTGGCCGATACGTGTACACGCTGCCCTGAAATTCCCGCAGAATGCATCTTTTTGCGGGATCAAGCCATGCGATTCCATGTCAACAAGAGATGTAAGGGCACCAGTGAACGCGGCTTTACGCTGATCGAAGTATTGATCGCCATCGCGATCCTGACGCTCGGCGCCGGCGGCGTTGCCGCCATGCAGTTACACGCCTTGCGTATGGCCAGGCACAGCAGCTATCAGACCAGCGCCACGCAACTGGCCGTCGAACTGGCCGACATCATGCGCGCCAATCCGGAAGCCGCGCACAGCAGTGGTAACCCCTATCTGTTTTCGTATCAGGCTGGCGCACAGGTCACGGCAACGTCATCTCTACCGCCATGCATCCTGCACATGTGTGACGCCGCCGCCATGGCGCACGCTGATGTAACCGGCTGGCAGCAGCGCCTGCAGCAGTCGATACCGCTGGCCAGCGCTGTGGTGTGCCGGGACAGTAACCCGGCAATGACGCATGGCCTGCGCTGGGATTGTGATCATGCCGGCCATGCCGCCATCATCATCAAGATCGGCTGGCCGGACAGTCCGGCGCTCGCATCCGAGCCTGCCATCGCCATTGCGGTGGAAATCTGAATGCCGTTCCGACGCCGGCAAAGCGGTCTGAGCCTGATCGAACTGATGATCGCCATGGCGCTAGGCATGGGCGTTGCGGTGGCATCGCTGGCCTTGCTGCAAGTTGCCAGAGCGAGCTATGTCGCCGTCAACGACAACGCGCTGGTGCAAGACACAGGCCGTTATGCGCTGGATGTTCTGGCGCGCGCGATCAGGCAGGCGAACTATGTTCCTTATGACAGCCAGGCCTTCATGGCGCCTCCCGCGTTCGATCTGACGCAGCTTTCGCCTGGTGTCGAAGGCATCGACAACAGTCACTTGAGCAGCCATACCGCAGCTCTCCTGGCGCCGCGTGCGAATACGGACAACCACGGCAGCGACGTGCTGGCGCTACGCTACTTCGGTTCCGGCGACAAGGCCGAGGCCGACGGCAGCATCCTGAATTGCGCCGGTTTTGCAGTTGCCGCACCAGCCTCGCCGGCAATGGTCGCCACTGCCGCCGGCGCCGAAGCAGAACGCCACTGGAGTATTTTCTATGTCGCTGCCGACAGTACCGGCGAACCCGAACTGCGCTGCAAATATCGCACGAAAAACGATGGCTGGCATTCCACCGCCATCGCACGCGGTGTCGAAGCCTTTCAGGTTTTGTACGGTATTGGTGATATGGTCGGAGGCCCCATCACGCAATACCGCAATGCCGCGCGCATGTCAGCATCCACGTGGCGTCAGGTCGTCGCCATCAGAATTGCCATACTGATCAGGGGTGAACAGCGCAGCAGCAATGGCGCGACAGATCAGGTCTACGATCTGTTCGGCCCCGGCTATCGGGATAGCCTCGATCCAGGTGTCACCATCAGCGCATTCCAGCTACCGGACCGCATCCGCAAACAGTTCCAGATTACCGTCCAGTTACGCAATCCCATACCGACGTGATGACATGCGCAGAAAACTGACGCCAGCCCCTTCTGTGTGCCAGTCCGGCGCCGCCTTGCTGATCGTGCTGGTTGTCCTGACCATCATCATGCTGCTAGGCCTTGCCTCAGCGCAGACGGCATTGATGAACGAAAAATCCTCACGCAATGATCGTGATCGCCAGCTTGCCTTTCAGGCGGCGGAAGCAGCGCTGCATGATGCCCAGGTACATCTGACCGATATGCGCGCAAACTCCGCAGCTTTTTCTGAACAGACGGACAGCTACAGCGACTATGGCTGTTACTCCGGTCGCTTCTTTCCACATGGCGCAGCCTCGCTGGCCGCGCGCATGCCGCACTATCGGATCGCGCTGCTTGGCAAGATCGCAGACACGCAGGCTGCCGCAGTACAGCGCTATCGCATCACCGCAGTCGGCTTCGGCGCCCGGGAAAGCACCCGAGTCATGTTGCAGGTCATCTATACCGGCAGCGGAGACGGCACCCTGCGCAAGCTCAGTTGGCGCGAAATCATCAACTGAGCGTCAAGTCTCCATGACAGAAAGGAATACCATGCCCACCAGCCAGCGCGGCTTCACCTTGATTGAATTAATGTGCGTCGTCAGTATCGTCAGCCTGCTCGCCATGATGGCTTATCCTTCTTACCGCAACGCCATCGTCAAAGGCAAGCGTGCGGAAGCACACGCCGCACTCATGCAAGCCATGCAGCAACAGGAACGCTTTTTTTCTCGGCACAACAGCTATCAGGCCTACCATGCCGACTACACTGCGACGACGATGCCGTTCAAATGGTTTTCCGGTGAAACTGCGGCCACCAGTGCTTACCAGATCAGCGCAGTCGCCTGTCCCGGCGATGCCATCACACATTGCGTCATGCTGTCCGCTGTCCCTGGCGCGGCGCAGGTCGATCGCGATTTTCACGATGAAATATGCGGCACACTGACACTCAACAGCCGAGGCGAGAGAACTGCGGCGGACCTGCCGCTGGCATCAGCGCCACCGGTTTGCCACTAAACGGGACCGAACACCATGCGCAGGCGCCACACCGGTTTCACTCTGCCCGAATTGTTGATTGTATTCAGCATCGTAGCGATATTGCTGGCTGCCGGCGTCCCCAGTTTCCGTACCTATCTGCACAGGCAGCAAGTGGTGACAGCTGCCAATCAATTTCTGTTTGCGCTGAATCTGGCGCGCAGTGAAGCCATCCGTCGCGCCAGCCGCGTTGACGTCACCCCACGCGACGGCCGGCACTGGGAAAACGGCTGGGTCGTCTTTATCAACCATGACCATCGACCGCAATTCGACCCTGGCGACGAACTGCTCTACAGCTATGACGGTTTCGCTCACGAGCTGCAGATCGCCACCACGCTCAGCGACAAGTCTTACCCCTACATCGCTTACAATGGCAGTGGCAGGACACGCAGCAACCTGAGCGCGCAGACGCCACAGTGGGGATCTTGGCGATTTTCACTGCATGGTCAGGAAAGAATCGTCAGAGTGACCCTGGCCAGCCGCGCTCGCCTGTGCAATCCGGCAGACGATGTGAGTTGCAGGTTTGCCGACGCTCAGGACAGCCCTTGAGCGCCATTGCATGTAGCAACAAAACCAATATGTCCCTCTATTCCATCGAGATCGATAACGACAGGCAAGCCATGATGCTGGCGCTGCAACAGGCCGAACGAGGCATGTTCATCACCATGCCCAATCCTCGCGTCGGCTGCATCATCGTCAAGGATCGTCGCATCATCGGCGCCGGCTTCACGCAGCCGCCCGGTGGCAACCATGCCGAGATCGAGGCCATGCGTGACGCCCGCGAATGCGGCAGCGACATGCGTGATGCCACCGTTTACGTCACTTTGGAACCCTGCGGCCACTTCGGCCGCACCCCCCCCTGCGCTGATGCCCTGATCGAAGCCGGTATCGGCAGAGTGGTCGCCGCCATGCCCGATCCCAACCCGCTGGTATCGGGCAAGGGTCTGGAAAAACTGCAAGCCGCCGGCATTGCCGTCGTGACCGGCATCCTGCAAGAACAGGCGTATGAAATGAACATCGGTTTCTTCAAGCGCATGCAGCAAGGCACGCCCTGGATACGTATGAAATCGGCAGCCAGTCTGGATGGAAAAACCGCTCTGCACAACGGCAAAAGCCAATGGATCACCGGTCAGGCAGCGCGCGGCGACGGCCATTTCTGGCGCGCCCGCGCCTGCGCCATCATTACCGGCATCGGCACTATCAAAGACGATGATCCGCGATTGAACGTGCGCGCCATCGATACACCGCGTCAGCCGCGCCGCATCGTCATCGACAGCAAGCTGACGCTGTCACCAAGCGCCACGATTCTTGCCGGCGGCGGCACCTGGGTTTTCACTGCCAACGAAGACCGTGCAAAAATCGCCGCGCTCGCAGACCGAGGTGCTGACATTATCGTACTGCCTAATGCCGACGGCAAAGTCGATCTGCCGCGCGTGATGCAGGAACTGGGAAAACGCCAGCTCAACGAAGTCCATATCGAAGCCGGCGCCAAACTCAATGCCTCGCTGATCCGCGCGCGCTGCGTCGATGAGCTGCTGCTTTATCTCGCGCCCAGCCTGCTCGGCGAAGGGCGAAACATGTTCGACCTGCCGGCGCTGGACGACTTGTCAGGCAGAATGATGCTACGCTTTCATGAGATCAGGCAAATCGGCGAAGATTTACGTATTCTTGCACGCTTTAATTCAATCACTTAGGCTCCCTCATGTTTACAGGCATCGTCGCCGCTGTCGGCAACATCACCTCCGTTCAAGCTCTAGGCTTTGGTGCTGATGCCGGCATACGCCTCGATATCGACGCCGGCGCACTGCCGATGGATGATGTCGCGTTGGGCGACTCGATCGCCCTGAACGGCGCTTGCATGACGGTCGTCGGGAAAACCGCCCAAGGTTTCACGGTCGATGTCTCGCGCGAAAGCTTGAGCCTCACTGCCGGCCTCGACGCCCCCGGCGAAGTCAACCTGGAAAAAGCCCTTACCCTGGCCGAACGTCTGGGCGGCCATCTGGTATCGGGTCATGTCGATGGTCTTGGCGTGGTACGCAAGTTTGCACCGGTCGGCGAATCTTGGGAACTGGTCGTCGAAGCGCCGAAATCACTGGGAAGATACCTGGCCTGCAAAGGCTCCATCGTCGTCAATGGCGTCTCGCTCACCGTCAATCGTGTGGAAGACCTCGTCGATGCTTGCTGTTTTTCGATCAATCTGATTCCGCACACTATTCAGGTGACGACGTTGAAGCACATCAAGGTCGGCAGCAAGGTCAATCTGGAGATTGATTTGATTGCGCGGTATGTCGAGCGGATGCTTTCTTTGTCTCAAAGAGTATAAAAATCGATAACTATAACCCTCTCGAAAAATAGGACCGAGATGAAGTAGAGTTGCCTGGTTTTTTGTTGTCGTTCTTTATCGCTTTTTATCGCTTTTTATCGCTCTTTATCGCTCTTTATCGCTCTTTATCGCTCTTTATCGCTCGTTGCCTCATGCCCGAATTACCGGAAGTAGAAATCACCCGCCGCGGCATTGCTCCTTATCTCGAGGGCAGCGCGGTGACCGCCGTGGTGATGCGCCATAGCGGATTGCGCTGGCCGTTTCCTGCCGATTTGCAACAACGGCTCGCCGGTCGCCGGATTCGTTCGGTCAGACGGCGCGGCAAGTATCTGCTACTCCATTTTGACCATGGCATCCTGATCATACATTTAGGGATGTCGGGACACCTGCGTATTTTGCCGTTGGGGATTGCGCCGCAAAAACACGATCACTTCGATCTCGTGGTCAGTGAACAGGTCATGCGTATGACCGATCCGCGCCGTTTTGGCGCCGTGCTGTGGCATGACGCGTCCGCCGGTAATATTGAAGAACATATACGCTTGCGCGGTCTTGGCCTGGAGCCGCTGGAAAACAGATTTTCCGCGCAGGATCTGTATCGCCGCACGCGCAATCGCAGTACGCCGATCAAGCAAGTCTTGCTGGCTGGGAGCATCGTAGTTGGCGTCGGTAATATTTATGCATCGGAAAGCCTGTTCAAGGCCGGTATCGATCCCAAGAGGGCAGCAGGAAAAATCAGTCTGCCACGTTACGAAAAACTGGTCGCCGCGATCCGCGAAACGCTGGCTGCCGCCATTGAACAAGGTGGCAGCTCCTTGCGCGATTTCCTTGCCGTCAACGGCCAGTCCGGCTATTTCCAGCAAAATTATTTCGTTTATGGCCGTACCGGCCAGGCATGCCGGGTGTGCGCGACGCCGGTCCGGCAAATCAGGCAGGGTCAGCGTTCTACTTTTTACTGTGTGACTTGTCAGCGATGAAGCGTGTGATCAACAAAACCGATGCGACCGATGATTTCGCCGACCCAACATTTTCTGCTGCTGTCATCGACTGGCAAAAGCAGCATGGCCGCCATGCCCTGCCTTGGCAGAACACGCGCGATGCCTATCGCATCTGGCTATCGGAAATCATGCTGCAGCAGACGCAGGTAACGGCAGTGATCCCGTATTACCAGAAATTTCTCCAGCGTTTTCCGACAGTAGAAAGTCTTGCCGTCGCAGCTTCTGAAGCGGTCATGTCGTACTGGAGCGGACTCGGTTATTACACGCGGGCGCGTAATCTGCATCGCTGCGCTCAGCGTGTGGCGCAGGAATACGGTGGACACTTTCCCGATGATCTGGCATTGTTGGTCGATTTGCCGGGGATCGGACGTTCGACTGCGGCGGCCATCGCTGCTTTCGCTTACGGCCGGCGCGCCGCCATCCTCGATGGCAACGTCAAACGGGTGTTTGCGCGCGTTTTCGGCGTGGAAGGGTTTCCTGGCGCGAAGCCGGTCGAGGATATGCTGTGGCGTCGTGCCGTCGCTTTGTTACCATTGGCCGATATAGCAGCCTATACCCAGGGTCTGATGGATCTGGGTGCAATCTTGTGCGTGCGCGGCAAGCCGGCATGCGACCGTTGTCCGCTGGCCTCGCGTTGCGTGGCGTTCGCCACCAATCGCACGGCCGAACTGCCGGCGCGCAAGCCGAAGAAGGCGATACCGGAAAAAGAAACAGTGATGTTGCTCATCAGCGAAGGCGAGCAGGTCTTGTTGCAGCAACGCCCTGACAGCGGCATCTGGGGCGGCCTGCTGTCCCTGCCAGAACTTCCTGTGAGCCGCAATGCGGAAGAATTCGGGCTGGCAGTCGCAAGGGCGACGGCGTCTTTTGGAACGATCGCCGTCTGTCGCAGCTTGCAGGCGTTTTCACACGTTTTTACGCATTTCAGATTACATGTGTCGCCGTATCAGGTGGTGCTGAAGCAGCGTTTTCTGCAAGTGGCGGAATCGGCGTATGTCTGGTATCCGATTGCCGAACTGCCTGATGCGCCTTTGCCGGCACCGGTCAAGAAACTGCTGCTGGGTGTGTACACCTAGAGCGTGTTATGAAATAGTTCGTAACACGCGCTAGCCAAGCTGGCGATGGCGGACCATCACATTCTCGTTTGCCGAGAAATAGCTGGCCAGTTGTTCGACGATATAGACCGAGCGGTGCTGGCCGCCGGTACAGCCGACGGCAACCGTCAGGTAGCTGCGGCTGTCTTCTTTGAAGGATGGTAGCCACTTTTCGACAAAAGTGCGGATGTCGCCCAGTAGCTCGTTTACCATCGGCAAGTCTGCAAGGAATCCGACCACTGGCGCATCGCGTCCAGTCAGCGCACGCAAGCGCACATCGTAGTGTGGGTTGGGCAGGACGCGCGCGTCGAATACCAGATCGGCGTCCAGCGGTACGCCGACCTTGAACGCAAAAGATTCGAACAACAGGATCAGACTGGCGCGATCGATATCGATCAAATCCCGAATCCAGGGGCGCAGTCTGCTGACGCTCAGGTTCGAGGTATCGATGACATGACCAAGACCTTCGACCACGCTCAGGATTTCTCTTTCCTTGTGGATACATTCGGTCAGCGTCAGTCGGTCGGTGGGATGCTGGTTCGGCGACAGGTGATGCGACAGCGGATGGCTGCGGCGGGTTTCGGAAAAGCGCGTAATCAGCGATTCCGTGGTGGCCGTCAGGAAGAGCAGCTTGACATCATGCCCCTGGTCTTTTAGAAACTGGATATCCGGCCCTAGTCCGGCAAGCGAATCGGCGCTACGCGCGTCGGTAGCGACCGCCAGCGTTTCGTCGCCTTCTCTCAGACGGATTTCGACCAGATTGCGCAGCAGCGCTGGCGGCAAATTGTCGACACAAAAATAGCCGGCGTCTTCCAGAACACGCAGAGCCACTGATTTGCCGGAACCGGAAATGCCAGTAATGAGAACGACACGCATGGGTATGATGATACCTCAACGCCAGGTGTTGATAAAATGAAACGCTCTCAGCAAGGAAAAACATGATCAAGGCAGGCATTGTCGGCGGCACAGGGTATACGGGCGTGGAGTTGTTGCGCCTGCTTGTATCGCATCCTGAAGTACAACTGCAAGCGGTGACATCGCGCAAGGAAGAAGGTATGCCGGTTGCAGATATGTATCCATCGCTGCGCGGCCGCGTCGATATTGCTTTTTCCGCGCCCGGCAATAACCGGCTGACTGATTGCGATGTCGTGTTCTTTGCTACGCCGCATGGCGTTGCCATGGTGCAGGCTCCTGAACTTCTGGCAGCCGGCGTCAAGGTCATCGACCTAGCGGCCGACTTCCGCCTGCAAGACACCGCCACTTTCGAAAAGTGGTACAAGACGCCGCACAGTTGTCCCGGGCTGCTCAAAGAAGCAGCTTACGGTCTGGTCGAGCTCAATCGCGACAGTATTCGCAAAGCGCGCATTGTTGGCAATCCTGGCTGCTATCCGACTACCATGCAACTGGGTTATGCGCCATTGCTGAAAGCCAGTGTAATCGATGCCCTGCATCTGATCGCCGATTGCAAATCGGGCGTGTCGGGCGCAGGCCGCAAGGCAGAAATCGCCACACTGTTTTCAGAAGCTTCGGACAACTTCAAAGCCTACGGCGTGTCAGGCCATCGACATTTGCCGGAAACGCTGGAGCAACTTGGCAAGTTGACTAGTGACAAAGTCGGCCTGCTGTTTACGCCGCACCTGGCGCCGATGATCCGCGGCATGCATTCGACACTCTATGCGCGTTTGAGCAGGGATATCGACAACGCCGCTTTGCAGGCGCTGTTTGAAGATGCCTACAAACACGAGCCTTTCATCGACGTCATGCCGTTCGGCGCGCATCCGGAGACGCGCACCACGCGTGCTTCCAACATACTGCGCATCGCATTGCATCGTCCGGATAACGGCGATACCGTGGTGGTGCTGGTCGTGCAGGACAACCTGATCAAGGGCGCTGCCGGTCAGGCTGTACAATGCATGAATCTGATGTTCGGACTGGAGGAAACGGCTGGTCTGCTGCATATACCCGTGTTACCGTGAAATACAAAAACGTAAGCTGTCGCGATGAAAACGGCTTGCTCCCCGCCGGCCAGCGATAATCATGCGTCAACTTGAGGAGGCGAATCCAGCCGAAAAACTGTCCACGGAACCGAGATAAGACCACCCGGCAGTTGGGCGTTTTTGCGCCTCTTCCAGCAGACCGGCGCAATCGATTTTTTGTTTAGCGTTGATATTGATCAAAGGCAGAATTGCTGTTACCGGTGCTGCGACACCCAGCAATACGGCGCCGCCTGCCTGCAACGCCGTGCGCTTATCTACACTTATATCAGGGTGGTTTAACGGTCCGCTCACCGATAGCGGTGAACGCAAAGAGATGGTGCGCAAGCCTTTACTGCGCGGATCAATGGTCAGATGAAGTTGCTCTTGAGCCAGATCGATATTGCCGGTGATATTGATCAGAGCATCTTCTGTGTCCAGCACGAAGGTGCGTGCCAGCATCAGCCCGTTGGTGACAGTGAAGTCACTGGTCAAACAATTCAGTTTGACCAGCTTGTCACCGAACAGTCGGGACATCACCGCATCGCCGGGATGTAAACCCAGTTCTTCCAACAGCAGTTGACTGATGGCGCCCTGATTGACCAGGGCCTTGAGTTCACCATTGGAGGAAGCGAGCATCGCTGCCAATGAATTGCCAGCGGCGCGCAGCGCCGCATCACCATTGATTTCACCAAAGCCGATCTGAGTCCTGTCGAAGCCGGGAAGCAGTTGCTGGATTCTGAGGTGTCGCGCCGATAATTGCAGTTCCGACTTCATCTCCGGCGCACGGCCATCCAGCCTGATCGTCGAACTCAGCTTGCCGCCGGCGATCCCGAGGTTCAAGAGCGCCAGCGACAAAACCTGATCATTCAATTGCAGCTCGGCATGGATATCGGTGATTGGCAGATTTTTTTCCTTGACGATTGCGTGCGCAGTCAGTTTGATTTCAGCATCGAGCGCATTCCAGTTGCCGGTGTTGAACTCTCCGGTCGGCAACATCCTGTTTGAGGACTGGTGTTCTTCCACGCCGATCAGCGGCGCCAGGTCTTCAAATTGCAGGAGACTGGAAACGATTTCGCCCTTCAGCAAGGGCCGCGGTTGTTTCAACTGATATTCGAGAGTGCCGCTGATATCGCTGGAGCCGACCTTGCCGTTGAATTCTTCATAAGTCCAGTCGCTCTGTCCAGGAGTCAGTTTGCCAATCAGATGACCGGCAGTTGAAAACGGCGGCGTCTCCGGCAGTAGCACACCAGTCAGTGGAAACAGATGCGCCATGCTGTCGCCTGACAAATTCAGCCGGAGGTCCAGCGCTGTCAAGTCCTGGAGTCTGGTCAGTGTACCTTTGACGGTAATGTGGGTTTTGCCGACGCGCATATCGGCTTCCAGTGGGTAAGGTCTGTGTTCATTTTGCAGCGATAACACACCGCCAGCCTTGCCTGCTCCGTGAATGCCAGTTTTGTTGAGGCTGCCTTTGATATGCCAGCCGATGCCGTAAATTTTCTCCTTGTCTGGATCAAGTGTCGCGATCTCCACTGTCGCATCGATATGCCGGATGGCATCGTCAAGTTGGACGCTACCTTTGCGGATGACGAGTTTTCCAGGATGGACCTCCCATTTCGAGACGTTGTCGGATTTGAAAGTCCAGTTGTTGCGCGTCTCTTTGTCACGCAGAAAAAACAGCTGAGGGGTGTCGATGCTCAGCGAAGGCAAGATGATTTTGTGTTGCAGCAAGGGCCATGGATTAAGCGTGACATCCAGTTGTTTGATGGTCACCATGTCAGTGTTGGCCGGCGCCCAGTCCGGATTGCCGAGCACGATGTCAGCAGCGCTGATGTGCGGCCACGGTATCCAACGTGTCCAGTTGGTGCAAGGCGGATCCGGCTTTTTCCAGGTCACAGTCAAATCGCCTCGAATAGTGAAGTGGCGCCCCGTGACATCGCTGACGTACTGATTGATCCAGGAGCGCGTACTGTTCCAGTCGAAATTGAAGAACAAAGTAATCAGTATGAGCAGCCCTGCAAGACATGATCCGACTGTTTTTGATATTCGTGATGGTGTAACCATCAGTAATCCCCCATTTTCGAAGCGGTTCAAAATCTGGCCGTTCGTGATTATAAGTTCACAGCCAGTGAGTGGCATGCTCCTGCATTTCGTTCTGTTGCCTGGGCAAGACTACTATTTGTCCGCGACGACTCGCAACATCCTGATTGACAAGGGAAAGATGTTCTCCTACAATTCTGCGTTCCGTGCGTGGAGAGGTGGCCGAGTGGTTAATGGCAGCAGACTGTAAATCTGCCCTCTAGCGAGTACGCTGGTTCGAATCCAGCCCTCTCCACCATTTAGCGGTAGTCAAGGTATTTGTAGCTGTGAAGTGGTCGGTAATTTGGTGCGGGTTCCCGCGGGTGTAGCTCAATGGTAGAGCTGAAGCCTTCCAAGCTTATGACGAGGGTTCGATTCCCTTCACCCGCTCCAGTTTTGGTTGCCGGTGCAATTGGCGGGCAAGCCCTTGTAGCTCAGTGGTAGAGCACTCCCTTGGTAAGGGAGAGGTCACGTGTTCAATCCACGTCAAGGGCACCAGTCGGTATTCGTCGTTTCGCAGTCGTCGGTGCTGCGGCAAGTCAGCAAGTCGGTCGGGCGCGTTGCCTGAACATTCTCATCAAATCGTTAGGAGTCCAAGATGGCAAAAGGCAAGTTTGAGCGGACGAAGCCGCACGTGAATGTGGGTACGATAGGTCACGTTGACCATGGGAAGACGACACTGACGGCGGCGATAGCGACAGTGCTGTCGAAGAAGTTTGGAGGGGAAGCGAAGGCTTACGATCAGATCGATGCGGCGCCGGAAGAGAAAGCGCGTGGCATCACGATCAACACGGCGCACGTTGAATATGAGACAGCGAACCGGCACTATGCGCACGTTGACTGTCCTGGACACGCCGACTATGTGAAGAACATGATTACGGGAGCGGCGCAGATGGACGGCGCGATCCTGGTGTGTTCGGCCGCAGACGGTCCGATGCCGCAGACGCGTGAACACATTCTGCTGTCGCGCCAGGTAGGTGTTCCTTACATCATCGTGTTTTTGAACAAGGCGGACATGGTGGATGACGAGGAACTGCTGGAACTGGTCGAAATGGAAGTGCGCGAACTGTTGTCGAAGTATGAATTTCCGGGAGACGACCTGCCGATCATCAAGGGGTCTGCGAAACTAGCGCTGGAAGGTGATACTGGACCGCTGGGGGAACAGGCGATCATGGCGTTGGCCGAAGCGCTGGACAGTTATATTCCGACACCGGAACGCGCAGTGGATGGCAGCTTCCTGATGCCGGTGGAAGACGTGTTTTCGATCTCTGGCCGGGGTACGGTCGTCACGGGACGTGTAGAGCGTGGCGTCATCAAGGTAGGAGAAGAAATCGAAATCATCGGTATTCGCGAGACGCAAAAGACGACATGTACCGGCGTGGAAATGTTCCGCAAGCTGCTGGATCAAGGTCAGGCAGGGGACAACGTTGGCGTGTTGCTGCGCGGCACGAAGCGTGAAGACGTAGAGCGCGGTCAGGTGCTGGCCAAGCCGGGTTCGATCAAGCCGCACAAGCACTTCACTGGTGAGATCTATGTGTTGTCGAAAGATGAAGGAGGGCGTCATACGCCATTTTTCAACAATTATCGTCCGCAGTTCTACTTCCGCACGACAGACGTGACTGGCTCGATCGAGTTGCCGAAGGATAAGGAAATGGTCATGCCGGGCGACAATGTGTCGATCACTGTGCAACTGATCAACCCGATCGCCATGGAAGAAGGCCTGCGCTTCGCCATTCGCGAAGGCGGTCGCACCGTCGGCGCAGGTGTCGTCGCCAAGATTTTTGACTAAG
>JBAPMF010000031.1:0-12050 GCA_049278475.1 Herbaspirillum sp. | reverse complement strand
GCTTTGGTCAGCGCATTTTCGACAAAGGTGGTGAATGGTTCGTCTGCCTCCCAGAGGTTGAACACGCTTTGCAAGCGCACATCCAGGCCGATTCCGCCGAGCAAGGCGGCGAACTCCTCGTATTTTCCCTGATTACTGGAGGCCAGAACGATGGTCATGAGCAGATGCTTTTCCTTCATCAATCCAGCGCGGCCTTTTGCAGGGCGATCAACTCCCTGATGCCCTTGCCGGCGATGTCCAACAGGCTGTCGAGCGTTGCGCGATCGAACGCCGTACCCTCGGCTGTCCCCTGCACTTCAACGAAATGTCCAGCATCGGTCATGACGATGTTCATGTCGGTATCGCAGCTGGAATCTTCCAGATAATCCAGATCCAGCACCGGCACGCCACGATAGATTCCGACCGAGATGGCGGCAACAAAGTATTTGAGCGGAATGGCGCTGATCAGGCCACACCCTTGCAACGCCGAGAACGCATCGTAAGCGGCGACCATGGCGCCAGTGATGGCGGCGGTACGTGTGCCGCCGTCGGCTTGCAGGACGTCGCAATCGAGATGCAGCGTGCGCTCACCGAAAGCCTCCAGGTCGAAGGCGGCGCGCAAGGCGCGCCCGATCAAGCGCTGAATTTCCTGAGTGCGGCCGGATTGCTTGCCCCTGGCGGCTTCACGATCCATGCGAATGTGCGTCGAGCGTGGCAGCATGCCATATTCTGCGGTCATCCAGCCCTGCCCCTTGCCCTTGAGAAAGCCCGGCACTTTTTCTTCAATGCTGGCGGTGCAAAGCACGCGGGTGTCGCCGAACTCGACGAGCACGGAACCTTCGGCATGCCTGGTGTAATGGCGCGTCAGCCGCACGGC
This sequence comes from Herbaspirillum sp., assembly GCA_049278475.1. Classification (GTDB taxonomy): domain Bacteria; phylum Pseudomonadota; class Gammaproteobacteria; order Burkholderiales; family Burkholderiaceae_D; genus Herbaspirillum. Next base: position 11,194 of record JBAPMF010000031.1, on the reverse strand, counting down.
GCGCAACTCAGCGGTAGCGCGTCCGCTGGGACGCTGAAATACGGTCATGGATTTTCCTTTGCAAACCGGTGGGGGAGTAAGAACGTGTTGCAATAGCGTGCAACCGGCGGATTTTTTACGATGCGCCGGCCAAAATCCACATACAATGACGGTCCGTTTATTGCCGACCTGCTGTTTTCAGTGGCATTGTCTTGATAAATTACCGGTTTGTAAAGCAAGAAAACGCCGCAGCCGCATAGAGGGAGAATCGAGTGAGTATCTATAGCATGACCGGCTACGCCGTCACCAAACGCGAAACCGCCGCAGGCACCGTGACGCTCGAACTCAAGAGTGTCAATTCGCGTTTCCTGGATCTGCAATTCCGCGTCAATGACGACCTGCGCGCCATCGAGCCGGCCATGCGCGAAACCATCACCGGCAAACTGGCGCGCGGCAAGGTCGAGTGCCGCCTGAGTTTCTGTCGCAGGATCGCTGAAGGCGCCAGCCAGGCGCTGAACCAGGCATTGCTAACGACACTGGCCGGTTTACAGACGCAAGTACGCAGGCAGTTTGCCGATGCAGCGCCGCTGAACGTGAATGAGCTGCTGCGCTGGCCCGGCGTCATCGAAGAAGCGGAGATCGGCCAGGATTTACTGCAAGTTGATGTGCTGGCGACGCTACAACAGACCTTGAGCGCCTTCATCGATAGTCGCGCGCGCGAAGGCGCGGCCTTGCAAACCATGCTGGAAACCCGCATCGATGCCATGGAAGTCATCGTCGCACGCATCACGCCGCTGGTGCCGCAACTCGTGGCGCAGTTTCAGCAAAAGGCCACCGAACGCATGCAGGAAACGCTGGGCCTGGCGACCGGAGATGGCGCAACGCCTGTCTTGCCGCGCGAAGAAGCGCTGGAGCGCATTCGCCAGGAAGTCACGCTCTACGGCATCCGCATCGACATCGCCGAAGAACTGGCGCGTCTGTCCGCGCATCTGACTGAAACCCGTCATATTCTCAAAAAAGGCGGGCAGGTCGGCAGGCGCCTCGATTTTATGATGCAAGAGCTGAATCGCGAAGCCAACACGGTCGGCTCGAAGGCCGCCATCAAAGAACTCGCCGATGCGGCTATGGAATTGAAGCTGCTGATCGACCAGATGCGCGAACAGGTGCAGAACCTGGAGTGATGTCGCAGCCTCGCATAATTCACAAATTCACGAAAAAGCATCCCATGCCCACAAAAAATCCCGCTTCCGGCAGCCTGTTCATGGTGGTCGCCCCTTCCGGCGCCGGCAAATCGACTCTGGTCAACGCCCTGCTCAGGCAGGAGCCTGACATCAGCCTATCGATTTCCTGCACGACACGTTTGCCGCGTCCCGGTGAAGAACCTGGCCGCGAATACGATTTCATCTCGGAGAAAGATTTTCTCAGACGCCAGGCCGAGGGGGAGTTCCTAGAATGGGCGGAAGTACACGGCAACTACTACGGCACCTCGCGCCTGATGATCACCGATCAGCTTGCCAGGGGCATCGATGTCTTGCTGGAAATCGACTGGCAAGGCGCACAGCAGGTCAAAAAACAGTTTGCGAATGCGATCGGAATTTTCATTTTGCCACCGTCGATCGAGGTGCTGGAAGAACGCCTGAAAAAACGCGGACAGGATGAAGCACACATCATTACACGCCGTCTTCTGGCTGCCGGAGGTGAAATCGCGCATTCTCCCGAGTTTGAATATGTTATTATTAATCAAGAGTTTGCAGTCGCCTTGTCAGAATTGAACGCCATTGTGAAAGCTGCCCGTTGCCGCTTTCCGCAACAAGCCTTTCGCAACGCCTCCTTGTTCGCTCAGCTTGGTATTCATGCTGATCGGTAGCAAGTCATGTCATCAGGAATTTTTTATGGCCCGCATCACGATTGAAGATTGCCTCAAGCAAATCCCTAACCGTTTTTATCTGACCCTGGCCGCGACGTATCGCGCGCGTCAACTGCTGCAGGGCCACACCCCGAAAGTAGAAGCCAAGAACAAGCCGACCGTGACCGCGCTGCGCGAAATCGCCGCCGGCAAGGTCGGTATCGAGATGCTGAAAAAAGTGCCTTCCTGATTTCACTCTCGTTCATGCCATCGATGACGCTGACGTATGAGCCTGATACCGACAGATTCAAGCCCGGACTCGCCGTCGTCAGCGCTGCCTGGCGCCGCCCGGGCATCTTCTGCGCGCCCGGCGTCGAAACCGTCCTCTGCTCCCGCTGCGCGCAGCGGTGTGGCAACGTTTGCCCATCTGACGAATAAGCTCAAGGAATACCTCACGCCATCCGAGCTGAAGAAGGTCCAGAAAGCCTATCGTTTCTCGGACGAAGTGCATCTCGGCCAGATGCGCAAATCGGGCGAACCGTATATCTCGCATCCTCTGGCAGTCGCCGAAATCTGCGCCGAATGGAAGCTCGACGCACAAGCCATGATGGCGGCGCTGCTGCACGATGTGATGGAAGATCAGGGTGTCCGGAAGGAAGAACTGATCGAACGCTTCGGCGCGAAGGTCGCTGCGCTGGTCGATGGACTATCCAAACTGGACAAGCTGGAGTTCCAGAGCCAGCTCGAAGCCCAGGCTGAAAATTTCCGCAAGATGCTGCTGGCGATGGCGCGCGATGTGCGCGTGATTCTGGTCAAGCTGGCCGACCGCCTGCACAATATGCGCACGCTGGGTTCGATGCCGCCGGACAAAAAACGCCGCATCTCCCGCGAGACCATGGAAGTCTATGTACCGATCGCTCATCGCCTCGGTCTCAACAATGTTTACCGCGAGTTACAGGAGCTGTCGTTCTCATACCTCTATCCGTTGCGTCATCGCACACTGCTCAAGGCAGTCAAAGCGGCACGCGGCAATCGCCGCGAGGTCGTGACCAAAATTCTCGAATCCGTCACCAGCACACTGATCGCTGCCGGCATTCCGGCGCAAATCGACGGCCGCGAAAAAACCCTGTTCGGCATCTACCGCAAAATGCGCAACAAGCATCTGTCGTTCTCGCAGGTGCTGGATGTCTACGGCTTCCGCGTGGTGGCCGACAGCCTGGCCAATTGCTACGTTGCACTGGGTACGCTGCATTCGCTGTTCAAACCGATGCCGGGCAAGTTCAAGGATTACATTGCGATTCCCAAGCTCAACGGCTATCAATCGCTGCATACCACACTGATCGGCCCCTACGGCACACCGGTAGAGTTCCAGATCCGGACCCAGGACATGCATCACGTCGCCGAATCGGGCGTAGCGGCGCACTGGCTATACAAGAACGGCGAAGACAGCCTGACCGACCTGCAGCAGCGCACACATGTCTGGCTGCAATCACTGCTCGATATTCAGAAGCAAACCGGCGATTCAGTCGAGTTCCTCGAGAACATCAAAGTTGACCTGTTCCCGGATTCCGTTTACGTGTTCACCCCGAAGTCCAGGATCATTGCCCTGCCGCGCAGCGCCACGGCACTGGATTTCGCCTATAGCATCCACACCGACATCGGCAACCAGACCACTTCGGCAGTGATCAACCACGAGCCGGTGCCGCTGCGTACCGAACTGCACAATGGCGATATCGTCGAAATCATCACCTCGCCGTCCTCGCATCCCAGTCCGAACTGGCTCAGTTATGTGCGCACCGGCAGGGCGCGCTCGGCCATCCGCCATCACCTGCGCAATGTCAACCTGGCCGAATCGCAAGCACTGGGCAAGCGCCTATTGACCAATGCGCTCAACACGCTGGGCCTGGAACAGGATCTGCCGAGCGCCTTGATCGAACGTCTGCTCAACGAATCCAGCGCCAAGACCATGGAAGATGTGTACGCCGATATCGGCGTCGGTACACGCATGGCGCCGCTGGTGGCGCGTCACATCATGGGCATGATCGAAGGCAGCGGCGCGATCCCGCAGCTCGATGTCGAAGGCCAGATACTGCCGGGCAGGCCAGAGCCTGTCATCATCACCGGCAACGAAGGCTCGATCGTGCAACTGGCTCCCTGCTGTCTGCCTATCCCCGGCGACAGGCTCATCGGCAACATGAAGCACGACCAGGCTCTGATTGTCCACACAGAAGATTGCGAAACAGCCGGTCGGTACCGTGAGAAAGAACCGGAGCGCTGGATCGAAGTCACTTGGGGCAGAGAATTGAATCGCCGCTTCGAGTGCCGCATCGCCATCGTGGCGCACAATAAAAAAGGCGTGCTGGCGCGTATCGCGGCTGAAATCGGCGAAGCCGACGCGCATATCGTGCTGGTCAGCATGGATGAGGCGGACTCCCCATTGATGAAACACCTGCGCTTCACCATCCAGGTCGAAGACCGTATTCACCTGGCGCGCACCATGCGCGGCATCCGCAGTATCGACGGCGTAGCCCGCATCCTGCGTGAGCGCAGCTAGGTGCTCAGGACCGCTCAGGAATGATGCACGCTCTTGTGCATCCTGCGCAGTCCCAGCCAGACACCGACGGCGATCACCGGCAGCATGATGCCGGTGAGGATATCCGGGTCGACCGGCAATCCCACGGCCTTCAAGGCTTTGCCGGCATAGCCGAACAAACCCACCATGTAATAGGATATCGCCGCCACCGACAATCCTTCGACGGCCTGCTGCAAACGCAGCTGCTGCTCGGCGCGCGTATTCATCGACTCCAGGATCTGGCGATTTTGTTGTTCCTGCACGATGCCCACGCGCGTGCGCAGCAAATCATTGGTATGGGCGATGCGGTCAGCCAGCGTTTCCTGACGGCGCGCTACCGAAATGCAGGTATCCATCGCCGGCGTCAACCGTCGCTCCATGAACTCGCCAATGGTTGGCACGCCTTCTTCCATACGGTTTTCGCGTAACTCTTCGATGCGCGCCTTTACCAGACGGAAATACGCCTGCGAGGCAGAGAAACGATAACTGTTTTCCAGCGATATCTTTTCAATGCGTGTCGCCAGGCTGGTGATTTTGCTCAGGTTCAGTTCGTCCTCAGCCTGCGCCAGCAACGGACTGCCGACACCATGATCGGCGTCGACCACAGTCGCGGTCAACGTCACCAGATCATTTTCGATGGCGCTCAGGAGCGGCGCTGCCCGCTGCGCATACGGTAAACCGAGCAAGGCCATCATGCGGTAAGTTTCAATATCGAGGATACGTTGCACCAGCTGGCCGCCCTGCATGTCGTGCAAGCCGATATCACGCACCACAAAGCGACTGAATCCATCGGACTGAATCAGAAAATCGGTCCAGATTTCACCACCCTGCACTACCTTGCTCGACATCAGGCGTTTGCCTTCGAACACACGCTGCATGGACTGGATGCTTTCACTGCTCTGACCGGCGCTCGCACGTTCCAGGACGACGTGCGCTGCCACGATGATCTTGCCCTGCAATGTCTGCAGCCAGTCCTGCGGTATCTGCGTGAGCGGCGCTGCGGCGAAAGCCTCTTCAGTACTCAGCGCCATCTCATGACGCTGCGCGAAGGTATAAGTGGAGAACTCCGTATGGCATTCCCATTTCAGGCGAAAGCGTCCGAAATCATGAAAAAAATGCTTGGCGTCGATGCCAGATGCGGTCACGCCGAAACGGTCGCACAGATCGGTCAGCAAGGCATGCTGGACGGCTGCATGGCGGCTGGCATCAGTTTGCACGTACACGGCAAAGTGCGTGAGCGTCTCAGGCGCCTCGAGACGCAAAAAAGGCCGCGAATGAACCTCCGCCGCCAACTCGACGCGCTGGGGATAATTCAGGCTGGTGTACACCATAGGCTTCTCTTTTCAAATCAAAAATCAGGATTGCGGCGCCGGATAACAGACCTTGAGAATGGTCAGCTGCTCCACCCCCGCCGGCGTCTGCAAGCTCACTTCGTCACCTTCGCGCGCCTTGGTCAGGGTACGCGCTACCGGCGAAATCCAGCTGATCTTGCCATTCAATGGGTCAAGTTCATCGATGCCAACGATGGTGACGGTATGCGCGACGCCTTCCTGGTTCGCATACGTGACCGTCGCGCCAAAAAAAACCTGATCGTTGCCATAATGCCTGGCCGGATCGACCACCTCGGCAATGTCGAAACGTTTGGTCAGAAAACGGATGCGCCGGTCGATCTCGCGCAGGCGGCGCTTGCCGTAGATGTAGTCACCGTTTTCCGAACGGTCGCCATTGGAGGCGGCCCAATGCACGATACGCACGATTTCCGGACGAGTGACATCGATCAGATGCAGCAGTTCATCCTTGATACGCTTGTGTCCTTGCGGCGTCATGTAATTTCTGACGCCGTCCGATATTACCGGCAATACAAGACCGTCGTCGCCATCGTCATCGGATTTTTTCACAAATGCTTTACTCATCATCATTGTAGCGATATGCCGAGTTCCCAAATATGCGTTTTACAAATAACAAATATTCATTACGGTCCTAGGCTTCCCCCGACTCCAGCACAAAACCGGCGCCGCTGTCGCGCCCCAGTACCTTGACCAGATAAGGCATGACGCCTTTGAGCGTCGCTTCGAGCGTCCATGGCGGATTGAGTACGAACATGCCGCTGGTATGCAGGCCGAAACCATCGGGCGATGGTGAACAGACCGACAGCGTCACATTCAGCCAGCTCCTGGCGCCCAGGCGCTTGAGGCGATGGGAAAACTGTCTGGACTCAATGCGTTGCAGTACAGGATACCAGACCGCGTAGGTACCGGTTGGAAAGCGCACCAACGCATCCTGCAGCGCTTCCTGGACGCGGCGATAGTCCCATTTATCTTCATACGGCGGATCGATCAGGACCAGCGCGCGGCGTGATGGCGGCGGCAACAAAGCCTTGAGCGCCAGAAAACCATCGCCGCGCTCTATCATCACGCGCTTGCCGCGCGTGGCGGGACGCTTGTCCTGCCTGATGGCAAGCGCCTCCAGCCTGCGAAAATGATCAGCCAGCACTTTGCTTTCGGTCGGATGTAACTCAAACAGACGCAGACGATCATGCTCACGCATGAGCTGCCTGGCGCAATACGGCGAACCTGGGTAATAATGCATCCTGCCGCCGGGATTGAGGTCTTTGACCAGGTGTACGTAATCGGCCACGGCTTGCGGCAGATCAGTGCGCTCCCACAAAGGGGCGATGCCGGTTTCGTATTCGGCATTCTTGCCGGCATAGCTGCCATTCAGCATATAAACGCCCGCGCCAGCGTGGGTATCGATCACCATATAGGGTGCTTCTTTCTGGCCGAGATAGCGCAATAGCTGAACGATGACCATGTGCTTGAGCACATCGGCGTGATTGCCAGCGTGAAAAGCATGACGGTAGCTCAGCATAAAATCATTCGAATAAATAGTTTGATGATCGACAACGGCATCGTCGAAGATACGCAATCTGGCGATCCTGGAATAGGTCGTGGGCGAGATTGTAGCAAGGGAGGCAAAAAAAACCGCACTTTTGAAAGTGCGGTTCTAAATTGGCGGTGCCATCGCTCCACCAGCTCCTCAGACTCTGTGCGTATTTTTCTTATTAAAAATCATAAAAAATTGATGAAAAAAATTGAATTTCATGGCTTCATGTTAAGCTTTTCTATGCAATGGAACAAGGTTTTGTCGAAAATATATAAATAATTTTTTTACTTTAATATTCAATAAATTAAATGTAATTTTTCATACTATGAAATAAATTTTCTGGAAATGAAATACAAATGTATGATGCTACGTCATCATATTTTCATGATATGAGAATATATACTGCCTTATGCAAATCACGCCGGTCTGCGCCAATGCCAGCTGCAAAAAAACCCTTGCCCGTGGCGCACACAACTATCTCCCACATGGTTGCGCGCGTTCGCGGAGATCGATGAAATGATTTTTAGAATTTAGCCGGCTGCTCTCATGCACTACGCCCTGGATATACGTACTTTCCTCTTCAGCCATTATTTTTATACAGGTCTGCGCATCGCCATTGGCGTCATTGGTCTGACCATGCTGGCATTCAACATGGCTGACATGCCGACCACTATGACGGTCTTTCTCGGCGCCCTCTGCACCAGCCAGATGGATTTACCCGGTCCGCTGAACCACAAATTCAATGAAATGCTGGCCAGCGTGCTGCTATGTACCATCGTCATGCTGATCATCAGCCTGTGCGCACCGATCCACTGGCTGGTCAGCATGGCGATGATACTGGTCAGCTTTCTCGCCAGCATGATGGTGGTGTACGGTAAAAAGACGCTGCCGCTGCAATTTGCGGCGTTGATGGTGATGACGCTGTCGATGGAGAACACCCTGCCATTCACAGCAGCTATCCTGCATACCGGTCTGTTCTTCGCCGGCGGCATTGGCTACCTGACGTATGCGATGATCGTGGCGTTCTTTCTGCGACGGCGCGCCAAACAGCAAGTGCTGGCCGAAGCTTTGTTCGAGCTGGCATGCTACCTGCGCATCAAGGCCGGTTTCTACGACGCGCGCAACGATACCCAGGCGCAATTCAACCTGCTAGTGCGTCAGCAGATCGTGCTGACCGACAAGCTGCAAACCTCGCGCGACCTGGTCCTGCGCGACCTTCACACCAGACAGGACGGCCTGCTGGTGCAAGTCCATCTAAGCATACTCGATCTTTACGAACAGGTTCTTTCCACCCATGCCGACCATGCCATGCTACACAAGTATTTCGATGACAGCGATGTGATGATCTTCCTGCGCGATCTGGCCGACAAGACAGCCGAAGATATCGAATCCATTGCCTACGCCGTCACCCGCAAACGCGCCTCGACGCCGGCCGTCAACTACAAGGCGGAGCTGCGCGCCATACAGTACGAATTGCAGCAGGCTCAACAAGGTCGAATTCCAGACGATGCCATCACCGTGCTGCGCGTCACGTACAGCCAAATCCAGGACATCATCGAACTGATCTCCCAGCTACACCTGGCCACGCAAACGCCGGTCGATCCGATCCGCGTCCTGCCAGGATCTGACATGACACCGTTCCTGACCCAGCAAAAATACAAGGCCAGCCTGCTGCGCGCCCACCTGCACTGGCAGTCGCCGATCTTCCGCTTCGCCGTCCGCGTAGCGCTGGCAGTGTCGGCCGGCCTGTGGATCGCCAGTCACCTGCCATACATGGCGCACGGTTACTGGATCGTACTGACCATCGTCATCATCCTCAAACCCAATTTCAGCATGACCAGGCAGCGTATGAGCGACCGTCTAGCCGGCACCATCATCGGCTGTCTGCTCACGGCCCTGATTCTACGTTTCATACACGAGCCAGCCGGCCTGTTGGCAGTCTTGTTCATCGCCAGCGTCGCCGCGCCGGCCTTCACTTACGTCAAATACCGCTACACCGCGATTGCCGCTACGGTGCAAATCCTGATGCTGCTCAATCTGTTGCTGCCGGCCGGCCACCAGGGCGTGGTCAGCGAACGTCTGATCGACACCGTCATCGGCGTGGCTATCGCGACACTCTTCAGTTACGTGCTGCCAAGCTGGGAATACCGCGATCTGCCGCTGCTGCTCAAAAACGTCCTGCACGCCAGCCATCGTTACATTGAAGCCAGCTGCGACATGATGACGGGCAAAGTCGGCGACGATTTCTTTTACCGCGTCTGCCGCAAGGGTTTCATGGACAGTCTCTCGACGCTGGTTGCAGCCCAGATCCGCATGATGGACGAGCCGGTCAGCAAGCAACACGCCGTACCCGAAATCAATCGCTTCGTGGTACAAAACTATCTGGTCGCAGCCCACATCGCAGCACTACGCATGCTGTTGCGCCGCCATACCGAAGGCTTGCCGCACGAGCCGGTCAACCAGCTGATCGCGCAGACCTACCAGAGCGCCACCGCGTATCTGCAACAGGCAGCAAACATCTGGTCCCCGCCCGGCAGCGTCTCTGCCACCGGGTTGGATGAAGAAAGCACCCCATCCGCTCCACTGACGGAAACTGCGACAGCCGACGACATCGGCGCCACGATAACGCCGGAAGTCAACGCATGGCCGGGCTGGCATACCCTCCAGCGCCGTTCGATGCTGCTCAACGACGATTTACGGGAAATCGTGACGCAAAGCGGCGCCATAGCAAATATCCTGCACCAGACCGAGCACGATTAAAAAGGTGTTGACGATCTCGCAGAAATCAGGAGCGCGCTCTAGGCATCGAGCGTCTGGCGCAGCTTGTGCGCCGCCTGCACCATGCGCGCCAGCGCTTCATCGACTTCAGGCCAGTTGCGTGTCTTCAGACCGCAATCCGGATTGACCCACAAACGCTGATCGGGAATCACGCTGCGTGCCTTCTCCAGCAGGCGCGCCATGTCATCGATGTCCGGAATCCGCGGCGAGTGGATGTCGTAGACGCCGGGACCGATGTCGTTGGGATACTTGAACCGGCCAAAACCGTCCAGCAGCTCCATATCCGAGCGCGAAGTCTCGATCGTGATCACATCAGCGTCCATGGCGGCGATCCACAGCAGGATGTCATTGAATTCCGCATAGCACATGTGCGTATGGATCTGGGTGTCGTCCTTGACGCCTGCGGCGCTGATCCTGAATGCGCGTACCGCCCAGTCGAGATACGCCTCCCAATCGCGCGCCTTGAGCGGCAGGCCTTCACGGAATGCCGGTTCGTCGATCTGTATCATGCCGATGCCGGCCTTTTCTAGGTCGAGGACTTCATCGCGCAACGCCAGCGCGATTTGCAGCGCAGTCGTCGCGCGCGGTTGATCATCGCGCACGAACGACCATTGCAGCATCGTCACCGGGCCGGTCAGCATGCCCTTCACCGGTTTTTGCGTCAGGCTCTGCGCGAACTGACTCCAGCCTACCGTCATGGCTTCCGGACGATACACATCGCCGTAGATGAGCGGCGGTTTGACGCAACGCGATCCGTAACTCTGCACCCAGCCGTTGGCAGTGAAAGCGTAGCCCCATAACTGTTCGCCGAAATATTCGACCATATCGTTGCGTTCCGCTTCGCCATGCACCAGCACGTCCAGGCCGAGCGCTTCCTGTTTCTCGACCACCAGGCGGATTTCATCGCGCATCTTGCCCAGATAATCCAAATGGCTGATTTCGCCACGCCTGTAGGCTGCGCGCGCCTGGCGAATCTGCAAGGTTTGCGGGAAAGAGCCGATGGTAGTGGTCGGAAAGGCCGGCAAATTCCAGCGCTGTTGCTGCGCCGCAAGGCGCACCGGAAAAGCGGAGCTGCGCTCGGCATCGGCGTCAGTCACGGCCTGCAGACGCTTCTGTACCAGCGCATTGCGTGTGCG
>JBAPMF010000030.1:0-17826 GCA_049278475.1 Herbaspirillum sp. | reverse complement strand
GGCTATCGGCCTGTTTGGCGAGCTGCAAGCCAGGCCGCTGGAATGCATCGATCTGTCGGCCGGCGGCAAGGCGGCGCTGGAAAACGCCAATACCGCGCTCGGTCTGGCCTTGTCGGAAGACGAAATCGATTATCTGGTCGCTGCTTTTACCCAAATCCGGCGCAATCCGACTGATGTCGAACTGATGATGTTCGCACAGGCCAACAGTGAGCATTGTCGCCACAAGATTTTCAATGCCGACTGGATCATCGACGGCGAGAAGCAGAGCAAATCGCTGTTCGGCATGATCCGCAACACACATGCGTTGCATCCTCGAGGCACGGTGGTGGCGTATAGCGATAACTCCTCGGTGATCGAAGGCGCGACGATCCCGCGCTTCTATCAGCGCGGTGCGGCCAGGGGCAATGTCTACGCGGCATCGGATGAACCGACCCACATTCTGATGAAGGTCGAGACGCACAATCACCCAACCGCGATTTCTCCATTCCCGGGAGCCTCGACCGGCGCTGGCGGCGAAATCCGTGATGAAGGCGCGACGGGCCGTGGCGCTAGGCCAAAGGCGGGCTTGACCGGTTTTACCGTTTCCAACCTGATGCTCACGCACGCCGTGCAGCCATGGGAAGACGCCTGCGACGTTGCGCAAGCGCCGGCGCAGTGTGATCCATCGGTGCCGGCCGGCGTATATGGCAAGCCGGATCGCATTGCCGCGCCGCTGCAAATCATGATCGATGGTCCGCTCGGCGCCGCCGCGTTCAACAATGAATTCGGCCGTCCCAATCTGGGCGGCTATTTCCGTACCTATGAACAGAACGTCGGCGGCAACGTGCGGGGTTATCACAAACCCATCATGATCGCCGGCGGTATCGGTAACATCAAGGCCGAGCACACCCAAAAGAGCGATTTGCCGGTCGGCAGTCTGCTGATACAGCTGGGCGGTCCCGGCATGCGTATCGGCATGGGCGGCAGCACCGTGTCGTCGATGGCTGTCGGCGCCAATACCGCCGACCTGGACTTTGATTCGGTGCAGCGCGGCAATCCGGAAATGCAGCGCCGCGCCCAGGAAGTCATCAATGCCTGTTGGGCCATGGGCGACGACAATCCGATTCTGTCGATTCACGACGTCGGCGCCGGTGGTCTGTCCAACGCTTTTCCGGAAATCATCAATGACGCCGGGCGCGGCGCGATTTTCGACTTGCGCAAGATTCCGCTGGAAGAGAGTGGTCTGGCGCCCAGGGAAATCTGGAGTAACGAATCGCAGGAGCGTTACGTGTTGGCGCTCGCGCCGGAACGACTGCCGCTGTTCCGTTACCTGTGCGAGCGTGAGCGCTGCCCGTTCGCCGTGGTTGGCACCGCGACGCAGGAGCGGCAACTGAAGCTGATCGACCCCGGGCAAAATAACGATCCGGTCGATATGGCGATGAACGTGCTGCTGGGCAAGCCGCCCAGGATGCAGCGCGATGTCAGGCGCGTCGCCGTCGTGTTGCCGCCGGTCGATCTGACCGGCATGGATCTGGTCGAGGTATCGCATCGCGTGTTGTGCCTGCCGACCGTGGCTGACAAATCTTTCCTGATTACCATTGGTGACCGCAGCGTCGGCGCGATGACCGTGCGTGATCAGATGGTTGGACCGTGGCAGGTGCCGGTGGCCGATTGCGCCGTTACCGCCATGGGTCTGGAAGGCTGTCTCGGTGAGGCGATGGCAATAGGCGAGCGCACGCCGCTGGCGGTGATCGATGCTGCCGCCTCGGGCCGTATGGCCGTGGGCGAAGCGATCACCAACATCGCTGCCGCCGCCATCGACAGGATCGGTGATATCAAGCTGTCGGCCAACTGGATGGCGGCTTGCGGCCAGCCGGGCCAGGATGCTGCCTTGTTCGATACGGTGAAGGCCGTCGGTATGGAGTTATGTCCGGCGCTGGGCATCTCGATTCCGGTCGGCAAGGATTCGCTGTCGATGCGCACGAGCTGGGAAGACGATGGCGCGGTCAAGGCCGTGACTTCGCCGGTATCACTGATCGTGTCGTCGTTCGCGCCGGTGCGGGATGTGCGCCGGACATTGACGCCGCAAATCCGCACGGACCTGGGTGACACCGTGCTGATCGTCATCGACCTCGGCCGCGGCAAGAACCGCATGGGCGCGTCCGCGCTGACGCAGGTCATGCAGCAGATTGGCAACGAAACGCCGGACGTCGACAGCGCGCAAGACCTGAAGGGCTTTTTCACCGCGATCCAGCAATTGAACAGGGAAGGCCGACTGCTAGCCTATCATGACCGTTCCGATGGTGGCCTGTTCGCGACGCTGGTCGAAATGGCCTTTGCCAGCCGCAGCGGCTTGTCGGTCAACCTCGACATCCTGACCATGGAAGGTGAGCATGCTTCCGACTGGGGTGATTCCAAGAACTGGGCTGCGCAGGTCGGCGAGCGCCGCAATGAGATGACTTTGCGTGCCTTGTTCAGTGAAGAACTGGGCGCGGTGATTCAGGTTCGCGCCGACCAGAAGTCGGAAGTCATGAATGTGCTGCGCGCCTGCAATCTGGGGGCCTGCAGCCACATTATCGGCAGGCCGAACGGGCGCGACGTGATCGAATTCATGCGCGACGCCAAGACCATCTACAGCCAGCCGCGCAGTGCGCTGCATCGTCTGTGGAGTGAAACCAGCTGGCGTATTGCGCGTCTGCGCGACAATCCGGACTGCGCCGATGCCGAATACGAACGTCTGCTCGACGTTGCCGATCCAGGTATCACGCCGAAGCTGAGTTTCGATCCGCAGGAGGATATCGCCGCGCCGTTCATCAACGCCGGCGTGCGTCCGCGCGTGGCGATTCTACGCGAACAGGGTGTCAATTCGCATGTCGAAACCGCTTACGTTATGCACAAGTCCGGCTTCGAATCGGTGGATGTCCACATGAGCGACCTGATTGCCGGCCGCGCTGGCCTGGATGATTTCAAAGGCTTGATTGCAGTGGGCGGTTTCTCTTATGGCGATGTGCTGGGGGCGGGTGAGGGCTGGGCCAAGACCATTCTGTTCAATGCCGGACTGGCCGAACAGTTCGCGCTGTTCTTTCAGCGCGGCGATACATTTTCGCTGGGCATCTGCAACGGTTGCCAAATGATGAGTAACCTCAAGTCCATGATTCCAGGCGCTGAAGACTGGCCGAAGTTCACGCGCAACAAGTCGGAGCGGTTCGAAGCGCGTTTTCCGATGGTGGAGATTCAAGATTCGCCATCGATCTTCCTGCAAGGTATGGCAGGCACGCAAACGCCGATCGCCGTCGCGCATGGTGAAGGTTTTGCTGACTTTTCGTTGACCGGCGACATCAGCAAGACGCTAGTGGCGATGCGCTTCATCGACAACAGGGGCGCCGTGACCGAAGCCTACCCGTACAATCCAAATGGTTCGCCGCAAGGCATTACCTTTGTGACGACGCCGGACGGGCGCTGCAATGTGATGATGCCGCACGCCGAACGCGTATTTCGTACCATCACACACTCGTGGCATCCCGATGCATGGGGCGAGGATGCGCCCTGGATGCGTATGTTCCGCAATGCGCGCAGGTGGGTTGGCTGAGAGCCGCTGACACAACGCCGCTGGCGGCGTCGAAACTCAAGCTGACACTGTTACTGTTGTTTCTGGCGCCAGTCGTTCCAACGCTATGCCCACAGCCCGGTCGTCGAACATCCTGTCCTTCCGCATTGCTGCGGCAGGGTCGCCATGCCAGTGGCGTAGCCCCTCACGCACGGCGGAAACCTTCGGCGCCACGCCTTCCTTCGTCAGCAGCCAGTCCACCGTAGCCAACAACTCCATGCCGAAGGGTGATTCGAAGCCGTCGATCAAGGCCGCCGTGGCTTCCAGCGCCGGGACGTATTCCTTGGCCTCGCTCTTGAGGTAAGTCTGGACGAAGGTCTTGCGTCCGTCGTCGAACCAGATCACGTCCAGCGGGTCGGCGTCACCAATGCGCTTGTCGCAGTGCAGATAACTGCCGTCCAACCCTTCCAGCAGGTGACGTAGGCGGTCGGTATAGGGGCCGTATCTGTGCGGTACGAAGCGCAAATCCAGCGGCGCCAGGCCCGCGCGCTCGATGTTGCGCTCAAGGAACCATGCCAGCTTCTGGATTTCAAGCAGACTGCATTCCATGCCCAGCACCCAGTAACGGCGCACCAGTTCGGCGATCAGGGCGCGGGCCGGGGTCAGCTTTTCGACGCCCGTGCGCTTGGCAACGTTCTGGTATTTCTGGGTCGGCTCGAACACGAGGATTTCGGTGTCGAGGTCAGCCAACGCCTCCTTGATTTGAGGGCGTACCTTGGCCCAATCCAGGCCGCCGTTGCCTGCACCTAGCGGCGGGATAGCGATGGATTTGACCTTGTTCTCGATCAGGAAGTGGCGCAGGTCTTGCAGTCCGTCGGTGATCCATTCGATCCTGGAGTCGCCGCGCCAGTGCTGCTTGGTCGGAAAGTTGACGATCCAGCGCGGGCCGTCTAGCTCGCGGACTTCGGTGACGAACATCTTGCCGGTACGCACTTCCCTGGCCTTGCAGGCGGCGGCGTAGTGGCGGAAGTTTTCGGCGAAACGCTCCTTGAACATCAGCGCGATGCCTTTACCCATCACACCCACAGTGTTGACGGTGTTGACCAGCGCCTCGGCGCGAGCTTCAAGAAGATTGCCTTGAGTAAATTTAATCATCGAAATACCACTTGGGACGGACATGGACCGGCAGGTTCAGGTTGCACGCCTGAAGCTGCTGCTCAATGACCTGTTTCAATTTGTCTGTATAACACACAATGCCGAGCAAACCATTGACCGGCAAGTGCCGGTGAATTAGCGCCTCGGCTTGATACCGCTCGAATTTGGCCGAGTCTTCCCGGTCGCGTCGGAAATCCCGTGCCTGAAGTAACGGCCAATCAATTTTGCCGAGATCAGCCAAATCGGAATAGAAATTCGCCCACTGGTAATAAGCGTGGCTGTCAGTGAACAGGAAAGGCCAGCCCTGCGTGGCGACGCGATGCAGGCTGGAAACGAGGATCACGATTTCTTCGTTGGGCCGCTTCTGGATGCCACCCCAGCCGGTGTGGATGTTGCGCAGCATCGGCGAAAACGGGGTGAAGTAGAACGGCACGTAGTCGTTCAGAAAACCACCCGACGGCCACCGCACAGGGTGGTTGGCGCGCTGCCGATCAGTTCCGGATTGCCGATGCTCACCCAGCCCGGAGCCTGCAAGCTGCTGTTGCCGCAGTGCAGACCATTGTCCAGAATCCACGGTAGGTTGTCGCGGTGGACGATGCGCCAGATCAGCGCTTTCCCGGGATTGAGCTTAGCAGCATAATCGACACTCGCATCGCCCACGCTGCGTTCCTGCACCTGCCTTGCAATCAGGTCACTACTGAATCTTGGCTCGCTTGCGCAGTTCTTCCTGATGCGTTTGTAGTTTCTTTTGTTGCAGGGCGTCAGCGATGCGCGGCTTCACTTCTTCCAGTGTCGGCACCTTGACTGGGCGGACATCTTCCAGCTTGATCACGTGGTAGCCGAACTGGGTTTTCACTGGGGTATCGGTGATATGATCTTTCTTCATGGCAACCACGGCGTCGGCGAATGGCTTTGCGAACGATGCCGGCGTTGCCCAGTTCAGATCGCCGCCATTGGCTGCGGAGCCGGTATCCTTCGATTGTTTGGCTAGCTCTTCGAACTTGTCGCCGGACTTCAGCTTGGTAATGATGGCTTTGGCGTCTTCTTCCTTGTCGACCAGGATATGGCGAACATGGTATTCCTTGTCGCCGGCCTGTGCCTTGAGCTTGTCGTATTCAGCCTTGATCTCGGCGTCGGTAACCGGATGTTTCTTCAGATAATCGTTGAACAGGGCGCGAATGACGATCGATTGACGCGCCAGTTCCACCTGGTTCCTGACGTCGGCGTTGCGGCTCAGACCCTGTTTGTCTGCTTCCTGCACCAGAATTTCGCGATTGATCAGTTCTTCTTTCACGGTGCTGCGCAGCTGCGGGGTGTCAGGCTGGCCTTGTGACGTCAGTTGCTTGATCATCACCTCGGCGCGCGCGGATGGAATGGCCTTACCGTTGACGGTGACCAGATTTTGCGCCATGACCGGCAAAGCAACGGTTGTAAACAGCAACATCAGCAAGCGAGTGGGTTTGAATGTCGTTTTCATCATTGAGTCCTAAAAAAAGAAGTGAATGAAGAAGTCTCAAGCACAACGGGAATAGCCTGGTTGGTTCACTATTTCTGATGGTGCGATGGCAGTGATCGTCAGAGCGTGTATCTCCTCGCGCATCATGTCAGCCAAGCAATCATACACCAAGCGATGGCGAATCAAACGGTTTTTACCCTCAAAAGCGGCGGAAACTAGACGGATCCGATAGTGGCCGCCACCGGATGCCGCGCCTGCATGACCGGCATGCAGCGCGGACTCATCCTCCACCTGGCACTCATTTGGCGAAAAAGCTGCAAGCAGGCGCTCGCGAATCCGATCGGGGCGCGGGTTCATTCCACGTCTTTCATGTGCTTCGACAGGAACAGGCTTTGGGCAATGATGAAGGCCAGCATCAGGCCCATCGTGCCGAACATTTTGAAGTCGACCCAGACATCGGTGGCAAAGTTGAACGCCACGTAGAGATTGAGCAAGCCCATTGCCGTAAAGAAAATCGACCAGATCAGGTTGAGTTTGCTCCAGACCGGTTCCGGCAGGGAAACCTGCTTTTCCAGCATTGCCCGGACCAGGTTTTTCTTGATGAAAACCTGATTGATGATCAAGGCCGCTGCGAAGCACCAGTAAAGAATGGTCGGCTTCCACTTGATGAAGGTGTCGTCATGGAAATAAATGGTGGCGCCGCCAAACACCACGATGATGGCCAGCGAGACCCATAACATGCCGCCGACCTTCCTGCGGCGCGCCAGCAGATAGCCTATCTGCGCCAGCGAGGCGATGATGGCAACCGCTGTCGCCAGCAGAATGGGGGCCTGCGAAGCAGCGATGGCGTCGCCGGACATGATACCGGACAGATACTGCGACACCAGGTCCAGCGCGGCATCTGCATGGTTTTCTCCCCACTTGAAAACACCGAAAAAGAGGATGACGGGAAAAAATTCGAACAAAAATTTCATGACTTGAATCTTTTTAAAAGATGGCGGCACACAGCCTGCGCGTAGCAGATGCTACGGATGCTTCCAGTAAGCATCATGCCATAAATTTTGTCGATTTTATCTCAAAAAAATTTGATAAAAGACCGGCGGTCATGGTGCAGGATAAGAGCCGCTAACACAACGCTGCTGGCAAGGCGCGCCGACGAAGGCAGTACGAAGGTACGGCAAGCAGGCGCAACGCAACCAGCGGCGTTGTGTGAGCGGCGGTGGACAAGGGTGATATTCAAGAAGAGCAACGCACTTACTTGATAGAATGCGCACATCGCCAGCTTCAGCAGACCAGCCACATGACCCGTATTACTACCCGCGTCTACGATCCCCACCACGCCGACAGTCTGATCCGCAATGGCATCCATCCGGTTCTGGCGCGCGTCTATGCGGCGCGCGGCCTGTCCGACGTCAAGGATCTGTCGAGCGAGCTGAACGTGCTGATGGCGCCGTCCGGCCTGCTGCATATCGATGCCGCCGCCGTGTATCTGGCCGACGCCATCGCCGCCGGAAAAAAAATGGTCATTGTCGCCGATTATGACTGCGACGGCGCTACCGCCTGCGCGGTTGGCCTGCGCGGCTTGCGCAGTCTTGGCGCCCAGGTCGATTACATCGTGCCGAACCGGTTCGAATACGGCTATGGGTTGACGCCCGAAATCGTCGAACTGACCCTACGCGAAAAATCGCCCGACATCATCGTCACCGTCGACAATGGCATTGCCAGCATCGATGGCGTCGCGGCTGCCAGGGCGCACGGCATCGACGTGGTGGTGACCGATCACCATTTACCCGGCGACAGCTTGCCGGATGCGCGTGTGATTGTAAATCCCAACCAGCCGGCCTGCGGCTTCCCGAGCAAGCATCTGGCAGGCGTCGGTGTCATGTTTTATGTCTTGCTGGCATTGCGTGCCGAGATGCGCAAGCGCGGGATTTTCGATGCCAGGATGCAACCCAGGCTGGATAGCCTGCTCGATTTGGTAGCGCTGGGTACGGTCGCCGACGTCGTCAAGCTCGATGCCAATAATCGCATTCTGGTGGCGCAGGGCCTCAAGCGCATGCACGCCGGCCACATGCATGCCGGCATTGCCGCCTTGTTCCGCACCGCCGGCCGCGAAGCGCGCCGCGCTACGCCCTTCGATCTCGGCTTCGCTGTTGGTCCGCGTCTGAATGCCGCCGGCCGGCTGGCCGATATGGCGCTGGGCATCGAATGTCTCACCACCGACGATGAAGGACGCGCCTGGGCCATCGCCCAGCAACTCGACGCCATCAACCGCGAACGCCGTGATATCGAGGCCGGCATGCAGGACACCGCGCTGCTGCTGCTGGACGGTTTCAATCCGCAAGACCGGCGCACCATTAGCGTGTTCGATGCGTCCTGGCATCAGGGCGTGATCGGCATCGTCGCTTCGCGCCTGAAGGATACATTCTATCGCCCGGCCATTACTTTCGCGCCGGGCGACGAGGGCCTGCTCAAGGGATCCGGTCGTTCGATTGCCGGCTTTCACCTGCGCGATGCGCTGGATCTGGTATCCAAGCATGCGCCTTCGGTATTGACCAGATTCGGCGGTCACGCCATGGCGGCCGGCCTGACGATACGCGCCGAAGCCTTCGATGCGTTTTCAGACGCATTTGAAGAAGTCGGCAAGGACTGGTTGAGTCAGAACCAGCTGGAACGGGTGATCGAAACCGACGGCGTGCTCGAAGATGCCTGCTACTCAGTCAATTTCATCAGCCTGATGGATCAGCAGGTGTGGGGACAGGGTTTTGCGCCGCCGGTGTTTTGCGACCGTTTCCGCGTACTCAGGCAGCGCGTTCTGAAAGAAAAGCATCTCAAACTGTTGCTGGAAAAAGAGGGGCGGCAATATGACGCCATCTGGTTCAGCCACGCTAACGCCTTGCCGGATTACGCGACGGTTGCCTTCAAACTGGATGCCAACGAATATAACGGAACGACCACGGTACAGTTGATGGTGGAGCATGCGGAGCCGGCTTAGATTCTGAACAGCTTCTTGGATCGTAACCACGTTCCTGGAACGAGCGGTCTTGCCGGAGCGCGCTTCGGCAGATCCCGTTAGGGGGATCCCCGCGCGATAGCCGGGACAGTCAGGTCAACTGATGGCGCAAAGCTGGCGCAGTATTGGCGCTTGCCGCCGGTTCCGGCGCGCAATGCGGGCAGGATTTGCCCGGCACATACGCTGCCGACAGCTGTTCGCGCGGCGTCACCACGGCGCGGCAGGCAAAGCATTGTGTCGTCCGGGTTTCCTGCAACTGCGGGTTGAGCGCGGTGCGGTAGTCGAAGACGAAGCAGTCGCCCTGATAATGCGCGCCGCCGACTTCTTCAAAATAGTTGAGAATGCCGCCTTCGAGCTGATACACGCTGTCGTAGCCGATGTTCTGCATGTGGATCGCGGCTTTTTCGCAGCGGATGCCGCCGGTGCAGAAGGTGACGACCGTCTTGTCTTTGAGTTGGTCCTTGTGGTCGGCGATGACTTGCGGGAACTCGGTGAACTTGCTGATGCGGTAATCGATGGTGTTCTCGAACGTGCCGACATCGACTTCAAAGGCGTTGCGCGTATCGACCATGACCACCGGCCTGCCATTGTCGTCGTGGCCCTGGTCGAGCCAGCGCTTGAGTGTTCCGGCTTCGACGCAAGGCGCACGGCTTTCTTCCGGCCTGATCAGCGGATGCTTCATTGTGATGATTTCGGCTTTCAGCTTGACCAGCATGCGGTTGAAAGGTTGCTGCTCTGAATGGCTTTCCTTGACGTCGATATCGGTAAAACGGGCGTCGGCGCGCAGCCATGCCAAAAAGGCATCGATGTCGGCCCGCTGGCCGGCGAGAAACAGGTTGATGCCTTCCTGGCTCAGGATGATGGTGCCGCGCAGGTCGTGCCGTTGGCAGAATGCCTGGAAGACAGGACGTTTTTCCACTGTGTCATCGAGGGTGATGAACTTGTAAGCTGCAATATTGACGTAAGAGTTACTGGTTTCCTGCATGGCGCTGCTACCCGGGTTTTTGAACTGGCAGCATTATAACAAACGGCACGTGTAGAATATCGTCCCCATGACTACACCGCAGTTCGTTCATCTCCGGCTTCATTCCGAATATTCCATCGTCGATGGCCTGGTCCGCATCGACGAGCTTGTTAAGGCGGCGGCAAAAGACGGTCAGGCTGTGCTGGCGCTCACCGATCTGGGCAATCTGTTCGGCCTGGTCAAGTTTTACAAAGGCGCGCGCGGCAAGGGCATCAAGCCGATTGCCGGCTGTGATGTCTGGGTCAGCAACGATGCTGACCGCGACAAGCCGTCGCGCCTGCTGCTGCTGGTCAAGGACCAGCACGGCTATTTGCAATTGTGCGATCTGTTGAGCCGGGCCTGGTTGACCAACCTGCATCGCGGCCGCGCGGAACTTCGCCCGGAGTGGCTCGAACAGTTGCGCCATGATGAGGGCGGTAACGGCCTGATCGCTTTGTCCGGCGCGCATCTCGGCGACATCGGCATGGCCGTCGGCAATGCTAACGTGGCGGCGGCCGAGCGCTGCGCCCGGCGTTGGGCCGAGATTTTTCCCGGTGCTTTTTATGTCGAAATCCAGCGCATCGATCAGCCCGGCATGGAGGTGCAGGTGCGTCAGTCGGTCGCGCTGGCGGCGCGTCTCGGTTTACCGGTGGTGGCGACGCATCCGATACAGTTTTTGTCACCGGAAGAATTCATTGCCCATGAGGCACGTACCTGTATCGCTGAAGGTGAGATGCTGTCCAGCGCGCGGCGCGCGCGCCGCTTCAATGAGCAGCAGAATTTCAAGTCTCAGGCAGAGATGACGGCGCTGTTCGCCGATTTGCCGGGCGCGCTGCAAAATACCATCGAAATTGCCAGGCGCTGCAACCTGACGCTGACGCTGGGCAAGCCGCAGTTGCCGGACTTCCCGACGCCGGATGGCATGACCATCGACGATTTTCTGATCGCGCAGACCGGTATCGGTCTGGAAGAGCGCCTCCGGCAACTCTATCCGGACGAAGCGCGTCGCGAAAAGGAGCGTCCGCGTTACGAGGCGCGTCTTCAGTTTGAGAACGACACCATCATCAAGATGAAATTTTCCGGCTACTTCCTGATCGTGGCCGATTTCATCCGGTGGGCCAAGAACAATGGTGTGCCGGTCGGGCCGGGTCGAGGCTCGGGCGCCGGTTCGCTGGTAGCGTATGCGCTGTCGATTACCGACCTCGATCCGCTGGAATACAACTTGCTGTTCGAACGTTTTCTCAATCCTGAGCGGGTCTCGATGCCCGACTTCGACATCGACTTTTGCCAGGAAGGGCGTGACCGCGTCATTCAGTATGTCAAGGACCGTTACGGCAAGGAGGCGGTCTCGCAGATCGCCACCTTCGGCACCATGGCGGCCAAGGGGGCGGTGCGCGATGTCGGTCGCGTGCTCGATCTCGGCTACAATTTTTGCGACGGCATTTCCAGGCTGATCCCATTCAAGCCGGGTAAGCTGGTGACGATTGCCGACGCCATCGAAGAAGAGCCGCTGCTCAAGGAGCGCCTGGAGAACGAGGAAGAGGTCAGGCAGCTGCTCCATTTGGCGCAGCAGGTCGAAGGGATTGCCCGTAACATCGGCATGCATGCCGGTGGCGTCCTGATCGCGCCCGGCAAGTTGACCGACTTTTGCCCGCTCTATACCCAGGGCGGTGATGCCGGCGTGGTGTCGCAGTACGATAAGGACGATGTCGAAGCCATCGGCCTGGTCAAGTTCGATTTTTTGGGCCTGACCACGTTGACGATTCTCGATCGCGCCGTGCGTTACATCAAACAGCTCGACCCGGCCATGGCGGATTTCGATCTTGCCAGGCTGCCGCTGACCGATCGCGCTTCCTATGAACTGTTGAGTAGAGCCAGGACGGTCGCGGTGTTCCAGCTGGAAAGCCGCGGCATGCAAGGCATGCTCAAGGATGCGCGTCCGGACCGCTTCGAAGATATCATTGCACTGGTGGCCTTGTACCGCCCGGGTCCGATGGATCTGATTCCCGACTTCTGCAAACGTAAGCACGGCGAAAGGTTCGACTATCCCGATCCGCGCACGGAAAGCATTCTTTCCGAGACCTACGGCATCATGGTCTATCAGGAACAGGTCATGCAGATGGCGCAGGTGATCGGCGGCTATTCGCTCGGCGGCGCCGATCTGCTGCGCCGTGCGATGGGCAAGAAAAAAGCCGAAGAGATGGCCGAACACCGGAATATCTTCCGCGAAGGCGCCGCCAGGAATGGCCTGTCGCAAGAGAAGGCCGATGAAATCTTCGACCTGATGGAAAAATTCGCTGGCTACGGCTTCAACAAATCGCACGCCGCCGCTTATGCGCTGCTGTCTTACCACACCGCCTATCTCAAGGTTCATCACCCCGCCGCGTTCATGGCAGCCAACTTGTCGCTGGCCATGGACGACACCGACAAGATCAGGATTCTGGTCGAAGACGCGCTCGATGTCTGCGGCCTCGATTTGCTGCCGCCCGACATCAATCTGTCGGATTACCGCTTCACGCCGGTCGGTGAGCCGGGCAAGAAAGCCATGCAGATTCGCTACGGCCTGGGCGCGGTCAAGGGTTCCGGTCAAAGCGCGATCGAAGCCATCATTGCCGCGCGTCAGGAGGGACTGTTCAAGGACTTGTTCGACTTCGCCAGGCGCGTTGACAGGAAACAGATCAACCGTCGCACCATCGACTCTTTGATTCGCGCCGGCGCTTTCGACTGCTTCGGCGAAGACCGTGCTGTGCTGCAAGCCTCGGTCGGCCTGGCATGGGAAAGCGCCGAGCAGGCTCAGGCTTTTGCCAATCAGGTCAGCCTGTTCGGTGGCATCGAGACACGGCTGGCATATGTCCAGGCGGGCCACTGGAGCGACAGGCAGCGCCTTGTCGAAGAGAAGACCGCGCTCGGTTTCTTTTTGTCGGGACATTTGTTCGACGCCTATGAAAAAGAAGTACGCCGGTTCGTGCGTACCAGGATTTCCAGTCTGGAGCCGTCGCGCGACCCGCGCTCGCTGGCCGGCATCATCGCCGGCATCCGTGTACAGCTGACCCAGCGTGGCAAACTGCTGATCGTCACGCTTGACGATGGTAGCGGCACTGCTGACGTCACGGTCTACGGCGAACTTGCCGAGCCTAATAAAGCTTTATTCAAGGAAGATGAGTTGCTGATCGTACAGGGCAAGGTGTCAGAAGATCGTTTCTCCGGCGGCTTGCGCGTTGCTGCCGAAAAGGTCATGGATATTGGCGCGGCGCGTATCCAGTACGGCCGGCGTGTGGTGGTGTCGCTGGCCGGAAGCGTCGATCCGGCGCATTTGCGTGACACGCTGTCATCCTACCGCCGGCAGCAGGGATTGCCGGTCGTGATAAAGTATGTTCAGTCGGGTGTCGGCTGCGAAGTCATGCTGGGTGATGACTGGCGCGTGGTGCCGAGCGATGGATTGCAGGCTTCGCTGTGTGAGTCGTTTGGGCAGGAAGCAGTTGCGGTCGAGTATTGATGGGCATTTGAATTTTTTGGCCTTTTACTATACAATTTCGCGTCTGGTCATTCCAGACAGTATGGTTTTTATTCACGGTATGCAGGGCAGCCGCTCCGCACACCGCTTGTGAAAGGTAGACATGTCGCTCGAAAAAGCAGCCAAGGCTGCCATCATCACTGATAACGCCCGTGCCCGGAACGACACCGGCTCCCCGGAAGTTCAGGTTGCGCTGCTCACGGCGCGCATCAATGACCTCAACGCCCACTTTAAGGAACACAGCAAAGATCATCATTCCCGTCGCGGACTGATCAAGATGGTCAACCGTCGCAAGAGCCTGCTGTCCTATCTGAAGGGCAAGGATGCCGACCGTTATCGCGCATTGATCGAAAAACTCGGTCTGCGCAAGTAATCTTGGCCCCTCGCGCCATTCCGGTTCAGGGTCCATGGCCGAAATGCCCGCGTCAGTTTCTGACGTGGGCATTTTGTTTTTTTGTGGTTCCGCTTTGCTGGTTCACTCGTGGCGAGGTGAACGACAGCGCCTGAAAATCTGTCGGCAAAAAGAACTCCTGCAAGGACAACCGCGCAAGGATTCAATAGAGAAAGGAAAGCACCGTGTTTGATAAAGTTACCAAAACCTTCCAGTATGGGCAGCACCAGGTCACGCTGGAAACCGGCGAAATCGCTCGCCAGGCTTCCGGCGCAGTCGTCGTTTCGATCGAGGACACCGTTGTGCTGGTGACCGTCGTGGCGCGCAAGGATGCCAGGCCGGATCAGGATTTTTTCCCATTGACCGTCGATTACATTGAAAAGACCTACGCTGCGGGCCGTATCCCCGGCGGTTTTTTCAAACGTGAAGGCAAACCGTCCGAAAAGGAAACACTGACATCGCGCCTGATCGACCGCCCGATTCGTCCGTTGTTCCCGGAAGGTTACCGGAACGAAGTGCAAGTCATCGTCCACGTGTTGTCCGTCAATCCTGAAATCGATCCGGATATCGCTGCGATGATAGGCGCGTCGGCAGCGTTGTCGATCGCCGGCATTCCGTTCAGCGGTCCGGTCGGTGCCGCACGTGTCGGCTATATCGACGGTCAGTACGTGCTGAACCCGACCACCACACAATTGAAGTCTTCGCAACTGGATCTGGTTGTCGCCGGCACCGAAACCGCCGTGCTGATGGTCGAATCCGAAGCGCGGCAACTATCCGAAGAAATCATGCTGGGCGCAGTCGTGTTCGGTCACGAGCAATCGAAAGCAGTCATCGATGCCATCCATGAACTGGTGCGCGATGGCGGCAAGCCGGAAGTCCAGTGGGCGCCCGCGCCGAAAAACCAAGCGTTGATCGCGCGCGTCACCGAACTGGCCGACGGCAAACTGCGCGAAGCGTATCAGATCCGGGACAAGCAGGCCCGTACCGAAAAGCTGAGGGCAGTCACTGCCGCAGTCAATGCTGCGCTGGCAGCGGATGGCGTAGAAGTCGGCGGTATCCTGTTCGACCTGGAAGCCAAGATCGTCCGTTCGCAAATCCTCGATGGCGAACCACGTATCGATGGCCGTGACACACGCACTGTGCGTCCGATCAGCATCCGTACCGGCGTGCTGCCACGCACCCACGGTTCCGCGTTATTCACCCGTGGCGAAACGCAGGCGCTGGTCATTGCGACCCTGGGTACGGCGCGCGACGAGCAAAAGATCGACGCGCTGATGGGCGAGTACTCGGACCGCTTCATGCTGCACTACAATATGCCTCCGTTCGCGACCGGCGAAACCGGCCGTGTCGGTACGCCGAAGCGCCGTGAAATCGGTCATGGCCGTCTGGCCAAGCGCGCGCTGGCTGCTGCATTGCCGCCCGCAGAGGAATTCGGCTATTCCGTGCGTCTGGTGTCGGAAATTACCGAATCCAACGGTTCTTCATCGATGGCTTCCGTCTGCGGCGGTTGCCTGGCATTGATGGATGCCGGCGTGCCGATGCAGGCGCACGTTGCCGGTATCGCCATGGGCCTGATCAAGGAAGGCAACAAGTTCGCCGTCCTGACCGATATTCTGGGCGACGAAGATCACCTCGGCGACATGGATTTCAAGGTGGCGGGTACGGCCAACGGCATTACCGCGCTGCAAATGGATATCAAGATCCAGGGCATTACCAGGGAAATCATGCAGGTTGCGCTGGAGCAGGCCAGGGAAGGTCGTATCCACATCCTCGGCAAGATGCAGGAAGCCGTTCCCGCCGGCAAGGCTGAACTGTCCGATTTTGCGCCGCGCCTGATCACCATCAAGATCAGTCAGGAAAAAATCCGTGACGTGATCGGCAAAGGCGGTGCCGTCATCCGCGCGCTTACCGAAGAAACCGGCACCCAGATCGACATCAGTGACGATGGTGTGGTCACCATCGCTTCCGTCGATGCCTCTGCCGGTCAGGAAGCCAGGCGTCGTATCGAAGAACTGACCGCCTGTGTGGAAATCGGCAAGATCTACGAAGGCATCGTGCTGAAACTGCTGGACTTTGGCGCGATCGTTCAGGTTCTGCCCGGCAAGGATGGCTTGCTGCACATCAGCCAGATCGCCAACGAGCGTGTCAATGCCGTTGCCGATTATCTGAAGGAAGGCCAGCAGGTTCGCGTCAAGGTGCTGGAAACCGACGACCGCGGTCGCCTGAAGCTGTCGATGAAGGCAGCGCAGCCGGAAGCAGCGGGAGCGCTTGCTGCGCAGGATGCGCAGTAACAGGTGATTGCGGGCGGATGCGGGTAAGCGCGCATCCGCCTGCGTGCATCAGGTAGTATGGAATCTCTCAAGACGAAGGTCTCGAGAGATTTTTATTGCTCGATAGAAAATAATTTTCCTGGTCATCTGTATTTGCATCCGGAAGGGAATGTCATGCCTCATGTGATCATTATCGGCGGCGGTTTCGGTGGCCTTGCCGCCGCGCGCGAACTGGCCGATGCCAGGCTCGACATCACACTCATCGATCGCAGTAATCATCATTTGTTTCAGCCGCTGCTGTATCAGGTTGCCACGGCTGGTCTGTCGGCTCCCGCGATCAGCGCGCCGATACGCAGCATCCTCGCCACGCAGCGCAATCTCACCAGCCTGATGGCGGCCGTTAAAGACATCGACGTCGCACGCAAGGTGGTGGTGCTGGAAGACGGCAGCGACATGGCCTACGACTATCTGATCGTGGCGGCGGGTTCCACGCATAGTTATTTTGGCCATGACGAATGGGCGGCGTTCGCGCCGGGACTGAAAACGCTGGCAGATGCTTTCGACATCCGGCACCGGATTTTGATGGCCTTTGAACATGCCGAACGCGAAGACGATCCCGAGCGCCGCGCCGCATGGCTGACCTTCACCGTCATCGGCGCCGGCGCGACCGGCGTCGAAATGGCCGGCACGCTGATCGAAATCGCCCGGCACACTTTACGCGGCGAGTTTCGCCGTATCGATCCGCGATGGGCGAGGGTCGCGTTGCTGGAAGGCTCCGGTCACGTCCTGGGCGCCTATCCTGCCGATTTATCGGAACAGGCGCGCCTGCAACTGCTTAGGCTCGGCGTTGACGTGCATACCGGCAGCCGCGTCATCGACATCGATGCGGAATGCGTGCGCTATATCGATAAGAATGGCGAGCAGCGGCTGAGCTCGCGCACGGTGATCTGGTCTGCAGGTGTGGTGGCTTCGCCGCTGGGAAAGGCGCTGCATGTACCACTCGACAGAGCGGGCCGGGTGGTGGTGCATGGCGATCTGTCGATTCCCGATCATCCGGAAGTCTTCGTCATAGGCGATCTCGCCGCCGCCGTGTCTGACGGCAAACTGGTGCCGGGGGTGTCGCCGGCTGCCAAGCAGATGGGGCGGGTAGCGGCGCGCAATATCCTCAACCGCATCATCGGAAAAACGACCGAAAACTTTTCCTATCGTGATTACGGCTCAATGGCGACCATTGGCCGCAAGGCTGCGGTGGCAATGATTGGCAAGCTGAAATTTTCAGGCTTTTCAGCCTGGCTGTTCTGGCTGTTCGTACACGTGTATTTTTTGATCGGCTTTCGCAATCGTCTGGTGGTGATGAGTGATTGGGCGTGGGCGTATCTGACGTTCAAGCGCAGCGCGCGGATCATGTCTAGCGCCATCGATGATGTATCGCCGAAGCAGCAGCATGATGAGGCTCCAACTTAGAGCCGCTAACACAACGCTGCTGGCTGCGTTGCGC
>JBAPMF010000029.1:0-8045 GCA_049278475.1 Herbaspirillum sp. | reverse complement strand
CTCCAGGATCATGCGCAAGGCCGCCGACATTCTGCGCGAGCGCGCCGATGACGTGGCGCAACTGATGACGCAGGAACAAGGCAAGCCGCTGGCCGAAGCCAGAATGGAAACCCTGGGCGCGGCCGACACCATCGATTGGTTTGCCGAAGAAGCGCGTCGTACTTATGGTCGTCTCATCCCCGCGCGCGTGCCGAACGCGTACCAAATGGTGATCAAGGAACCGGTTGGTCCGGTCGCCGCGTTCACACCATGGAACTTCCCGTTGAATCAGGTCGTGCGCAAGCTGTCTGCCGCGCTGGCCGCTGGCTGTTCCATCATCGTCAAGGCGCCGGAAGAAACCCCGGCTTCGCCTGCTGCATTGATCCGCGCATTTGCTGATGCCGGCATTCCTGAAGGCGTGATCAATCTGGTCTACGGTGTCCCGTCGGATATTTCGACCTATTTGATTTCGCATCCGGTCATCAAGAAAATTTCCTTCACCGGCTCGACACCGGTAGGTAAACAACTGGCGGCGCTGGCCGGCCAATATATGAAGCGCGCAACGATGGAACTGGGCGGTCACGCGCCAGCCATCGTGTTCAACGACGCCGACATCGACGCCGCTGTCAGGCAACTGGCGTTGGCCAAGTTCCGCAACGCCGGCCAGGTCTGTGTCTCGCCGACCCGCTTCCTGGTGCAGAAAAATGTATTCGATGCCTTCGTCGACAAATTCGTCACCGCCACCGGCCTGCTCAAAGTCGGCGATGGCATGGCAGCCGGTACGACGATGGGTCCGCTTGCCAACAAGCGCCGCATCCCGGCGCTGGAAGCACTGATTAGCGACGCCGTCGAGCAGGGCGCGCAATTGCGCCTGGGCGGCAAGCGCATTGGCGGCAAGGGCTATTTCTTCGAGCCGACCGTATTGACCGATGTGCCGCTGTCGGCACGCGTGATGAACGAAGAACCTTTCGGCCCGCTGGTGCCGATCAATTCCTTCGACACGCTCGACGAAGTCATCGCCGAAGCCAACCGTCTGCCCTTTGGTCTGGCGGCCTATGCCTACGCTAAATCGGCGCATACCAAACATGCGTTATCGAGCCGTATCGAAAGCGGCATGCTCACCATCAATCATCTGGGTCTGGCGCTGCCGGAAGTGCCGTTCGGCGGCATCAAGGATAGTGGCTACGGTTCCGAAGGCGGCACCGAAGCAATCGAAGCCTACGTCAATACCAAGTTCGTGTCGCAACTGGACGTGTAAGTACTGGTTTCAGCGTAAACAAAAAGTGACCCCAAAGAGTTGGACATCAAATCCAGGCTTTGGGGGTTTTTACGTGGCGAAATTAAAGTCGGTGATGTTATCCAGCCTGATTACTTTCATTTCCTTTACATTCTCCAAAGCCAGTTTGTCCTTCCAATAGTTGTCTCTCGTTGCCGCATCTCCTGCCCCCGACCACTCCACGACCCTTAGGCTTAATGCGCCCAAATAAGGACGCAAAAGCATATTGAGATGAGTGTCGCAACCGGAGTAACCAAAAAGAATAACTTCTTTTACTTCGGAGAGCGCAAACCTGAGATAGTCCCAGTAGGTTGATAAGACACGGGATGCAGCTATAACCGATGGTTTGTGTTCCACATGAGTCAGAACGATATGTTCACTGGCTTCACTTGTTTCGAGAGTGAGTTTATCCCTGGGCAGTTTCTGGACATTTTCGTCTCTGTTCACAAATAAAGGCGAACCATGCACATGAAAGGTTCCTGCACGGGAAGCCAGTCAACTACCCCCTGTTCAGATGCATCTTGTCGATACGATGATGGCCTGCTTATTTTTTGGGGGAAGCATTGTCGCGGTTTTCCTTGCTATTTTTGGAATTGCTCTTGCTATCCGGGGTTTTCGCATCCTTATCTGTCGCTTTTTCCGTTTTTGCGCGTTCACGGCGCGAGGTACTCTTTGACGACGATGATTCAAGGGTCGGGAGATCTTTGGTTGCCATATACTCGTTCATCTCCTTCCAGCCGGTAAAAATACCCTCTTTCAGGCTGTTGGGGTTGCGCTCATAGCAGTTTTCCAGGCTATGTCCGACCTGACGGCAACCCGCGCCCAGGGCGACGCCTTCTGCCTTGGCTTCTTCCGGCGTCTGTATTGTTACTGGTTTCTGGAAGTAGTCGCAGGCGCTCAGTGTCATGCACAGCGCCAGCATGGCGAGCAGCTTGAGGCCGTGGCTATGCAGCGTAGATGATGAAGAAGGTGCCGATGACATTACATCTCTCGATTCATTATTGTCCGCCAGCAAGAGACTGCTGCAAAATGGATGGTGCAATAAACTTTCCGAACCTGGCAAGGCCCGGCTATTGATCCGATTACTGTAGTTTCCCAGACATTGCCTGGCAAGCAAGCGATGAAAAGAAGCCAAATTAGGCCGGATCAATGAGAAATGCCGATTATTTTGCAGAAGCCAGCGCCATGGTTGTATCCAGCATACGGTTAGAGAAGCCCCACTCATTGTCATACCAGGACGAGACCTTGACCAGACGGCCGGAGACCTTGGTCAAGGTGGCGTCGAAGTTCGACGATGCTGGATTGTGGTTGAAGTCGACCGACACCAGCGGATCGGTATTGTAGGTCAGGATGCCCTTGAGCGGACCGTTTTCAGAAGCAGCCTTCAGAATGGCGTTGACCTCATCAATGGAAGTGTCGCGTGCGGCGATGAATGACAGGTCGACGAGCGAGACATTGATGGTCGGAACGCGGATAGCATAGCCGTCCAGCTTGCCGTTCAGTTCCGGCAGCACCAGGCCGACAGCGGCGGCGGCACCGGTTTTGGTCGGAATCATGGATTGAGTGGCCGAACGCGCGCGGCGCAGGTCTTCGTGATACACGTCGGTCAGCACCTGGTCGTTGGTATAAGCATGAACGGTAGTCATCAGGCCGTTGACCAGACCGATCTTCTCGTGCAGCGGCTGGACCAGCGGCGCCAGGCAGTTGGTGGTGCATGAAGCGTTGGAGATGACGGTATCAGCCACCTTCAGCACGCCGTGGTTGACGCCGAACACGACGGTGGCGTCGACATCCTTGCCGCCCGGTGCAGAGATGATGACTTTTCTGGCACCGCCTTTCAGGTGGGCGCTGGCTTTTTCCTTGGTAGTGAAGAAGCCGGTGCATTCCAGCACGACGTCAATGCCCAGCTCACCCCATGGCAATTCTGCCGGATTGCGTTGCGCCAGTACCTGGATGCGGTCGCCGTTGACGACGATGGCGTCACCATCGACCGTCACGGTACCCGGAAATCTGCCGTGCGCGGTATCGTACTGGGTCAGGTGAGCATTGGTTTTCGGATCGCCCAGGTCATTGATGGCCACGATCTGGATATCGTGTTTTTTATTGCTTTCGTAGTGAGCGCGGAGGATATTGCGGCCAATGCGCCCATAGCCATTGATTGCAGCACGGATAGTCATGTTTTCTCCTTAAGAAACAGTGGAACTCATTTCATCGATACCGGAACATTCTGCGATCGCTACCGATCCTGCTCATGCCAGCGTCAGTCTGGCCTTGGCAACGACGTTCTCGACGGTAAAGCCGAAGTGCCTGAACAGCACACTGGCCGGCGCCGACTCGCCGAAGGTATCGATACCGACTATGGCGCCTTCCAGCCCGACATATTTATGCCAGATTGCAGTCACACCGGCTTCGATCGCTACGCGCGGTATGCCACGTTGCAGAACACTGGCCTTGTAAGCGGCATCCTGACGGTCGAACACTTCGACGCATGGCATCGACACCACACGGGCCGGGATGCCTTGTGCGGCCAGTTCATCAGCAGCCTTGACGGCCAGTTCGATTTCTGAACCAGTGGCGATCAGGATGATTCTGGCGTCTCTGGCTTCTTTCAGGATATAGCCGCCACGTCTGATGTTGGCGACTTGTTCGGCGCTGCGCTCCTGGTACGGCAGGTTTTGACGCGAGAAAATCAGCGTGCCTGGACCGTCGTTGCGCTTGAGCGCCTGCTCCCATGCCACAGCCGATTCGACTGTGTCGCATGGACGCCAGTTGTCCAGATTCGGAATCAGGCGCAGGCTGGAAACCTGTTCCACCGATTGATGCGTCGGACCGTCTTCGCCCAGACCGATGGAGTCGTGCGTGAACACGAACAGCACGCGGATCTTCATCAGCGCCGCCATGCGCACAGCATTGCGGCTGTAGTCGGAGAACGTCAGGAAAGTCGCGCCAAACGGAATATAGCCGCCATGCAGGGCGATACCGTTCATGATCGCGCTCATGCCGAATTCGCGTACACCATAGTTGATGTGATTGCCGGCCTGCTCGGCGCGTACCGCTACCGATTCCTTCCAGCTGGTGAGGTTGGAGCCGGTCAGGTCGGCCGAGCCGCCAAGGAGTTCAGGCAGCACTTGTGCATAAGCCTGGATGGCGTTCTGGCTGGCCTTGCGGGTGGCGATGGTTTCTTGCTTCGCGATGGTGCTGGCGATGTATGCCTGCACCGTTTGCTCGAAGGCGGCCGGCAGTTCGCCCTTGAGACGACGCAGCAGTTCGGACGCTTCCTGCGGATAGTTGGTCTGGTAAGTCTGGAACAGCGTGTTCCAGGAGGATTCCAGTTGCTGGCCCTGCTCTCTGCCATCCCATGCGGAATAGATGTTGGCAGGGATTTCAAACGGCGCCGATGTCCAGCCCAGTGCTTCGCGTGCGGCGGCGACTTCTTTGTCGCCCAAGGCGGCGCCATGTACCTTGTCGGTGCCGGCCAGGTTTGGCGAACCCTTGCCGATGATGGTTTTGCAGCAGATCAGGGTCGGCTTGTCGGACAGCCTGGCGCGATCGATCGCCGCACTCACGGCTTCGACATTGTGGCCATCGACTGCCGGGATGACGTTCCAGCCATAGGCTTCGAAACGCTTCGGGGTATCGTCCCTGAACCAGCCTTCGACGTGACCGTCAATCGAGATACCGTTATCGTCGTACAGAACGATCAGCTTGGACAGGCGCAAGGCGCCGGCCAGCGAGCAGGCTTCGTGCGAGATGCCTTCCATCAGACAGCCGTCACCGACAAAGACATAGGTGTAATGATCGACCACGGCCAGGCCGGGTTTGTTGAATTCAGCGGCGAGCAGTTTTTCAGCCAGCGCCATGCCGACGGCATTGGCGATGCCCTGACCGAGCGGGCCGGTAGTGGTTTCCACGCCCGGCGTGAGATGAAACTCCGGATGGCCGGCAGTTTTGGAGTGTAACTGACGGAAATTCCTGATGTCGTCCATCGACAGGTCATAACCGGTCAGGTGCAGCAACGCGTATTGCAGCATCGAACCATGTCCGTTCGATAACACGAAACGATCGCGGTTGGCCCATTGCGGATTGGCCGGGTTATGACGATAGTGCTTGGCCCACAAGGCGACTGCGATTTCCGCCATCCCCATTGGCATGCCTGGGTGTCCTGAATTTGCTTTCTGTACTGCGTCCATTGCCAGCGCACGGATCGCATTGGCCATCTTGTCGGTAGGGAGCGTGGAAATCATGTTGATCGATGTCATAGAGTTGCGGATTGCATGCCAGTCATGCCGTTATTGCTGTTTCGTCGGCCCCCGGTTCTAGCCGGACTGGACCGGGAATTTTACCAGACAGCAGCCTGAAGAATTAAAATCAGACTTCATTACCCAAGCCTGAAGGCAGTTGTTTTTTCCTTTTCCAATCAGAGTCTTTTGAACATACCTCGCTTTTACTGTCCCGGCCCGCTCGCCATCGGCACGACGCATGTCTTGCCTGATCAGGTGGCGCATCACATCCAGGTCATCCGGATGCGGGTTGGTAATACCATGACGCTCTTCAATGGCCTCGGTGGAGAATATGCCGCCGTCATCACGCGGATGGAAAAAAAGCGCGTCTACGCCGAGATCCAGACCTTTTCCCCACGCGAAGCCGAGCTTTCCTACGCCGTTACACTAGCGCAAGCCTTGCCGGAAGCGGCAAAAATGGATTGGATCATCGAAAAAGCCGTCGAACTGGGCGTCACCGCCATACAACCACTGGCCGCGCAGCGCTGTGTGGTGCGTCTCAACAGCGAACGCGCCGAAAAGAAGCAAAGCCACTGGCAGGGCATCATCTGCGCCGCCGCTGAACAAAGCGGCCGTAACCGTCTGGCGCAGTTGTCGCCGCTCTCCGACTTCAGGCACTGGATCGTCCAGAGCGATCCGCACAGGCGCATCTTGCTGTCTCCGCGCGGCGAGCAGTCGCTATCGGACTGGACACGCCATCACTCAGCACAAGCGTTGAGCCTGCTCATCGGGCCTGAGAGCGGCTTCAGCGAGGCGGAAGAAAAACTGGCCTGCGACCATGGCGCGTTGATACTGTCGATGGGACCGCGCGTACTGCGTGCCGAAACCGCCGGCCTGGGCGCACTGGCTGTCATCAACGCGATCTGGGGGGAATGAGATTACCGGCTGAGGTAAATTTGCACTGGCAGTACACACAATTTTGTGCAAAAATGCATCAATAGTATGAAATGTTCATGCTATTGATGCTTTATTTAGGAGGCTATATCATGGGAACCGTGCGTAAGACTATCACTTTGACCGACAAGCAAGACGGCTGGATTAAAGCGCAGATTGATGCTGGACATTACACGAATGACAGTGAATACATCCGTGACCTCATCCGGCGCGAACAGGAACGTAGCGCTGAGATTGAGGCCATCCGTGCCGCGTTGATCGAAGGCGAGGCCAGCGGTGAGCCAAGGCCCTTTGATGCTGGCGCGTTCAAGCAAAAAATGCGGGCTACGCATGGCTGAATATCGTCTTACGCCTGCTGCTGAACACGACCTTGAAATAATCTGGACTCATACTAGCCAGCAGTGGAGTGTAGAGCAGGCCAATCGTTACACTAACATGTTGATGGCGGCTTTTGCCGAGTTGACGCAGTCACCCAAGACAGCTCCAGCCTGTGACCACATCCGACCAGGCTATCGTCGCCGAAGTGTTGAGCGGCACATGATTTACTTTCGCATCACAGTTTATGGCATTGTAGTTGTTCGTATTTTGCATGATCGCATGGATGTTTCTCTATATCTGTGAATGCATGTCGCTAGCTGGCGCATTAATGGTGCTGAGCGTCATCCCAACTTCAGCCTGTTTCGGAGCGCATCTAGGTCATCAAAGACAATCTACAAGGGAATCCATGGACTGCTGTGCATTGGTCAAATAGTCATCCTTGACTTGGACTCGATGCCCGTTAATAGTTTGCTTACCGACTTTCACCTTACCAAATGGAAGTCCCTTGGCAAAGGCAACAACACCGGTTGTCTGGAAATCGCGGATCTCCACAAATCCTTTTTCCACTTTCTTGAAGTTGAAAATTTCAGGATTTGACTTTAGCAACTTGGCAACATCCCGTTGAATTGCATCCAAAACCGCTGCATACGCTGACGCCGCCCCCATATACTGCGTCAACCGATTCTTTGCAATCAAGTGGACTTTCGGCAAACTACGCCCAGCATTTTTCAGCTTGGTAGAAAAAGCATACGCCGCGTATATTTCAGATGGTAACTTCAGCCCATACACCAGCGAAAATGCATTTTGTATCGCGCGTCGTGATGAGTCATCTGCCATGACCGGAAGAACGATACGGTTCGCAGCAGCAAGGGCAATTTGGGTGTAAAGCGAGAAGCTAGGGTTGCAGTCGAAAAACGCAACATCATAATCATCTTCGACTTGAATCCACCTAGCAACAGTTCTGACAAATTTGCCTGCGGACACACATCAATTGCAAGAATGCGTTTCTTCGGATGCTTTTCTGCATAACGTGTGATTGACTGGAACGCTAAACTTGTTTTCCCCGTGCCACCCTTATTATTCCAAAATGCATATTTCGCTTCCATCATGCCCTCGCTAAGAACAGATGATTGTACGTCCATAAATGACATATTAACGTCTTATTTAGACATTTTTAAGTCAAAATTTGCACGAAACAAATTTGAGGTAGACGACTCCTAAGTTATACGCGATTGCTACGATCAGTCGGTAGGCGTTCCCTTTGATGTTGAATACCACACGGTTTCGTCCCACAAAGC
>JBAPMF010000028.1:0-41634 GCA_049278475.1 Herbaspirillum sp. | reverse complement strand
AAGCTGGCTGATGCATAACGTTCGAGTGAATGTCGCCTTGCTGGAAGGTCCGTGCTGAAGCTGAAGGAAAGGAGTGAAGTGCTTGTCCAGTTCCTCGTACTGCGCGCAGAACCAATGCCCGATCTCAGCCATCTCCTGGGCTTTCTTGGTGCGCACCTCGCCAACGCCAATGCCATCAAGTTCAGCCTGTAGGCACGCGAAGGCATTGGCGTTGGCGAGGTGCTTGTCAAGGTACTGGGCGACCTCCTCGTTCAGCAGCCACTTCGCTTCCCGTATCACGGACGGGAACTTAAGCAACCGGAGTTCTTTGTCCCCGGCATGGCTGTAAGTATCGATCAATGTCCTTGCCGCATCGTAGACAGCGAATCGTCGATCAAAGAGATCAAGCTTCAGTTTGTTCTGCGACAAGCGCCACTGTTGATACGCGATGTATACGCCTAAGACGGCGACGACAGGCACCGATAATGCAGACAGGTAGGTGGCCCAGTGTGGCGTGTTTTCCATGATCGCTGCGTCCTGATCCATTGAGGATGGCATGGCCGGCTACCAGCAAAGCGCGTTGTGCTGAGTATCTGCTGACATGGCCCCGCAAGGCAAAAACCCGGCAGGGACACTGCCGGGTACGTATAGCTTATTCTGGCTCCCCGACCTGGGCTCGAACCAGGGACCTGCGGATTAACAGTCCGTCGCTCTACCGACTGAGCTATCAGGGAAAAGATAAGACCAAAATTATGATCGGAATTTTATTTTCTGTCAAAAAATTTTTACAGCACCTTGGCGATGGCGTCGGTGACGGCATCAATATTCTTGGTGTTCAATGCAGCGACACAGATACGGCCGGTGTCGACAGCGTAAACCGAGAACTCGGTGCGCAGACGTTCGACTTGCGCCCTGGTCAGACCTGAATACGAAAACATGCCGCGTTGTTTGATGACGAAATCAAAACAGTGCGAAGATGCCTTTTCTTTCAGCTTGGTGACTAGCAGCTGACGCATTTCACGAATGCGCACGCGCATCTCGGCCAGTTCTTTTTCCCACAGGATGCGCAGTTCCGGCACCGCTAATACCGTTGCGACGATCTGGCCACCATGGATCGGCGGGTTGGAATAGTTAGTGCGTACCACGCGCTTTAGTTGTGATAGCACGCGCGCTGCTTCGTCGCCGCTGGCGGCGATGATGCTCAATGCACCGACGCGTTCGCCATACAGCGAGAAGGACTTCGAGAACGAATTTGACACGAACAGCGGACCGCCAGCCTCTGCAAAGCGGCGCACTACTTTGCCGTCTTCTTCAATACCGTCGCCGAAACCTTGATAAGCCATGTCTAGGAAAGGCAGCAGACTGCGTGAAGTGATGACGTCGATGACCTGCGTCCATTGATCGGCGGTCAGGTCGGCGCCGGTCGGGTTGTGGCAGCAGGCGTGCAGCAGCACGACCGAGCCAGCCGGCATGGTCTGCAACGCTTCCAGCATGCCGGTGAAATCGACGCTGCGGGTAGCCGCATCGTAGTACGGATAGTTGTTGACGGTGAAGCCGGCCATCTCGAACAGGGCACGGTGGTTTTCCCAGCTTGGATCGCTGATCCAGACTTGCGTCGATGCCGGTGAGAAACGTTTGATGAAATCGGCTCCCAATTTCAGCGCGCCAGTGCCGCCCAGGGCTTGCACGGTGATGGCGCGTTTCTCTTGAATGACGGTGCTGCCGGCGCCAAAGACCAGTTCCTGGACAGCTTTGTCATAGGCTGCCAGACCATCGATTGGCAAATAGGTGCGTGGTGCCAATTTAGCTGACAGCTCAGCTTCCGCCTTGCGCACGCATTCCAGCAGCGGCACTTTGCCATTATCGTCATAGTAGACACCGACGCCGAGATTGGTCTTGCCTGGATTTCTGTCGGCATTGAAAGCGTCGGTAATGCCAAGGATAGGATCGCGTGGCGCCATTTCGATGGCGGTGAAGAGAGAGGCTGAGAGAGGTGCGTTCATCGTGATAACATAAAAAGCTGGCTGCCAACAATGTGGGTGATTGATTGCAGTCGGGATGGATGCAGGGCAAAGCCGCGCACCAGGCGCCATTTTGCAATGCATGATTTTATCAAAGGTCGCATGACAATGGCTGATTTATCCCTCGTTTCCACGGCATCTTCCGCGCTCGACGAAAGCAGGTTGCTGAGGTTTCCGGGTTCCCCTTACCGTTTATATCAGCCCTTCCCGCCTGCCGGCGACCAGCCGGTTGCGATCGACAAACTGGTCGAAGGCGTCAACGATGGTCTGTTCTTCCAGACCTTGCTGGGCGTGACCGGCTCGGGCAAGACTTATACGATGGCTAATACCATTGCCCGCCTCGGTCGGCCGGCGATCGTCTTCGCGCCGAACAAAACGCTGGCGGCGCAGTTATATAGCGAATTCCGTGAGTTTTTTCCGCAAAACGCGGTCGAATATTTCGTCAGCTACTACGACTATTACCAGCCGGAAGCCTATGTGCCACAGCGCGATTTGTTCATCGAGAAAGATTCTTCGATCAACGAACACATCGAGCAGATGCGCCTGTCCTGTACCAAGTCGCTCATGGAGCGGCGTGATGTCGTCATCGTGGCAACGGTGTCAGCAATTTATGGTATCGGTAACCCCAACGAATACCATCAAATGATCCTGACTCTGCGCGCCAGAGACAAGGTCAGTCAGCGCGACGTCATTGCGCGTCTGATCCAGATGCAATACACGCGCAACGAAACCGATTTCGGCCGCGGCACTTTTCGCGTGCGCGGCGATACCATCGACGTGTTCCCGGCCGAGCATGCTGAACTGGCGCTGCGCATCGAAATGTTCGATGACGAAATCGATAGCCTGCAATTATTCGATCCGCTGACTGGCCGTGTACGCCAGAAAATTCCACGCTTCACCATCTACCCCGGCTCGCATTACGTCACGCCTCGTGCTACCGTGCTGCGCGCCATCGATACCATCAAGGATGAATTGCACGAGCGTCTGGCATTCTTCCGTAAGGAAAACAAGCTGATCGAAGAGCAACGGTTGGAACAGCGCACCCGTTTCGACATCGAAATGATGACCGAAATCGGTTTCACCAAAGGCATCGAAAACTATTCGCGCCACCTGTCCGGCGCCAAGGCCGGCGAACCGCCGCCAACGCTGATCGACTATCTGCCGCAGGACGCCATTATGTTTCTCGACGAGTCGCACGTCTTGATCGGCCAGTTGAATGGCATGTACAACGGCGACCGCGCGCGTAAAACCAATCTGGTCGATTATGGCTTTCGTCTGCCGTCGGCGCTGGACAACCGGCCGCTGAAGTTCGATGAATTCCAGAGCAAGATGCGTCAAACCATTTTTGTGTCGGCGACGCCGGCGGAATATGAAAACAGCCACGCCGATCAGGTCGTCGAACAAGTGGTGCGCCCGACCGGCTTGGTCGATCCTGCCATCTTGGTGCGTCCGGCGACGACTCAAGTTGATGACTTGATGTCTGAGATCAGCGCGCGCGTCAAAAAGAACGAG
The DNA here is from genome assembly GCA_049278475.1 of Herbaspirillum sp. Taxonomy (GTDB): domain Bacteria; phylum Pseudomonadota; class Gammaproteobacteria; order Burkholderiales; family Burkholderiaceae_D; genus Herbaspirillum. The sequence goes on along the minus strand of JBAPMF010000028.1, from coordinate 38,122 downwards.
CGCGTGCTTGTGACCACGCTGACCAAGCGTATGGCCGAGCAATTGACCGAGTTCCTCGGCGACAACGGCATCAAGGTGCGCTATCTGCATAGCGACATCGATACCGTCGAGCGTGTCGAAATCATTCGCGACCTGCGCCTCGGCACCTTTGATGTATTGGTCGGAATCAACCTGTTGCGCGAAGGTCTGGACATTCCTGAAGTATCGCTGGTAGCGATCCTCGATGCCGACAAGGAAGGTTTTTTACGCTCCGAGCGCAGTCTGATCCAGACCATCGGCCGCGCTGCGCGTAACCTCAACGGCATGGCGATTCTGTATGGTGACAGAATCACCGGTTCGATGCAGAAAGCGATCAGTGAAACTGAACGCCGTCGCGTAAAGCAGATCACTTTCAATGAAGTCAACGGCATCACGCCGATGGGCATCAAAAAAGAAGTCCGTGAACTGATCGACGGCGTCTACAGCCCGCAGGAAGCACGCCTTGAACTCATGGTGGCGCAGGAGCAGGCCGACTACGAAGCCATGAGCGAAAAGCAAGTCAGCAAGGAAATCAAGCGTCTGGAAAAGCGTATGCAGGATCACGCCAAGAATCTGGAGTTCGAACAAGCTGCCAAGGTGCGCGACCAATTGCATCAACTCAAACAATTGTTGTTCGGCGCGCCCGGCGAAGATACCGCCGTCGCTTGATATTCAAGCAATCATATGTTCATGCCAGCCACCGTTCCTTCCGTTCTGCTCGATCTCTGCGCGACTACGGATCCTTCCTGGCACACCATTTTGAAAACCGGCCTGCAAGCTATCGCCGCAGCCGACGCCGTATACCTTCCCGTGCTGGTGCAAGATGCTGCTTATCTGCCCACCGAAGGTCGCCTTTTCGCTGCTTTCAGGCAGCCGATGACAGCAGTGCGTTATGTGCTGGTTGGTGAAGGTCCATATCCGCGCGCAGCTAGCGCTACCGGCATGTGTTTCATGGATGGCGCGGTCGGTTCACTATGGTCGGACAAGGGGTTGTCCAGACAGGTCAATCGTGCCACATCACTGCGCAATTTCATGAAAATGCTGTTGGTCGCCGACGGCCAGATACACGCTGACAAGACCAGCGGCGACGTTCTGGTCGATATCGCCGCCAAGGCGCAAGCCGACCAGAACGGCACCATCCAGACCTTGGCCGACCTGCAGGACAAGATGACGGCGCAAGGTTTTTTGCTGCTCAATGCCAGCCTGGTATTCCGCAGCCACGTCGCGCCAGCAAAAGATGCCAGGGCCTGGAGACCTTTCTTCGAAACGATATTGCAGGGATTGGCAGACTATGCCGGGGCATGCAACAAACCGCTGCCGACATTGGTACTGTGGGGGAAAATCGCCGGGCAACTTGATGCCCTGCCAGTCGTTGCGCGTTTTCCGCACGCCGTGTCGGAGCATCCCTACAACCTCAGTTTCATTACCCACGCGGGAATGCAGAAGCTGTTCGGCGCCATGTATCTGCTGAAGCGGCAAACGTAAAATCCGGCAGATGCGCGTTCGGGCGCCAACGCTGAACGGAAAACTCAACAGGATTCTTGAAAAAATGAATATTGGGATCTGATTTTCGTTTGCACTCACAGTGATTGATGGTATGAAGTCTGGTATGCACTGAGCTGTATCACCTCATCAGCCGCCGTTTTTTGCTGAACTTGTCTGCCATCGTTCTCTGCAGGTAGAAGTGGTGCGCTTTCCCTACCTCGAAATACGGGGCGTTTCGCCTCTTATTCCCGCGATGCCGCCGTGCCTGTCTCGCCAATAATTCTGCCTGATAGGCTCAGAATTCCGTCTTCAAAAGCGGAAGGCAGTAATACAGAGGAGTGGTAGTGGCCGAAAAAAGCGATCAAGAACGGACCGAACAACCCACAGGGAAACGCATCGAAAAAGCCCGTGAGCAAGGGGACGTACCGCGCTCGCGTGAAATGTCTACGTGCGTCGTGCTGCTGGTCGGCGGTTTCGCGCTCTGGATGTTTACCGATCCTCTTGTCACCAGCCTGAGCAGTACCATGGTATCGGCTATGACGCTTGAGCGTGCGATGGCCTATGACTTGACGCTCCTGTTCAATCACCTGGGCGGACATTTCATGGACATTGCGTTTTCTCTCATGCCGATTGCTTTCATGCTGCTGCTGGGCGCTGTTGCCTCTCCGCTGATGCTGGGCGGCTGGCTTTTCAACTCCGGTTCGCTTGAACCCAAATTTGAGCGCATGAACCCGCTAAAAGGGATCATGAACATGTTTTCTCTCAATTCCCTGGTCGAATTGGTAAAAAGTATCCTCAAGACGATTTTGGTCGGTACGATTGCCTGGTTTACCATGCGCAGCCATATCGGCGCCGTTCTCAATCTCAGCGTAGAGCCACTGGAATCCAGCAGCAGTCACATGCGGCAACTGCTTTGGGTCAGCTTTATCACGATGGCCTGCGCACTCATCGTGATTGCGGCCATCGATGTGCCATATCAGCTCTGGAATTACACACGCAAGCTGAAGATGACACGTCAGGAAGTCAAGGAAGAACACAAGGAAGTCGATGGCGATCCACAGATCAAGGCCAAGATCCGCGCATTACAGCGTGCTGCCGCGCGGCGCCGCATGATGTCCAGCGTGCCGACTGCCGACGTGGTAGTGACTAACCCGACTCACTTTGCCGTAGCGCTCAAGTATAGCGAAGGGGCAATGTCCGCGCCGGTCGTCGTGGCCAAGGGTACCGAGGCTGTTGCTGCCAAAATCCGCGAGGTGGCGCAGGAGCATAAAGTCCCCATTCTCGAGGCTCCGCCATTGGCGCGTGCCTTGCATTACCACACCGATATCGGCGAGGAAATTCCAGAGGCGCTTTACGCTGCCGTGGCGGAAGTCTTGGCTTACGTCTTCCAGCTGCGTACCTACAACGCTGGCGGCGGCGTCAAGCCGGAAGAGCCGCGCGATCTGGATGTGCCGCAAGAGATGGACGGTCCTTTGTATAAACGCAAAGCAGCCATTGCTGCCGCCAAGGCTGTGCGATGAGTTTGAATACGCTCAGCAGCACGAAGCTGCCATCCTGGGTATCGCTCAAATATACCAAGGCGCTGGCGGCGCCAATTCTCATTGTCATGATGTTGACGATGATGGTGCTGCCGTTACCGGCGTTTGCGCTGGACATCCTGTTTAGCTTCAATATTTCTCTATCCATCATCGTTCTGCTGACGGCCTTGTACACGGTCAAGCCACTCGATTTCGTTGCTTTTCCCGCCGTGCTGCTGGTGAGTACCATGCTGCGGCTCTCGCTCAACGTCGCTTCCACACGTGTTGTGCTTACCGAAGGGCACACCGGACCAGACGCTGCAGGTAAGGTGATTGAAGCTTTTGGCCATTTTCTGATCGGGGGCAATTACACCGTCGGTATCGTCGTGTTCATCATCCTGACTATCATCAATTTTATGGTTGTGACCAAGGGCGCTGGCCGTATTGCTGAAGTGGGCGCGCGCTTTACGCTGGATGCGATGCCCGGTAAGCAGATGGCGATCGATGCCGATCTGAACGCCGGCATGATCGGTGAGCCGGAGGCACGGGTCCGCCGCAAGGAAATTGCACAGGAAGCCGAATTCTACGGCGCTATGGACGGCGCCAGCAAATACGTGCGCGGTGATGCGATTGCCGGCATCATCGTGACGGTGGTCAATATCGTCGGGGGCCTGGTGGTCGGTATGGTCCAGCATGATCTGGCGTTCGACATGGCACTGAAAAATTACACCTTGCTGGCCATTGGTGACGGCTTGGTTGCGCAGATTCCTTCCCTGATCATCTCCACTGCCGCCGGTGTGGTGGTTTCACGCGTGGCTAATGACCAGGATGTCGGCGGTCAGTTGATCAATCAATTGTTCTCCAAGCCTAAAGTGCTTTATCTAACCGCCCTCATCATCGGTGGTATGGGAATGATCCCGAGCATGCCGCATATTGCGTTTTTGCTGCTGTCTGCGATATTGGCCAGTGCTGCCTATACCATCAACCAGCGCATACATAGGGACTCGGTGGGGGCTGAAATGCCGTTGTCTGCTGTTGCGCCGGAAATCGAAGAAGCAACCTGGCAGGATATTCTGCCGGTTGACACGTTGGGCCTGGAAGTCGGTTATCGCCTGATCCCGCTGGTCGATAAGGGACAAGGCGGCGAACTATTACGCCGCATCAAGGGCATTCGTAAAAAATTCGCGCAGGAAATCGGTTTTCTGTCGCCTCCGGTGCATATTCGCGACAATCTGGAACTCCAGCCATCAGCCTACCGGATTACCTTGAAGGGTGTGGAAATCGGAAAAGGCGAAGCGATGTTCGGCCAGTTTCTTGCCATCAATCCGGGTATGGTGACGGGGCCGTTGCCTGGCATTGTGACCAGCGACCCCGCCTTCGGCCTGCCGGCCGTCTGGATTGAAAGTGGCATGCGTGAGACGGCACAAACCATGGGCTATACCGTAGTCGATACCGGTACGGTGATCGCTACTCACCTGAATCATCTGATTACGCTGCACGCCGCCGAGCTGCTCGGCCGTCAGGAAGTGCAGCAATTGCTGGACCATTTTGCCAAGGATGCGCCGAAGCTCATCGAAGATCTGGTACCCAAGTTGCTGCCGCTCGGTACCGTGCAGAAAGTGTTGCAAAACCTGCTCATCGAAGGTGTGCATATCCGCGATATGCTGACCATCATCGAAACCCTGGCCGAGAATGCGCCGCGGGTACAGGAGGCAAATGAATTGACGGCCATTGTCCGTATTGCGCTGGGCCGCGCCATCGTACAACAGATCTTCCCGAATGAAAATGAACTGTCCATGATGGCGCTCGACAGCAAGCTCGAACGCTTGTTGATGCAGGCACTCCAGGCCGGCGGTCCGGATGGCGGTGGCATCGAACCAGGCCTGGCCGATACCCTGATTACGCAAACAGAAATGGCAGCACGTCATCAGGAGCAGTTGGGCTTACCCCCGGCATTGCTGGTTCCGGGGCCGTTACGTGCATTGCTGGCGCGCTTTTTACGTCGCTCCTTACCGCAGCTGCGGGTACTTTCGCAAGCTGAAATTCCTGATTCAAAAACGATTAAAGTTACCAGCCTAGTTGGAGGGCAAGCATGAACGTTAAAAAATTTACTGCAGGTTCATCACGCGATGCCTGGCGTCAGATTCGGGAAACGCTTGGTCCGGATGCCGTCATCTTCTCCAATCGTAATACCGATGATGGCGTTGAGATTCTAGCCATGGCCAGTGAAGACATGCCTGCGTTGGCGATGTCGCGCCAGGCCATGCAACGACCGCCGCAACCGCCCATTCAGCAGCGGGCTGTGGTATCGCGGGATGCCAAGGGATCGGGTATCGAGCCGTCACAGGCGATCGAGCATAGCGCCGCGCAGACAGAAGCGCGCGTCTGGCGTACCCGCAAGGCTGCTCGCGCCAAGGAGCCGCAAACGAATCTCAAGCTTGCTGCGTCGGGCGCTCAAAGTCCGAAACGATCGGGTGCTGTATTCGATGGTAAGGATTATGATGAAATCCTATCTGGTGTAATGACGGAAATCCATTCCATACGCGGTGTGCTGGAAACGCAACTGGCAGAAATTTCCTGGGGCGGTACACAAAAACGCGAACCGCTCAAAGCTGCGGTTATGCGCGAAATGCTGGCAGCAGGTTTTAGCGCCAGCCTGTCGCGCCTGATTACCGAAAACCTGCCGCAGAATCCCAAATCACAGGACACGATGTTCTGGGTCAAGTCGGTGCTGGCCAGGAATCTGGTGACCATGGCCAGCGAAAATGAATTGCTTGAGGAAGGCGGCATCTATGCGCTGGTCGGCCCGACCGGCGTTGGCAAGACCACCACCACCGCCAAACTGGCAGCGCGTTGCGTGATGCAGCATGGCCCTGGCAAGCTGGCGTTGATCACTACCGACGGTTACCGTGTCGGCGGTTATGAACAGTTGCGCATCTACGGCAATATCCTTGGCGTCATGGTGCATTCGGTGAAAGACGAGGCTGATTTGCGCATCGCCCTGGATGAACTGCACGGTAAACATACTGTCCTTATCGACACCGCCGGTATGGGCCAGCGCGATCAGATGGTCGCCGAACAGGCCGCCATGCTGTCCGGTGCGGGCGCGAAAATCAAACGTCTGCTGTGTCTGAATGCAACGGCAATCGGCAGCACGCTCAATGAAGTCGTGAGCGCCTATTCGGGCGATGGCCTGGTGGGTTGCATTATTACCAAGCTGGATGAAGCTGCCACCATCGGCAATGTGCTCGATGTCGTCATTCGTCAGAAGCTCAATCTGTACTATGTGGCCAATGGTCAGCGTGTGCCGGAAGACCTGCATGTTGCCAATAACCTGTATTTAGCCGACCGTGCTTTTAAACTGAAACGTGAAACGGCGCCGTTCGAGTTTCAGGATTTCGAGTTGCCGGTTGTGGTTGGACCAACAGCAATGGCAATGCACGACAAAAGCCTGCGGGAGGTGATTCTTGGCTAGCTATGATGTTGATCAGGCGGAAGGATTGCGCCGGATGCTGGAGCGTCCGACGCCGAGCGTGTTCAGCTTCTTCTCGGTACTGCCCGACGCCGAAAAAGACGTGATGTTAATCAATTTGGCAGCCTCTCTTGCTACTCATGGTTGTAGTGTTCTGCTGGTTGACGCCTGTATGACGCCATCGAGCGTACTATCCCGTTTTTGTGGTCGCGCTGTCGCCAGCCTGCTCGATGTGGCGTGTCAGGAGCGTGTTCTGGATGAGGCGCTGCGGCGGGTGCCGGAAGGTTTCTCGCTGGCGCGTCTGTCGCGCAAGAGTGTCTCTGCGGCCACGCATCTGCAGGCGTCCCGTCTGGCGGAAATTTTCGATGTCCTGACTGATGAATCCGACATCACGCTCGTCAATGGCGAGCTAAACGAAGATAAGGCGCTGCCGGTGCCGGGTATGGAAATGGGTGAGATCGTCGTGCATATGTCGACTAGTCCGGGTTCGATCAAAGCAGCGTATGCGCTGATCAAGAACTTGAACGACCGCCTGGGTCGCCGTCCTTTCAGTCTGCTGGTCACCGGCGGACCGGATACGGAGGCGAAAATGGTCTTCGCGAATATGGCGCAGGTCGCTAACCGTTATCTGGCAGCGCAACTGAATTTTCTGGGGTCGATCCCGGCCGATGAGCATATCCGGCGCGCATCGGGGCAAGGACGTACTGTACTGGAGGCGTTCCCGCTGACCGGCGCCGCCATTGCGTTCAAGCGTCTGGCTAGGCAGTTCTCGCTATTGCATCTCACCAAGGGCACATACGGTATGGCAACCGATAGCGCAAGTCTCGGGGCATGATGTGGCCATGTATAACCTCAACGGCAAGGCAGACAAGAATGATTTGCTGCAGAAACATGCGTCGCTGGTAAGAAAGCTGGCATATCAGATGAAAGCAAAGCTTCCGCCGAGCGTGGAAGTAGACGATCTGATTCAAGCGGGCATGATGGGGCTGCTCGATGTCATCAATCGCTATGAAGAAACGCATGGCGCGCAATTTGAAACCTATGCCATACAGCGTATTCGCGGGGCTATGCTGGATGAACTGCGCAATAGCGACTGGTTGCCGCGCAGCATTCGCCAGAACATGCGCAAGATCGAAAATGCCATCCATGTCCTGATGCAGCAACTGGGGCATCCACCAAAGGAGGTGGACGTCGCCAGGCAGCTCAAGATGAGCTTGACCGAATATCAAGACATGTTGACGGAATGCGGTGGTCATCAGCTGATTTACTACGAGGACTTCCGTGACAGTGAAGACGGTCACGAGCATTTCCTCGACCGTTACCAGACCAGTCAGAATGATGACCCTTTACAAGGTCTTATCGACGGTGATTTTCGCGAAGCCGTCATCAATGCCATTCGGGTGTTGCCGGAGCGTGAAAAAATTCTGATGGGGCTGTACTACGAACAGGAAATGAACCTGAAGGAAATCGGTGCTGTCATGGGTGTTTCCGAGTCGCGCGTTTGCCAGTTACATAGTCAGGCCATTGCGCGCATACGCTCGACGCTGCGGGAGCAGGCGTGGACGGTGGCCTGGTACCTACCTGAGAAAAAGACCGCAATCGAGGACTTGCGGAGGAAGGCTTGATCAACCAATGCCCCAGGGGCGTCCGGTGTTGTGCATGCTGGACGACCCGTCCGGGCCGTAGAAGGTGCCGGCGCCTCCAGTATGGCCTTGCAGGATTTTCAGTGCGCTCTGGTTGATCGCCATTTGCTTGCCTACCAGTACGCCGTTGAGGCGATTGAGTTCGCGCGCCGTTTGCGCCAGCGCGAACAGATCATCCCAGAGAGTTTTGTCGGCAGTCGTGCCGTGTTGAACCAGCCAGGCCTGCATACCGTTCTCGCTGGCCATGAAGCCGGCTACCGCTAACAGTTTATGGCGTTGATCAGCAAGTCTTGCCATCTCGGCAATGATCCTGGCTTTTTCGCCGATGACATCCGGAATGTCATCCGCATCGCCATTGCCGGTGAGTAAAGTCTGTTCTTGCTGCAGTGTTGCGACCAGGCGCGCAACGACCTGTTTTTCTTCAGCAAGATCACTTGTGGGCAGTAGTGGCGATGTATTTGTCATTACCTTAAGTTTTGCGGCGGGTGTCGATCAGGTTTTGGACGGTAGCGAGCAGGCCGCTGGCAACTTTTTCCGGATCGATCTGAAATGTGCCGCTGGCGATGGCCGCCTTGATTTCAGCGATTTTCTTTGCATCGAAACTGGCGCCTGTATGCAATACGTTGACGCCCAGGGATTGGCATTGGACGGAGAGCTGGACATTGGCGGAATTGACATTCGTATTGTCTGTCCTGACACTGTTTGCTGTCGAAGTGCGTGCCTGTGGCCGCGTTATCTTCGGCAGACTCGTGCCGTTTTTGATTTTGAGTGCGTCATTAACGTTCACGGCATCATCCTTGAATGGTTAGGGCGCTTAAGTCCCATCTATACCTATTGCATGGATTATCGGCGATTCTTTCGCAAGCTTTAATATTTCTTCCTGGAAACCTGTTTCCTGCCAGGGGTTGTTCATCAGGCCCTAGTAATTGATTTCCAGGATTCCCCCCGTTTTGGCGATGCCGCTGATGACTTGTCCGGCAGGTGTTTTGGCTTGTGCAATCTGGCCTTCGCTGGCGTTGGTGAGCGCGCGGCCTTCGGTCGTGATCTGAAAGCCAGGGCCGGTCGATACTACCCGAACTATCTGGCCTTGTTGCACGACGCGGTTGCCGCGCAGTGCATCCAGGCGTAGCGGTGCGCCAGCAGCCAGCGAAATATTGGCGACGCGGCCGATGGCTTGCGAGGCATCGGTAATGACGCCATTCGGCAAGTTCGACAGGTCACCCCTCACCTTGCTGATGTTGTCCGGGCCGATGGTTTGTCCTTGCGCCAGCGGAGCTGTGGTGACAATGTATTCGGTAATGACTTGCACCGTGGCGCGCAGGTAAACCGTCCACGGCGAAGGGGCGGTGCAGCGGATGCCTATGCTGGTGCGGCCCCACAGGCGGCTACCATTGGGCAGAAAGGCTTGGGGCGCGGCGCAGGCTGCCAGGCTCAAGCGGTTATCGACAGGGTCGACGGCGGCGTTGACCGTGCCGGACATGCCAGTGGTCTGGATTTTGATGAACTGTTCAGCGATTTTTTGCAGCGCGCCCAGATCCTGACGCGGCGACGTAGTGGGGACACCCGGCATGGTTGTTTGCGCCAGAGCGGAGAACCCGGAGAAAGCGTGAAGCAGCAGAAATAGTGGCAGCGCTTTGAGGAATGATTTCATGACCGGAAATTCTAAACTGTCGTGGTCGCAAGAGTAATTATCTTGACAGTCAATGGTATCGGCGACTGCCTGTATCAAAAGGCTGAACAAGGCATAGTTTTATCTCTTTATCAAGCTATCGAGTTCTGGGTGGAGTCGTATGATCCCATCCTATATATATCAATCTCATTGTCGGCGTAATGCGTGCTTTTGGAGAGCGTATCAGGAGAATTCGATGGTTGCAAAACTGGATGATTATCTGCGGTTTAACGAGACGGCGCTAAATTTACGCGCTCAGCGGCAACAGTTGTTGGCGTCGAATATCGCCAATGCAGATACGCCCAACTACAAGGCGCGCGATATCGACTTCGCCAAAACCCTGAAGACGTCGATAGAGGGCAAGCCGGCGAAATTGCCATCGGTCGATCTGGTGCGGACCTCGCTCGGACACATTGCCGGCAAGCCGATAAATGGCGGCGGCATCGGCGGCTCACCGTTGCTGTATCGTACCGTAGTCCAAGGCAGCGTGGATGGTAATACGGTCGATATGGATGTCGAGCGCAATCAGTTTACCGACAATGCCGTGCGTTATGAAGCCGGTGTTGCGTCCGTCAATGGGCAGATCAAGATGTTGCTTGCTGCCGTCCAACCAGGTTGATCATCATGTCTCTTTTCCATATTTTCAATGTCGCCGGTTCGGCCATGAGTGCGCAGTCGCAGCGTCTCAATGCAGTCGCCAGCAATATCGCTAACGCCGATAGCGCGACTAGTCCGAACGGACAGCCTTACAAAGCCAAGCAGGTCGTCTTCAAGACGGTTCCATACGGCAATATCGAAAACAGCGGCGTGAAGGTCGATCGGGTAGTAGAAGACCACGTGCCGCCCAAGATGGTGTACGACCCCAAGCATCCCATGGCGGACATCAATGGCTATATCGCCATGCCGAACGTTAATCCGGTGGAAGAGATGGTCAACATGATTTCTGCTTCACGATCGTATCAGACCAATGTCGAGACGATGAACACCGCCAAGAATATGTTGATGAAAACGCTGACTATCGGTTCTTAAGGAAGGCTTTAATCATGACCATTGTTTCCTCTGATCTGCTGACGTCGATGAATGGCATGTCGGCCGCGGCTTCCAGCACATCGAATTTGAAAGACAACAGCCCTGATGCAATTCAGAACCGTTTTCTGAAGTTGCTGACAGTGCAGATGAAAAACCAGAATCCGACCAACCCGCTGGACAATTCGCAACTGACCGTACAGCTGGCGCAACTGTCGACCGTGTCCGGCATCAGCCAGCTCAATACGACGCTGGCATCGCTGATGTCGAATATACAATCGGCGCAATCTCTGCAATCGGCCAGCATGATCGGTCGTAGCGTATTGGTGCCGGGCAGCAGCGTCGCCCTGATTTCAGACACCCAGACTGCCGCAGACGGTACATCGACGACTTCGCAGAGGGCTGTCTTCGGCGTGCGGCTGGAGGGGCATGCCGATAGTCTCAAGGTCAATATTCGCGATTCCAGCGGCAGAGTGGTGCGCGTGCTGGATCTTGGCCAACAGAGTGCCGGTACCTTGCCGATCATCTGGGACGGCACTACCGATGACGGCAGCAAGGCTGCCGACGGCCAGTATACTTTTGACGTCACGGCAAGCTCTGGCAGTGCTACGGTGAGCGCTACCGCGCTGGCGTTCGGCGTGGTGTCCAGTGTCAGCACTGGCACCGATGGCGTCAGACTCAATGTTTCGAATATCGGTACCATCAAGACTACTGACATAGTCCAAATTCTTTAATCGCCGGCAGAAGGAGAATCACATGAGTTTTCAACAAGGTCTGAGCGGTTTGAAGGGCGCATCTAAAAGTTTGGACGTGACTGGCAACAATGTGGCCAACGCCAGTACAGTGGGTTTCAAACTGTCACAGACGCAATTCGCCGATCTGTATGCCAATTCGATGAATCGTTCCGGTAGTTCGCTGGCTGGTATCGGCGTCATGGTGGCCAATGTGTGGCAGTCTTTTTCACAGGGCAATATCACCATGACCAATAACCCGCTCGACATCGCCATCAACGGTGACGGCTTCTTCCGCATGCAGGCCAATCTGGACGATGCGGCGCCGATGTACGGCCGCAATGGCCAGTTCCAGCTGGACAAGAATGGCTACATCATCAACCCAAGTCAAAGGGGAGCTTACCTGACCGGCTGGCCGGGTATGATAAAAGGTGGGGATCCGATGCCGATGCGAATCAATACATCGAATGTTCCGGCGACCATGACGGATAAGGTTGAGACCAAGCTGAATCTGGATTCGCGTCTGCCGGTACCGAAAGTGGCACCATTCTCTTTCTCTGATACGACCACCTATAACAACACGACTGGTGTGACGGTATACGACAGCCTTGGCAATAGCTATAACGTGCAGACTTACTACGTCAAGAGTCCAGTCACGACAGCTACACCCCCAGGCACATCGACAGATACGACAACAGACTGGGATGTGTATACCACCATTGATGGCATGCCTTATCCTCCTATCCCGGCGGGTTCTATCATCCAGGATAAAGTCGGCACACTGACGTTTGATACCAATGGTTTTCTGATCAATACGCAACCGGGGGACAACACCTTGCCACCGGATGTCATCACCTTGCATCTGCCACCGAAACCGGGCGCTACGTTCACTACTGACGGTATCACATTGAGTTACAGCGGCACGACGCAAACCGCCTCACCGTTTACACCGTTGGCACAAAGTCAGAATGGCAAGAGTCCAGGCGTTCTGTCGACCTTCATCGTCGACAAGGACGGCTTGATCACCGGCAATTATTCCAACGGCGACACCCAGACCCTGGGGCAGCTGCTGCTGGTCAATTTTGCCAATCCGAACGGCCTGCAACCGCTGGGCAACAACCTGTACATTGTGAGTCCCGACGCTGGTGAACCGCTGATCGGTAAACCGACCACCGGCCAGTTTGGCACTCTGACAGGGCGCGCGGTGGAGGATTCCAACGTCGACCTGACCGCAGAGTTGGTCAATATGATCGTAGCGCAGCGTGTTTATCAGGCCAACGCGCAAACCATCAAGGTACAGGATGCCGTGCTGCAAACCTTGGTCAGCATACGCTAGGCCGGGCGATCGGAATAAAGGCTGACGCAGGAGAAACAACGCTGGCGGCGGCATTTTGTCAGCGACTCTGAATTGAGAAGCGTGCGGCAGTTCTGTGGTACGCAAACAAAGGGGGAAGTATGGATCGCGTGATCTACACCGCCATGTCCGGCGCCAAGCACACACTGGAGCAGCAAGCCAGCGCCAGCCACAATCTGGCGAATGCAACGACGACCGGTTTTCGTGAACAGATCAACACTTTCCGTGCTGTGCCTGTGGTGAGCGAAGGCTTGGCGACACGCACGTTTGTGGTCGATTCGACCGTCGGAACGAACTTCGCTATTGCGCCGATTCTGGATACCGGTCGTGCGCTGGATGTGGCGATCAGGGGAAAGGGATGGCTCGTGGTGCAGGCTGCCGACGGCGGCGAAGCCTACACGCGCAGCGGCAGCCTGAAACTGAACGAAAACGGTATCCTGCAAACGCAAACCGGCCTGAATGTGCTTGGCGACGGTGGTCCGATCAGCATTCCACCCGATGTCACCATTGCTATTGCGTCCGATGGCACGGTGTCGTCAATTCCGACTACCGGCAGCGCGAATGCCGTGAATATCCTGGGCCGCATCAGACTGGTCAATCCCGACGAGAAGACGCTCAAGCGTAGCGACGATGGACTGTTTCGTCTGACCGTCGGTGCGCAGGCAGCGCTTGATGAGAGTGTTTTGCTGGCCAGCGGGGCGCTGGAGGGCAGTAACGTCAACGTGGTCGAGTCCATGGTCAACATGATCAATCTCGCCCGTCAATTCGACCTGAACATGAAGGTGGTGCAAACCGCGCAGCGCGATGCGGAAAAAGCAACACAACTTCTGTCGCTGAGTTAATAGCCAAGTACTGGAGAAAAAATGATTCGTTCCTTGTGGATTTCCAAAACCGGTCTGGATGCGCAGCAAACGCATCTGGACGTCATTGCCCATAATTTGGCCAACGTCAGCACCAATGGGTTCAAGCGTTCGCGTGCGGTGTTTGAGGATTTGATGTATCAGACCCTGCGCCAGCCGGGCGCGCAGTCGTCGCAGCAGACGCAGTTGCCATCCGGCCTGCAGATCGGTACCGGCGTGCGTCCGGTAGCAACCGAACGTATTCATACGCAAGGCAGCGTCAGTCAGACCGACAACGACAAGGATATCGCTATTCAAGGCCCCGGTTTCTTTCAGGTGCTGATGCCGGACGGCACCACTCAGTACACGCGCGACGGCGCATTTCAGATCGACAGCCAGGGCCAGTTGGTGACGTCCAGCGGCTATACCGTGCAGCCGCCAATCATGATTCCTGCCAACGCGATCAAGCTTACCATTGGTCGCGACGGCACCGTGTCGATCACGCAAATGGGTTCGGCCGCGGCAACGCAGATCGGCACCTTGCAGATCGCCACCTTCATCAATCCGGTAGGCCTGGAAAGCAAGGGCGAGAATCTGTACGCTGAGACCGCATCTTCCGGCGCGCCGGCGCCCAACACTCCGGGTACCAATGGCGCTGGTGTGCTGTGGCAGGGGTATGTGGAAACGTCGAACGTCAATGTGGTTGAAGAAATGGTCAACATGATCCAGACACAGCGCGCCTATGAAATCAATAGTAAGGCCATCACCACATCCGATCAGATGTTGGCGAAGCTGTCGCAGTTGTAATGTGTATTTGCAGCTTTGTTTTGATGAAACGGGATGAGGCAACTATGCGAAGTCTTTTGAAACTTGCCGCCATCATCGGAATGTTCGCCATTGCTGGATGCACTACGGTACCTAAGTCGATCGTCGCCGAGCCGAAGACGGTCCGGCCTGAACCGGCTTTGTATGGACCGGCGGCCAATGGCGCCATCTTTCAGTCCTCGGTTTACCGTCCGCTGCTGGAAGACCGCCGCGCGCGTCTGGTTGGCGATACGCTGACCATCGTCATCAATGAAAAGACATCGGCGACCAAATCGGCTGGCAGTTCGTCAAGCAAAAGCAACACTGTAGCGGCGATCGCGCCGACCTTGTTTGGGAAAACGATCGATAAATTGTCAGCCAACAGCGACAGCGCCAACAAATATGATGAAAAGGGCGCTATTTCGTCCAGTAACAATTTCACTGGCACCATCGGCGTGACAGTGACCGAAGTACTGCCGAATGGTAATCTCGTCGTCAGCGGCGAGAAGCAGGTAGCACTCGACAAGGGAGTTGAGTATGTACGTTTTTCCGGCACGGTCAGCCCCGACAATATCACGACCGGTAATATCGTTTCTTCCACCGTTGTAGCGGATGCCAGAGTGGAATACCGTACTAATACCCGGTTGGATATGGCCGAATTCATGTCTTCATTGTCACGCTTTTTCTTCAGCGTCTCACCGTTCTGATCAGGGAGCCGCATGACACTTCATCGCTCATTTCTCTCGCAACAGGCCAAGCTGCTGATATCGGTTCTGCTGACATTGATTTGTTTGTTCAGCGCGGGCGCAGGCCATGCTGAGCGGCTCAAGGATCTGGCCAGCATTCAGGGCGTGCGGCAGAATCAGCTGGTCGGTTACGGTCTCGTCGTCGGTCTCGACGGCAGCGGCGACCAGACCACGCAAACGCCGTTCACCGTGCAAAGCGTGATCAGCATGCTGCAACAGCTGGGTGTCAATCTACCCAGTAACTCGACCAGCAATATGCAGTTGAAGAATGTCGCCGCCGCGATGGTAACGACTTCTCTGCCCGCATTTGCGCAGCCGGGACAGACACTGGACGTCACTGTTTCCTCGATTGGCAATGCCAAGACCATTCGCGGCGGCACCTTGTTGATGACGCCGCTCAAAGGCGCTGATGGTGAGATCTATGCGATCGCCCAAGGCAATATCGTGGTTGGCGGTGCCGGTGCTTCTGCCGCCGGTAGCAGCACCACGATCAATCAGTTGAGCGTGGGCCGTATTTCCGCCGGCGCGACGGTCGAACGCGCCGTGCCGTCGGCGCTTGGCCAGGGTGAGATCATCAATTTGGAATTGAACGACAACGATTTTTCCACAGCCAGCCGTGTTGTGGAAGCGGTCAACAAGCGTTTTGGTAATGACACGGCGGTCGCGCAGGATGGGCGCGTGATTCGTATTCGTGCGCCAATGGAGAGCGGCGAGCGTGTTGCTTTTCTTGGCGCTCTGGAAAACATCGATGTCACACCGGCGAGAGTGCAAGCTAAGGTGATTCTGAATGCCCGTACCGGTTCGGTGGTGATGAATCAGTCGGTGATCCTGGATACCTGCGCGGTATCGCATGGCAATCTGTCGGTCGTGATCAATGCTGAAAATAGCGTCAGCCAGCCAGGCGCGCTGTCTGGCGGACGGACAGCAGCGGTCCAGAATGCGGAAATATCGATTAACTCAGAGCCTGGCAAGGTCATGTATTTGAAGGGCGGCGCTTCACTGGCCGAAGTGGTCAAAGCGCTGAATGCCATTGGTGCGACACCACAGGATTTACTGGCGATTTTGCAAGCCATGAAGGCGGCTGGTTCGCTACGCGCCGAGCTGGAAATCATCTAATCGGGACGGATTCATGATCAACAACATCAAGCCGGGAAATCCGGCGGAAAGCCTCGCAGTTGATATCAAGAGCCTCAATGCCCTGCGCTCGTCGGCTGCGCAGAGATCTCCAGAAGCGCTCAAGGGTGCGGCCAAGCAATTCGAGGCCTTGTTTTTGAACATGATGTTGAAGAGTATGCGCGACGTGGTGCCGCAAGACGGTATGTTCGAGAGCCAGCAGACCAAGCTGTTTACCAGCATGCTGGACCAGCAATTGAGCCAGAACATGGCGCAGCGTGGTATAGGATTGGCCGATATGCTGGTGCGGCAACTGTCGCGCAGCCTCAATCAGTCATTCCCGAGTGAAAATGATGCTGCGGAGAGGTTACCGCTGGATATTCCGTTGGCGCGCGGTCTGAGCGACCTCTACAGAGCGAGGTCACTGGGGGATATCGCCAACCGTGCCTACGATAGCGGCTCGCAAGGAAGCCGGCGCGACAAGAACCAGCAGCGTCCGGCTCACGTCGCAGCTTTCCATAATCGTTTGTGGGCCGATGCTGAAGCCGCCAGCCGGGTTACCGGCATTCCCGCCAAATTCATGCTGGCGCAGGCAGCGCTGGAGACAGGCTGGGGCAAGAGAGAAATTCGCACTCGGGATGGCAGTTCGGCGCACAATCTGTTCGGCATCAAGGCCACGGGCAATTGGACTGGTAGGGTGACGGAAGCGACCACGATCGAATATATCAACGGTGTGCCGCAACGCCGGGTGGAAAAATTCCGCGCCTACGACTCTTACGCTGAGGCGTTCCGCGACTACGCCAATTTTCTGAAAAACAATCCACGCTACGAAAAAGTGCTGGCTAATGCCCGGGATGCGGATGGTTTTGCCCTCGGCCTGCAACGGGCAGGTTATGCAACCGATCCGCATTATGCGGCAAAACTATCGAGCATCATTCGTAAATCGTTTTCGGCTTGATCAGTCGGTAGGTTCATGAAAACTGCTTCCTGAATCGCTCCCTAAAGTTTTGCTGCCAGATGCCGTTGACTAAGATATTCCGTTAAAGAGAATACGACATGGCTACCAATATCTTCAGTATCGGGCAAAGCGCGCTCGCTGCAGCGCAGATAGCGCAGGCGACGACCAGCCATAATATTTCCAATGCGACGACCCCGGGCTATAACCGGCAGGTGGTGGTACAGAGTACGCTTGGCAGTGTGAAATATGGGTATAGCTATGGCGGTTATGGTTTTGTCGGCCAGGGTACGCAAGTTACGCAAATCAAGCGTATCTATGACGATTTTCTGAACAAGCAGCTGTTGTCGTCCCAGACGAGCGTCAGCTCGTTGGATGCCTACTATGCACAGATCGGCCAGATCGATGATCTGGTCGCGGATACGTCGGCGGGTTTGTCGCCCAGCTTGCAGGATTTCTTCAAAAGCATACAAAACCTAGCGGCGACGCCGAACAACGATGGCGTGCGTCAGTCAGTGCTTTCGGCTGGGCAGATGCTGGCGTCACGCTTCCAGAGCCTCAACAGTCAGTTGGCGCAACACCGCACCAGCCTCAATAGCCAGATTACCTTTGGCGTTACGACGATCAACGCCTATGCCCGCCAGATTCAGGAACTCAACGACGCGGTCCTGAAAACATCCGGCCCCAATGGGCTGATTTCCAACGATTTGCTGGATCAACGCGACCAGGTCATCGCTGACCTCAACAAAATCATCAAGGTCACCACGTTACCGCAAGACAGCGGCGCGTTGAGTGTGTTTATCGGAACCGGCCAGCCGCTGGTGCTGGGCAACGTTGCTTCGACACTGGTGGCGACTTTGGCGTCCGACGATCCGGCACGCTTGCAGATTTCTTATCAGAACAATGGTCAAAACGTTGTGATCCCGGATTCAGCATTCACCGGTGGCAGCCTTGGCGGCATCCTGCAATACCGTAGCGACACGCTGGACCTGGTGCAAAACTCGCTCGGCCGTATCGCCATCGCCATAGGGACGGCATTCAATGTCCAGCACAGACTGGGTCAGGATCAGAACGGCAACCTCGGTACCGACTTTTTCGAGATTGCCACGCCGGTGATCTATAGTGACAGAAAAAATTCGGCGACTGCTGTGGCGACCGCGACCATTACGGATCCCTCCAAACTCACGACCAGCGATTACAAGCTGACCTACGACGGCGCCAAATATATCTTCCTCCGTCTGTCTGACGGCAACAAGACCGTTGTCGACCCCACGACTCCTGGCGCGTTTCCTGTGACAATTGACGGTGTGACCTATGCAACACCGACCATGGCCGTAGGCGACAGCTTTCTGATCAAGCCGACCGTGGCCGGCGCCAATCTGATCAACGTGGTGATCACCGACACGCAGCGGGTGGCCGCGGGCATGCCGGTATTGACATCCATCAATGCGGTGACCAGCATGGGCATCGTCACGACTGGCAACACCGGTAGCAGCGTGGTTACCTCGGCGACGGTCGACAAATCGGCATTTACACCGGACTCCACCCAGACTTATACCTATGATGCCGGCATGCTGACCCTGGCGCCACCGGCAGCGGTGACAGTGACCACCACTGCTGGTGTGACGACGACGTATGCGGCCGGCGCGGCGATTCCTTATTCAACTGGTGCGGTCATTTCCAGCGGTGGCGTCCGCTTTGTACTGAGCGGCACGCCAGCCAATGGCGATACCTACAAATTTTCCCCGGTTCCTGCCAATACCGGAACGGCGACGATTTCACCGGGTAAGATCGACTCGAGCTATACCCCGCTGGCGGCAGGCACCCGGTTTGTCTTCACTTTTGACAGCGCCAACAGCCAGTTCACGCCATCGGCATCGGTCGGTCCTGTGGTGGTGACGCATGCTGATGGTTCCCCTCCTACCAGCTATGCGGCCGGCGCGCCGATCGATTACGTGGCCGGCGATACATTTAGCACGGCTGGCGCGAGTTTCACGATCACCGGTCAGCCGGCCAATGGCGATCAGTTTTATCTCAGCCCGAATATCGGTGGCGTCAGCGACAATCGCAACGCGCAGGCCCTGAGTGTCTTACAAACGACCAATACCATCGGCAACACTTCGTTCCAGGGAGCGTATTCGCAGCTGGTCGCTGTCATCGGCAGCAAGACCAGTGAAATTGACGTCACCAGCAAGGCTGAACTTGCGCGCCTGAACTCGATTCAACAACAGCAGCAATCCGTATCCGGGGTCAACCAGGATGAGGAATTATCCAATATGATCAAGAATCAGACGGCTTATCAGGCAGCAGCCAAAATCATTCAGGCTGCTAGCGATATGCTGAATATCCTGCTTACGCTTGGCGATTGAATTGTTGGTCAACCCCTGAAGGGAAATTAACATGCGTATCAGCACCAGCATGCTCTACCAATTGAACGATACCAGTTTGCTCGGCAAGCAGGAATCGATAGTGAAGCTCAGGCAGCAGATCAACGCTGGTCAAAAGGTGGTGACGCCATCGGATGATCCGATTGGGGCGTCGCGCGCCCTGGATCTGTCGCAGACGCAGGCGTTGAATACGCAGTATAGAACTAACCGCAATAATGCCGACAGTTCGCTGGGGGCGGTGAGCGCCGCGCTCAGCAGAGCCATGGCGATCATGACCCAGATCAAAGTGGACGTCATCAGGGCCGGCGATGGCGCGTTCTCCAATGCCGAACGAAACTATATGGCGATTGCCCTGCAGGGCAATCTTGAGGAATTGTTGGGTTTGGCCAATACGACCGATGGTATGGGCGGTTACGTGTTCGCCGGTTTCAAGAGCGCGACGCAACCGTTTACATTGGATGCGATGGGTAACATCGTCTACAATGGCGATCAGGGCGTACAAACGCTGCAGGTTGATGCGACGCGCCAGATAGAAGTCAGCGTGTCCGGTCAGGCCGTGTTCCAGGGTAATGGTCAGGATACGTTCAGGATGCTCCAGGATCTGATCACTGTGCTGTCGACGCCGACGACCGAAGCCGGCGACAACGCAGATGTAGTGGCGGCTGATACCTTTGAATATCCATCTGGATCCGGCCAGTACCCGATTGCTGCTTACAAGGCAGCGCAAGCCGCTCTGGATGTGGCAGAACCGACTGATCCCAACTACGCGGCGATGGTGACGCAGACTGCCAATGCCAAGTTATTGGCCGACGAGGCCGACGTGGCGCGCACGCCGATGGCGGGTAGCCACGCTGCACTGACGCGTGGTCTGGTCGTATTCCAGACATCGCTCGCTATCCAGATGACTAATGTCGAAGTCGCCTCGGCATCGGTAGGGGCGCGCCAGATTGAACTGGATAATCTCGATGCGCAAGGTTACATACTGAATGAGCAATACACCAAGATTGGCAACGATCTGCTTGGCCGTGACATCAGCGACACCATTGATCTGCTGAGTCAACTGACCCTGCAGCAGCAATACTTGCAGACGGCGCAAAAAGTGTTTGCGTCGACCAGCAATCTGACGTTGCTAAATTATCTGAGATAAGTTTTTTACCGGATGGTTTGTCCATCCGGTATCCAAGGGGCATTGATATGGTGGTCAATCACGCCCAGAACCATGCTGTGATTGAAGAGGGGGGGGGCGCAGTACGTGATTGGCGTTGTGTCAGATGTGCGCGCTGACTCGCAGGATGATACGTCCGATCACGATACAGGCAGGCTGGTCGAACTGCTGGCGCGGATAGCGTTTGGCGCTGGCATTATCCGAGGTCATGAACCATTGTCCGAAGTCCATGGCCAGCCGTTTGATGATGGCTTTGCCGTGAAAATTGAAGAGATAGACCATATTGTCCTGCAAGGCGGTATCGTTGGAATCGACCACGACGACATCGCCCTCCTGGAGCAGCGGCGACATGCTGGCATCTGTGACGGCAATGGCAAACAGTTTTTCAGGAAGCAGGTCGTGTGTCTCGATCCAGTGCGTTGGAAACAGCAGGGCGCATGGCGTGGGGAAGGCTTCCTGCATACTGATGTGGGGCGTGCCGGCGCTCAGCGTCAGGCTGACCTGAGGGATGGCGACGGCATCCGCGGCCAGCGCCTGTTGCCAGGAGTAGGGAGGATTGATTTCGCCGCTCGAGAGCCGGTCGAAATACAGCTCGCTGAGGCCGAGCCGCTTTTCCAGGGCGCGCGCGGCTTTTTCGCCGAATCCCTGCCCATCCCGGTAGGTAGCAGAGAGCAGTTGCGCGAGGCGGGATTCGCTCAGGCCGCTGGCATCGCAGAAGCGCCTGCGGCTGCGGGCATAGCGATCCGTGATCAATTTCTGGAGACGTTTACGTCGATGTCGGTGCATGCTCATAGCGCTATTTAAGCGCATATTTAGCATTTGGTAAATTATAAAATGCTTGAATTTTAAGCAGCTAATGCTAAATTAGCAGCATCACGCTGATAGGATGCAAGGTGCAAACCGCAGGCTTGGCCGGTGGCCCGGCGAGGATTTGCAACGCAGCAGATCGCCTGAAAGGGCGACTGGATGACAAGAAGGCTTGATACGGATCAGGTGTCGAAATGTCCGCGCCTTACCATGATTACGGCGCCATCTCGCTGTCATGGTCACGATCTTTCCCGGATGGCAAGATCGCCTTGGCTTCCGGGTGACACCCGGCAAGGAATGCCATCATCCCGGTTGCGTCCTTCGAGAGATAGAAGCCAACCATTTTTTCGTTGAACTCCTGCGCCTTGGCGGCTGGAACGCTGATGGCATCGATGCCTTGCGACATGAGGACACCATTCATCATGAAACGCGACGTGCGCTTGTTGCCGTCGAAGAAAAACTGCTGCAATGCGCCGAACAGGAAGAAAGCGGTAGCCCGCTCGAACGGCTCGCATTTTTGCAGTGCGGCCACACCCTCGCGAAATACCCGGTTCAGTTCCGGTGCGTCAGGCAGTGTCGGTAGCGGGGTATAGCGCCCGTGCTCTCCGAGTCCCACGTTCGGGGTGTAGTTCTTCTCCTGACCTTCGCCGCGGAACACGCCCCATTCTAGGGCTTCCTGACGCGCGACGATGCCGTTCAGTTCCGTGAATACTGGTTTTGAAAGCGCGAACCGGCCGCTTCTGACCATGGCCAGCAGTCGCCTGGAGCTTTCCACCAGATTCAGGACTTGCTCCTGATCGGAAATTTTCTGACCGCCGATGGTGATGCCGTCCAGCAGTGTCTTGACTTCCGGGAAGGTAAATGGGTTGCCTTCCAGCATCGATGCGTCCCAGACGAATTCAGGCAGCATTTTATGGAAGCGGAAGCACACTCGTTCGATGGAATGAACCGGAACGGACACCGCCGATCTGTCCCATCGGAATCCAAGAACATCAAATAGCATCATGTTGCCACCTCATCGATCATTCAACACGGGTTCGTGGTACATGCTATCCGAAAAGCTTCGCAGCATATCAGTTCTCCTTGATGTTGAAATCCTTATTTTTCCGAGGAGGAGAGAAAAGGATTTCTTCCTATTATGCTCGGGTTCAAGGGGCTTTTAAAAGAAGAGGAGACATTGGCAGTGTACGGGACGCGTACCTGCCTCTTATATGCGCGCGCTGACGCGCAGGATGATACGTCCGATCACGATACAGGCAGGCTGGTCGAATTGCTGGCGCGGAGAGCGTTTGGCGCTGGTATTATCCGAGGTCATGAACCATTGTCCGAAGTCCATGGCCAGCCGTTTGATGGTGGCTTTGCCGTGAAAATTGAAGAGATAGACCATATTGTCCTGCAAGGCGGTATCGTTGGAATCGACCACGATGACATCACCCTCCTGGAGCAGCGGCGACATGCTGGCATCTGTGACGGCAATGGCAAACAGTTTTTCAGGAAGCAGGTCGTGTGTCTCGATCCAGTGCTGTGGAAACAGCAAGGCGCATGGCGTGGGGAAGACTTCCTGCATGTCGATGTGAGGTGTGCCAGCGCTCAGTGTCAGGGTGACCTGAGGGATGGCGACGGCATCCAGATCGTAGGGCAGGTCGATTTCTCTGTTCGAGAACCGATCGAAATACAGCTCGCTGAGGCCGAGCCGCTTTTCCAGGACGCGCGCGGCTTGTTCGCCGAATCCCTGCCCATCCCGGTAGGTAGCAGAGAGCAGTTGCGCGAGGCGGGATTCGCTCAGGCCGCTGGCATCGCAGAAGCGCTTGCGGCTGTGGCCATAGCGATCCGCGATCAGTTCCAGAAGACGTTTACGTCGATGTCGGTGCATGCGCATATCGCTATTTAAGCGCAGATTTAGCATTTGGTAAATTAGCCAATGCTTGACTTTTATACAGCTAATGCTAAATTGGCGACATGACACTGATTGACTATCTCAATTCTCTGCCGGTGGAAAAGCGTGCCGGGCTGGCCGCATATTGCGGAACCTCATTTGATTATCTGCGCCAAATCGGTTACGGCAACCGTTCGTGCTCACCGTTGCTGGCGGTTCGTCTGGAACGGATATCGCAGGGCGTCATTACGCGCAAGCTGCTGTTTCCTGACGATTGGGACAGGCTCTGGCCTGAACTCGAAGAAAAAGGCGCCGACTGTCAGGATGTTTCTCTGCCGGAGGCCTTCTGAAAAAATACTGAACGGCAGCTTAGACTGTTAATTTACTCTTTCCTCGTTATTTTTTCATCTCCATGTTTTTGCTGAATCTGTCTTTGTGCCGCGCGCCCGGCAGCGATCCCGCTGCGTCAGTCGGGCTTTGGCTGAATTTTCCTGCTCAGTCGCACTATCTGCTTTTTTTGGGGGGGGTGGTATTGATATCGGTTTTGCCGATGCTGTTCTATTGGCAGTATCGCCGGCGGCGCTGGTGGTTTCTGGGGGTGGAGCTGGCGATATTCCTGCTTTGGCTCGATTATTTCATGCTGGTGGACAGGGGCAGCATAGGGCAGACCTTTTTCAGCGCTACGCTGCTGTTCGGTTCGCCCTGTGTCGTGCTGGCGCTATGCGTGGAATGGTCGCGTTATCTCGGACAGGCAATCTTCGGCAATACGATGGCGTCATTGCGTGTGTCCGAGTGGCTGATTTTTGCGGGACTGGCGGTATCGGCGCATCTGTCGTTTTTCCTGGCCGTGAATGTCTTCGATATATTGAGTCCGCGTGTACTG
Source organism: Herbaspirillum sp. (assembly GCA_049278475.1). Lineage (GTDB taxonomy): Bacteria > Pseudomonadota > Gammaproteobacteria > Burkholderiales > Burkholderiaceae_D > Herbaspirillum. The sequence goes on along the minus strand of JBAPMF010000028.1, from coordinate 13,632 downwards.
AACGCCGTCAGCGATGTCATCAACTGCCTGTTTTCTTTGCCGCGTCGGATCGATTTGCGGGCTGATCGCGACGTGCTCAATATGCTGCTGGCGGCATGGCCGACACTGATGCTGATGATCGTATTGCATGCTTGGCTGCGTTATCGCCGGGCGCACGATCTGGCGCTGCCGTGGCTGCTGTATGCGGCAGCCACGCCGGGCGCGCTGGGCAGCGCCTTGCTGCTGTGGACGTTGATCATGCCATGATCAAATCCGATGGCAGGATTACGCGCGCGTTTTTTGCGCTTTCCTTGCCTGATTCAGCAGGAAGGTCGTCAGCAGTGGTACGGGACGGCCGCTGGCACCTTTGGTTGCGCCGCTGCGCCATGCGGTGCCGGCGATGTCCAGATGCGCCCAAGTGTATTGTCGGGTGAAGCGTTCCAGGAAGCAGGCTGCCGTGACGCTGCCTGCCGGCTGGCCGCCGATGTTGGCGATATCGGCGAAGTTCGACTTGAGCTGTTCTTGGTAGGCGTCCTGAACCGGCATGCGCCATGCGGTGTCGCCGCTGGTTTTGCCGGCGGCCAGCAATGCGGCGGCGAGCTGGTCATGGGCGTCGTCTTCACGCGTGAATAGGCCACTGTTGTGGTGGCCTAGTGCTACCACGCAGGCGCCGGTCAGCGTGGCGATATCGATCACGGCGGCAGGCTTGAAGCGTTCGACGTAGGTCAGTGCATCGCACAGGATCAGGCGGCCTTCGGCGTCGGTGTTCAAGACTTCGATGGTCTGGCCCGACATCGATGTCACGATATCGCCGGGTTTGGTGGCGTGGCCGGAGGGCATGTTCTCGCAGGTCGGGATGACACCGATGACATTGAGCTTCAGTTGCAGCTCGGCGATGGCGCGGAAGCTGCCCAGCACCGAAGCGGCGCCGCACATGTCGTACTTCATTTCATCCATACCCGCGCCTGGCTTGAGCGAGATGCCGCCGGTGTCGAAAGTGATGCCTTTACCGACCAGCACGACAGGCGCTTCCTTGGCCTTGCCGCCCATGTGCTTGAGGACGATGAATTTCGGTGGTTCATCGCTGCCGTTGGCGACCGACAGGAAGCTGCCCATTCTGAGCGCTTCCAGTTGCTTGCGGTCCAGCACTTCGATACCCAGTTTGTACTCCCTGGCCAGCTTTCTGGCGCTGTCGGCGAGGTAGGTCGGAGTGCAGATGTTGCCGGGCAGGTTGGCCAGGTCTTTGCTCAGTTCCATACCGTTGGTCAGCGCCACGGCTTCCGCCAGCGCGCTTTTGGCGGCAGCGGCGGCGCTGGAGACGCCGATGGCGAGTTTTTTGACGCCGGTCGGAGCAGGGTCTTTCCTGCTCTTCATGGCATCGGAACGGTAATTGTTGTCGCGCGCCGTCAGCACTAGGGAGCGAATGGCCCAGGCGGCGTCGCGTCCCTTGATCCTGTCCAGCGGCAGCGCGACCAGGGCATCGCTGGCGCCGACATGGTTCAGCGCGCGCGCGATGGCTTGCGTCGCGCAAGAGAAGTCTTTGTCGGTAATGCCTTCTTCCTTGCCTAGGCCGACCAGCAGCACGCGTTCGGCAGCGATGCCGGTCAGGCCGCGCAGCAGCAGGGTGGAGCCGGGTTTGCCGGTGATGTCGCCGGATTGGAGCGCGTTGCTGATGGCGCCCATTTTGTCCAGTGTCTGCGCCGCTTGCGTCAGCTGCTGGTGTTCGAAGACGCCGACGACGAGCATGCCTGTTCTGGCGGCGGTGACGGAGGTTTTTGTGTCCAGTGTTTTTATGCTAAAGTCCATCGTTTTTTCCTTATCCTTGTTTACCGTATTGCGGCTTCATGGTTTTGCTCCACATTAACCCCGCGATTATAAGCCCCGCATGATTTTTGAGCGCGCTCTTCGACGTGAATTGATGAGCACCGCCGGTGCAGTGTTCACCACGCTATTGAGCGTCACCCTGACGGTCATGCTGATCAAGATCCTCGGTCAGGCTGCTAGGGGAGAGGCCAGTTCACAGGATGTTCTCGCGCTGATGGGCTTTCAGGTACTGAACTATATGCCGGTGATGTTGATTCTGACCGGCTTCATTGCGGTGCTGCTGGTATTGACCCGCAGTTATCAGGATGCCGAAATGGTGGTCTGGTTCGCTTCGGGGCTGAGCCTGATGCGCTGGATCGTGCCGGTGCTGCGTTTCGGCTGGCCGATCATCCTGCTGACCGCGATCCTGAGTTTTGCCGCCACACCGTGGGCTAACCGGCAGAGCATGCAATTCCGGGAGCGGTTTGAAAAGCGCGAAGATATCGCCCGCGTATCGCCCGGTATATTCCAGGAGTCGGCCACGGCCAACCGCATCTTTTTCGTCGAGGGTATTTCCGGTGATGCCGGCAAAGTGAAAAACATTTTCGTCAATACCTTGCTCGATGGCGGGAACAGCATCGTGGTTGCAGCAGCAGGGGAAATGGAAGTCGACAGGGATGGCGAAAAAATCGTTGTCATGAGCAAGGGTCGCCGTTATGACGGCACGCCCGGCCAGCCGGATTTCCAGATGCTCGAATTTGAACGCTATGGCTTGCTGGTGAGCAGACAGTCGCGGGCAGTGACCGGTGACAGATCGAGATCGGTGCGTGCGTTGCAGACCTGGGAGCTGCTGCACCAGGACGATGGTTTCAGCCGCGCTGAACTGCTCTGGCGTCTGGCGCTGCCGTTGATGGCGCTGACGCTGATGCTGTTGGCGATCCCGCTGTCTTTCGTCAATCCGCGCGCGGGGCGCTCGGTCGGCCTGCTGATGGCCTTGCTGCTGTTCGTCCTGTACAGCAATACGGTCAGCATATTCCAGGCGGCGGTGATGCAGAACCGGCTGTCCTTCATGCTCGGCTGGTGGCCGGTGCATCTGGCAATGGCGCTGCTGGTGTTCGCCATGTTTTTTCTGCGGCTCAATGTCAATAGCCGTTATCACCCCGCGGTCATGTGGTCTCGCGTGCGGCGCGCGTTTTTACGGAAACGGCAGGCTCGATGAGCGTCCTGCAAGGTTATATCGCTGTCGGGGTCGTGCGCTCGGTCTCTTTCGCGCTGGCGGCCTTTCTGTCGCTGTTCGCCTTTTTCGAGCTAATGGGCCAGCTGGAGTCAGTCGGCCATCATGACTATCAGTTGCGGGCTGCCTTGCTGTATGTGGTGGTGGGCTTGCCCGGCAACGTGTATGAACTGATGCCGATCGCGGTGCTGATCGGCACGATTTACGCGCTGGCGCAGTTCGCCGCTACGTCGGAATTCACCATCATGCGCGTATCTGGCATGTCTACGTGCATGACCGTCAAGGCGCTGGCGCGGATCGGCATCGGTTTTGCCATCGTCACGATGTTGTTCGGCGAGCTGCTGGCACCGAAGGCCAGCGAATGGGGTGAGAAGCTCAGGATGCAGGCGCAGGGCGCGTCGCTGTCCTCGCAATTCCGTTCGGGCCTGTGGGCCAAGGATGTGATCAGGGAGAATGGCTTGAAAGGCAAGGTGATCGGCACGCGGTTTTTGAATATCCAGCGCATGTCGAGCGATGGCCGTCTCGACGGCGTCAGGATTTATGAACTGGATCAGGATTTTCATCTGTCGGAGTTGATCGTCGCGGCACGGGGGGAGTATCAGGGCGATCACGTATGGCTGCTGACGGATGTGCAGCAGACGACTTTCATCAATGGTAAAACCAGCGACATCGCTGCGCCCATTGCGACCGGCAAAGTCAAGGCGCGCAGCTTCGTCTCGGAAGTGACGCCGGAAATCCTGTCGGTGTTATTGACCAATCCTGAGCGCATGTCCGCCTATGACCTGCTCACTTACACCAGGCATCTGGAAGCCAACAATCAGCGTGCCGAACGCTACGAGATCGCTTTCTGGAAAAAGATCGTCTATCCGCTTTCCATTTTTGTCATGATGGCGCTGGCCTTGCCGTTCGCGTATCTGCATTTCCGTACCGGCGGCGTCAGTTTGAAGATTTTTACCGGCATCATGATCGGCGTCAGTTTTCAATTGATCAGCAATCTGTTCGCGCATCTGGGTTTGCTCAACACCTGGCCGGCGTTTGTTTCGGCGGCGTTGCCGAGCATGTTGTTCATGCTGATGGCGATGATCACCTTGCGCTGGGTCGAGCGGCGGTGAGGCAAAGGCGATGCAAAAATCATTGATCCTGTTCGTTCACGGCGCCCGCGATCCTGACTGGGCGAAACCGTTCCATCGCTTGCAGACACTGACACAGGCAAGTCTGCCGGATGTCGTCGTGGAGTTGGCTTTTCTGGAGCTGATGACGCCGAATTTGCCGCAACTGGCGGCGCGGCAGGTCGCTGATGGTGTGCGGCATATCACGGTGGTGCCGGTGTTTTTGGGGCAGGGAGGGCATGTCCGGCATGATTTGCCGGTCCTAGTCGAGCAGTTGCGCCGGACCCATCCGCAGGTCACATTTCAGGTCGCCGAAGCAGCCGGCGAGGATGCCGCTGTCTTGCAGGCGCTGGCGCGATATTGCATCACCAGGGTTGGGCCGTGAGCCGGTTCTAACGGTCAGATTTCAATCGCTGGTTCCTGAAAAAATCTGATCGCAGCGTCACCATTGCCAGTAATTTCTGACTCCATCGTAGATGGATTGACACACCATTCCACCCACTTCGAGAAGATTTTTTGTTGCCGGGGAACCAATACTGCAAGCAAAAATCTACCTCTTCCATGTGCGCCATTGTCGTCACACACTGAAAGAAATATCTCTCGACACGTCTGCATCTCCATTTTTTTACGATGTAAAAACGACTCCCTCATCGGGCAAAGGAGAACGATCCTGGCTGCTGAAAAAAATACAGGTGAATCATCCGAAAGAGCTTGGGCGAAACTTTTCTCCGAAGACTACCCGGCCCGGCCGCTATTTCTGGCCTGCCTTGTTTTTTTCTTGTCGGGCAGATTTTCTACCTGATTGCCTATTTCATGCTCACGCCGCACTGGGGGCGGGAACTGATGAGCTGGGCGATACCCTCGGTAGGAGGATTGGATACCGCCGCGCGCGTGGCAGTGGAAAGATAGACCGATCCTTTTCCCGCGCAGGTCGTCATCCTGTATTGCGCGCTTGGGATGTCCTCGATCGGATCAATGAGTGCTTTGTTGTTTTTTGCGGTGGCTTCATCTTTTGTCGCATCTATGTCGTTAATTTATTTCCTGTTTGCATTTACACCTCACGCGATTTCATCCAATAAAGGAGAATGATCTTGGCTGCTGAAAAAGACACAAGCAAAACCGGCAACGGCAAGCTCTACGATGTCACCCACGTCACCATCACCCACGGCCCGCTGGCCGGGCGCACCATCCCCTCCACCACCAACACGCAGACCGGCGAGGTCAGCCATCACTGGCTGGAGGCTGACGGCAGCCGGTCGCGCGGCAATGTCGCCGCCAATGGCAATGTTTCCTTCCTCGACAGGAACGACGGCGCGCTGCATATCTACAGGGGCGGCGACTATGTCGGCAGCTTCGGCTTCGATCACGTGAGTGAGCAGATCGGCGGCGTCAACGGCCGTTATATCTATGACCCGGCTTCCGGCGTGATCACCAGCGTCACTGCGTCCGTGGGTGGCGCGCCCATCTCTGGTTTTTCCGCGATGCGCCACTCTGCCGATGGACGTTCCTGGAGCCAGCCGTCCTTTGGTTTCCTCGACCGGCAGGCGGCTTATGATGCCGACCATGCGGCGTGGGATGCGTTCGGCAAAGGACTGGTCGATCGCCGTGGTTTTGAAAACCTGGTCAACGCATCGACGTCCTTTCTGGTGAACGATGCCAACAGGTTTTCGACCTTCACCGACAAGCATTTCGATTCGGTCTGGAACCCCCACAGGCTCCCGACCTTCGTCGATGACCATTTCGGTTTGCTGCACTGGAATCCCCTCGGCGCTTTCTATGAAAGCAGTTCCCCCGGCCTGGACACGGCGGCTTCCATTGCCGACAAGACCTTCCTGGTGATGGACGATAACGGCGTCGGTCTGACGGTGGCCGAACTGGCGGCGCGCGATGCCGATGGCGACGGACGGCTGGGCGGCGCGGAACTCGATGGTTTGCGGGCTGTCTCCGATCTGCGCGAGGATGGCATGTTCTTCCGCCTGACACCCTTGCGCGCTGCACTGCTTCAGGCCGGTGTGAGCAGCCTGAGCGCCGGCGACTATGCGATCCATGCGGCAGGCAAGGTTCGGCTTCCGGATGTGGCGCAGTACACTGCCTCGGCGTCGTTCGACATGCAGTTCGCGCCAATGGCCGAGCCGAGCTGCTGGGAGCAGCTGAACCGTAGCGAGCAATACTTCGACAAGTCCTACCACGGGGTGATTTTCTGGCGGCGAGGACAGATCAGGGTTTCGTGCGACCAGCAAAGCATGATTGGCACCGACGGCAACGACAATTTCGACATCAATTACTACGCGAACCATGATTACAGCAGGCCGAGGGCGCGTGGTCCTAAGTATTTCAATCTCTCCCTGGTGAAAAATTTTTACGCCGGACCGGGTGATGACCTGGTCGGCGGCAGCGAGCGCAATGACAAAATCTGGGGCGGCAGCGGCAACGACAGGATGTGGGGGTATGGCGGCGGCGACATCCTGTATGGCGAAGAAGGCGACGACGTACTCCATGGCGGCGCCGGCAACGACCAGCTCCATGGCGGCGCCGGCAATGATCTGCTGCTCGGCGGTCTGGGCCATGACCGGATGTGGGGCGGGATCGGCAATGACGAATTTCAGGGTGGCGATGGCGATGATTTCATCTATGGCGAGGCAGGCGATGACAGGTTGTTCGGCGGCGCCGGCAGCGACCGGATGTGGGGCGGCGCCGGCGATGACCTGCTTGTCGGCTTTACCGCGGACAACGACAGCAAACAAAGCCTGAACCCCGGCGAGAGCGATGACGACTTTTTGTACGGCGGCGCCGGCAACGACACACTGCTGGGTGGTCCGGGCAACGATTACCTCGACGGCGGCGCTGGCGCCGACCAGATGGAGGGCGGCGTGGGCGACGATATCTACATCGTCAACAGCGTCAACGATGTCGTGCTGGAGCACCAGGACGAAGGCTACGATACCGTCGTCAGCAGCACCAATACCATCCTCGGTGCCAATATCGAAGAATTGCGTCTGGTCGAGGGATATACCATCAATGGCACCGGCAACAGTCTGGATAACCGCATCATCGGCAACAGCCGCGACAACATTCTGGATGGCGTGACCGGCGCGGATGTCATGATAGGCGGTCTCGGTAACGACACCTATTATGTGGACAACGCCGGCGACCAGGTGGTGGAACTGGCAGGCGAAGGGATAGACACGGTCAATGCCAGCATCAGCCATACCCTGGCCGAGCATGTGGAAAATCTCTCGCTGCTGGATTTCTCCAAGGCCGAACGCGGCATTGCTGACGGCGCCGCTATTCTGGTCTATGGCTATCCCAAGGCGTTCGAGCTGGATTACATGCAAGGCGATGCGGTGCCTGGTTACAGGGGAACCTGCGCCTTGACGGCGATCGCCAATCTGAGCACGCAAGCCAGTCAGCCATTGACCGAGGCGCAGGTGGTGCGGCGCGCGATCCACAACCAATGGACGGTGACCGATCCGGCCGTGAGCGACAGCAGGCGCGGCAGTTCCAATTACGCGGGGCAGCGTGCTCTGCTCGACAGTTACGGCATTCGCAACGGCCTGCTGATGGGATATGACGAGCAGGCTCTGGCGAATCTGCTCATGGGTGGCCGCGGCGTGATCGTCGCGCTCGATTCAAGAACGCTGTGGGATGACCATGCTGCTCCGGGCCGGGGTAAAGCCGATCATGTAGTCGCCGTGACCGGCGTGGCCTGCGATGCGCAGAGCGGGGCCATCGCCGGTTTCTACATCGCCGATTCGGGGCGCGGCAAGGTCAGCGACATGACGCGCTATGTTCCGATTGCCAGCTTCCGCAGGAGTGCCGGCGTCGCCGATGGCTACAGCATCTACACCATCGAACCGATCAAGCTGTGGGAGGAAAACATCGATGGCGCCGGTAATGCGCTGGACAACGTCATCACCGGCAATCGCGGCGACAACGTGCTCACCGGCGGCAAGGGCAATGACACCCTCGTGGGCGGCAGGGGCAATGATACCTATGTGTTCGCCAGAGGCGATGGCTGCGACACGATCGTGGACAACGACGCGACCCCGGGCCATCGCGATGTGCTGCGCTTCACGGATGTGCATCAGGACAATCTGTGGCTGACGAGAGTGGACAATGATCTGCGGATCAGCGTGATGGGCGGCAGCGACCGGATCACGGTCAAGGACTGGTATGCGGGCGGCGGCGCGGATAACCAGATCGAGTGCATCGAAACCGCAGACGGTCTGACCCTTTACAACACCGATGTGGAACAGCTGGTGCAGGCCATGGCGGCGTTCGCGCCGCCTGCCGCCGCCCAGACTCGTTGGACCCGTCACCAGGATGCCGATGGCAGGATTCTACTGGCGGCGCTGCATTGATCGCCTCTTTGTTGATCCTTCATTGACTGATCGATGGGGTCTGCCTCGCGCCGGCACGGGTAAATCTGCTGGTGTCCTGCCTCCCATATCTGTTTCCATTCCCTGCATCAGATTTTCTGCCATTCCGTGACCAATACCTCGCCTCATGATTCGCCTCCGGGAAGATTTTTTGTTGCCGGGGAACCAATACTGCAAGCAAAAATCTATAATATCTTCCACGGTGTTATTGCCTCCATAAACTGAAAAAACATCTTTCGACACGTCTGTATCTCCATTTTTTACGATTCAAAAACAATTCCTCCATTGAGCAAGGGAAAACGATGATGACCGCTGAAAAAGATACAAACCAATCATCCGAACTTGTCGTCGATATCGTTATCAACGGTCTGGATCATAAGCAGACGTGGAGCGGGATCGGCAATAATGAATTTCAGGGTGGCTCCGGCCACGACTTCATCTATGGCACAACAGGCAATGACAGGCTGTTCGGCGGCGCCGGCAATGACCGGATGTGGGGCGGCAACGGCAATGACCTGATCGTCGGCTTTACTGCGGGCAATGACCGTAAACAAAGCCTGAACCCCGGCGAGAGCGATGACGACTTCCTGTACGGCGGCGCCGGCAACGATACGCTCGTGGGCGGCCCGGGCAACGACATCCTGATGGGTGGCAGGGGCAGTGATACCTATGTGTTCGCCAGAGGCGATGGCCGCGACACGATCTCAGACATCGATTCGCCCCTGACCAATAGCGATGTGCTGCGCTTTACGGACGTGCATCAGAACAATCTGTGGCTGACGAAAACTGGTAATGACCTGCTCATTAGCGTGATGGGCGGCAGCGACCGGATCACGGTCAAGGACTGGTATGCGAACAACGGCGCGGATAACCAGATCGAGCGTATCGAAACCGCAGACGGTCTGACCCTTTACAACACCGATGTGGAACAGCTGGTGCAGGCCATGGCGGCGTTCGCGCCGCCTGCTGCCGCCCAGACTTATTGGACCCGTCACCAGGATGCCGACGGCAGGATTCTGCTGGCGGCGCTGCATTGATCGCTTTTTCGTTGATCCTTCATTGACCGATCGATGGCTGCCTCGCGCCGGCACGGGTGAACCTGCCAGCGTCCTGCCTCCTATATCTGCTTCCATTCCCTGCATCAGATTTTCTGCCATTTCGTGACCAATACCCCGCCTCATGATTTGCCTCCCCCTGTCGATACCGGCCTGCAATGCCTGATGCTCATGGCCAGGCTGCATGGCATCGCGGCGGATGCCGCGCAGTTGCAGCATCAGTACGGGCGTGAGCAGTTTTCTGTGCAAACGATTCTGCTGGCGGCAAAGACACTGGGATTGACGGCCAGGGTCGTGCGACAGGACATGGCGCGTCTGGATCGCAGTCCATTACCGGCCATCGGCATTGGCCGCGCCGGAAACTATTTTGTCGTGGGCAAGGTGGACGCCGCGCGCGATCCCGTGCGCGTGCTGGTGCAGCATCCCGGCCAGCCTCCGGAAGTGCTGAGCCTGGAGCGCCTCCAGGAGCAATGGAGTGGCGAGCTGATTTTTTTCACCAGCAAGGCGAGCTTTGCCGCGGAGATGGGCAAGTTCGATTTCAGCTGGTTCATTCCCGCCATCGTCAAGTATCGCAAGACTTTGGGCGAAGTGCTGCTGGTTTCCCTGGTATTGCAGATCATTGGACTGGTGACGCCGATGTTTTTTCAGGTCGTGATGGACAAGGTGCTGGTCAACAATGCCATGAAGACTCTCAATGTGATCGCTATCGGCCTGATCGTGGCGATCCTGTTCGATGTCGTGTTGAGTGGCATCCGCACGGCGGTATTCGCCAATACCAGCAGCAAGATCGATGTGGAACTGGGTTCGCGTCTGTTCGGCCACCTGCTCAATCTGCCTATCAGTTATTTCCAGGCGCGGCGCGTGGGGGATTCGGTTGCCCGGGTGCGTGAACTGGAAAACATCCGCGCTTTCCTGACCAGCAACGGCATGACCCTGATGCTGGATCTGATGTTTTCATTTATTTTTCTTGGCGTGATGGTTTGGTACAGTCCGGCGCTGACCGTGATCGTACTGGTTTCCATCCCAGTCTACGTGATGCTGTCGTTCATTTTCACGCCGATCCTGCGCGCCAGGCTGAACGACAAGTTCAACCGATCCGCCGAGAATCAATCATTCCTGGTGGAAACCTTGAGCGGCATGGACACGGTCAAGGCGATGGCGGTGGAACCGCGCTGGCGGCAACGCTGGGACCAGCAGCTGGCGGCCTATGTGTCGGCCGCTCTGTCCACCACCAATATCGGCCTGGTGGCCAGTGGCAGCGTGAGTCTGGTGAGCAAACTGGTGACCGCGGCCATCATGTGGATGGGCGCCTTGTTGGTGATCGATAACAGGATGACAGTAGGTGAACTGGTCGCCTTCAACATGCTGGCGGGCCAGGTTGCCGCACCGATCCTGCGCCTGGCGCAATTGTGGAACGATTTCCAGCAGGTCGGCATCTCCATGAGCCGTCTGGGGGACATCCTGGATGCGCGTGCCGAAGTGAGCGGTAACAAGACCCGCATGCCGCGCGTGGCGGGACTGATCGAATTCGACCAGGTGTCGTTCCGTTACCGCCCCGATGCGCCGGATGTGATCCGGGCGCTGAGCCTGAAGATTCGTCCTGGAGAAGTGATCGGCATCGTCGGACGTTCAGGATCCGGCAAGAGCACATTGACCAAGCTGGTGCAGCGCCTGTATGTGCCGGATCGCGGCCGCGTGAGTGTGGATGGGCAGGATATCGCGATTATCGACAGCGCCTCCCTGCGCCGGCAGATCGGCGTCGTGCTACAGGAGAACACCTTGTTTACGCGCTCCATCCGCGACAATATCGCGCTGTCCGATCCGGCGCTGCCGATCGAGGACATCATCGCGGCGGCCAGGCTGGCGGGAGCGCATGGGTTTATCTGTGAACTGCCGGAAGCTTACGATACGCTGGTGGGTGAGCACGGCGTTGGCTTGTCCGGCGGCCAGCGCCAGCGGATTGCGATTGCGCGGGCCTTGATCACCAATCCGCGCATTCTGATCTTCGATGAAGCGACCAGCGCCCTGGATTACGAATCCGAGAAAATCATCCAGGACAATATGCGTCAGATTTGCGCCGGCCGTACCGTGCTCATCATTGCACATCGCTTGAGCGCGGTGCGCGACGCCAGCCGTATCGTGGTAATGGAGCGTGGCCAGATCGCCGAAAGCGGCAGCCATGACGAACTGCTGCGTCACCCCGGTGGCATCTACCGGCACCTGTATCAACTGCAAAGCAGCCAGAGGCCGTCTCCGGCAGCGCACGCGGATGCAGCATTGGCGCCGTCATGAGCCTGCCTCATCGCCGGCAGGCATGGGGAGTGTTACTGCGGCGTTACGCCAGCGTATTTTCCCATTCCTGGAAAATGCGCCATCACTTGCGCCCGGATTTTTTTAACAAACAGGAGGCGGAATTCCTGCCGGCCGGGCTGGCGCTGCAAGAGATGCCGGAATCGGCGTCGTTGCGCTGGACCGGGCGCATTCTGATGGCGCTGGTGCTGTTCGCCCTGTTCTGGTCAATCGTTGGTCATGTCGATATTGTGGTGAATGCCGCGGGCAAGGTGATTCCTTCCGCACGCACCAAGACCATCGGCTCGGTGGATGTCGCTAGTGTGCGCGCCTTGCATGTCGTCGAAGGGCAGGCGGTGCGGGCCGGGGATGTGCTGATCGAACTGGATTCCAGCGCCAGCGATGCGGAACATGACAAGGCCCACGATGTGCTGATTCAGGCCAGACTTCAGGTCGCGCGGTCGCAGGCCATGATCGATGCTGTGGAGCGGCTCCAGGCGCCGGCATTGGCGGTAGTGGCGGAGAGTACGGATAGCCAGTGGCAGGCGGCGCGACGGCAGCTCGATGGTCAGTATCGCGACTTCCGCGCCCGGCTTGCCCGGCTCGATGGAGACATCGCGCACTATGCGCAAGCCTTGCCGCTGGCCGCGCAGCGGGCAGAAGATTTCAAGGCGCTGTTGCCGGAGCGCATGGTGTCGCGTCATGCCTGGCTGGAGAAGGAGCAGGCCAGGGTGGATCTGGAGGGGCAATTGGCGCAGGCGCGCCAGCAACGCGCGGTTCTGATCGCGCAGACACGCAGGGAGGCCCACGACGCCTTGATCGATGGCGACAAGATCATCGCCGCTGCCGGGCAGGATCAGCGGCGCGCGGGCGAGCGCAGCAGGCTTTTGAAACTGATGGCGCCGGTGGATGGCACGGTGCAGCAGCTGTCGGTACATACCGTGGGCGGTGTGGTGCCTGCGGCCCAGCCATTGATGCAGATCGTGCCGCGCGAGAGTGTGGTCGAAATCGAAGCTTTTCTGGATAACAAGGATGTCGGTTTCGTGCAGATCGGCCAGCGCGCACAGGTCAAGATCGATGCCTTCAACTACACCAAATACGGCAGTATCGCGGCGACGGTCAGGCATGTCTCGCGGGATGCCATCGAAGATGACAAACGGGGACTGATTTACGCGACCCGCATCGTTCTGGATAAAAACAGCCTGGTCGTGGATGGAAAAATCATGCCGCTGTCGCCAGGCATGTCGGTCACTGCCGAAATCAAAACTGGCGACAGAAGGATCATCGAATACGTGCTCTCGCCATTGCAGCGGCACCAGCGCGAGGCGCTGCATGAAAGATGAGCGGATGCGATGCGTTGGCGCCGGCCTGATCCTGACGTGCGCGGGTATGGCTTCGTCCGCCGTTGCCGGGGAGCTGACGGACTGGATGACAGCACCGTTCGCCGATCCGCTCTTAAGCCGTCCACCACAATTGGACAGTGGCGCCAGATTGCCGGGCGATGTGATGAGCGTGCGTTGTGATGACGGCGTTGGCATCACTGGTGAAGAGATCAGTTTGCTGGACGCGGTTCATCTGGGTTTGTGTCTCGATCCGCAGATTCATGGCGCCTGGGCATCCGTGAAGGTGCAGGCGGCGCAGGCCGGCGGTGCGCGCGTGGCATATCTGCCGGCGATCACCACCGGCATCAGTCGCCAGCATCAGCAGTCCAGTCATCCGGCGTCGCGCTTTGCCGGGAACAGCGGCATCACACAGGATGCGCGCTATGTCACGCTGACCTGGCG
>JBAPMF010000027.1:0-5293 GCA_049278475.1 Herbaspirillum sp. | reverse complement strand
GGTCTGGTGATGGTCAGATTCTCGAAATGTGGTTCGCCTGCCAGCACGGTCGTCCAGGAAAAAGTCGCGGCAACGTGCGGCAAGGTCAGCGCCGCCTGCCCGGCGCTGTCGTGGATCACGACGTCGGTCAGCGCCAGTCGAGGCCGCAAGCCGCTCCAGGAAGCATCGATAGCGGCAATGCCGACGGGACGTCCAAGCGCGCGCGAAGCCATTTTTTCGATGTCTGCCTTGTAGTGAGCGATCTCGGGCAGGATGCCGTAACGCAAGGTCAGAAACAGCGCGCAAAAAACGAAATACCCCAGCACCAGCAATTTGAGAGCGATGCCGATCACGCTGCGGATGACGGCGGGATAAGCATCAACCCTTCGCATAGTGGTCGGAACGCCTTTTCGATTTTTGGACGGAAGAGTAAAAACTCACAGTAGGGCGGAGAGCTCGACTGCGGGCCGTATTGTGTTGACTACGTACCGGCGCAATTACCCCGGCATGCCTTCCGGCAATCACCATGACTGCAATCAATACTGGAGCGTGTCAGGCACCTCGTTCCAAATAATCTATCATGGCGGCATGACGAACTGCAAACCTTTCCGGACAGATGTGACCGCTTCGCGTTTTCTGAAGCGCTGGGCCAATGCCATCCCGTCCCGTCCCGGCCAACTGGCGGAATTTTCCCAATCATCGATGAAGCGCGCGGTGTTCGAGCGTATTTTACAAAATGACCTGGATACCGTCAGCGAGCCTGCCGGCGCCGCCGCGTTGAACGGCCCGATGCGTCGCCTGCGCAACCTCGTCGTCTGCACGCTCATCGAACGCGACCTCGGCGGCAAGGCCGATCTGGACGAGGTAGTGCGCACCATGAGCGACTTTGCCGACTTTGCCGTACAAACGCATCTGCACGCGCTGATGCGGGAAATGAGCGCGTTCCATGGCATGCCCATCGGTGCAGCGTCCGGCGTCGAGCAGGAGTTGATCGTGCTGGGCATGGGTAAACTGGGCGGCGGCGAACTGAATGTCTCTTCCGACATCGACCTGATTTTCGTCTACCCGGAAGATGGCGACACCCGCGCCGATGCACCTGAGCAGCGTTCGCTGTCGAATCACGAATTCTTCATCCGGCTCGGCAGGAAGCTGATCGCCGCGCTGTCGGAAATCACGGAGGACGGTTTCACCTTCCGCGTCGACATGGCGCTGCGCCCGAATGGCAACTCCGGTCCGCTGGTCGCCAGCCTCGACATGATCGAGGAATATCTGATCCGTCAGGGCCGCGAATGGGAGCGTTACGCCTGGATCAAGGCGCGCGCGCTGACCGGCAAGGCCGCCGACATCGCTGCGCTGGAAGTCATCAGTCGTCCCTTCATCTATCGCCGCTATCTGGATTTCGGCGCGATCGACGCGCTGCGCTCCATGCATGCGCAGATTCGCGCCGAAGTCAAACGCCAGGAGTCTCTGCATCCGGAACGCAGCGACAACGTCAAGCTGGGGCGCGGCGGCATCCGCGAGGCAGAGTTCGTCAGCCAGGTGTTCCAGCTCATCCGCGGCGGCCGCGATCCGGAGCTGCGCGACCGCTCCACCCGCGCTACCCTGCGCACGCTGGGGGACAAAAAACTACTGGAGCCGCAGGTGGCCGAGCAACTACTGGAAGCCTACATCTTCCTGCGCAATCTCGAACATCGCCTGCAATATCTCGACGATGCCCAGACGCATACGCTGCCGTCCAATGAAAACGACCGGACTATCGTTGCCAATATGATGGGTTGCGCCGATACGGCATCCCTGCTGGCGCAGCTCGACACGCATCGCTGCATCGTCGCGCGGCAATTCGATGCGATCTTCAGCGGCAGGCAGGATAGCGCGAACAGTGACGGCAATGGCGTCACATGCCGGCTGCGTGAGGGAGAAAGCGCCGAATCGATGGCCGCGATCCTGGCATCGCTCGGCTTCGACGATGCCGAAAGCGCCGCCCGGCGCATACTCGCGACGCTGCAATCGCCGCGTCTGCAATCACTGCCGGAAACCAGCTGCGCGCGCCTCATGACATCGATCGATGCGGCCCTGCCTGTCATCGGCAAGCTGCCCGGCGCGCGTCTGCCGACCTTGCGCCGTCTGCTGGATTTCCTGGAAGCGATTGCCCGCCGCGCCGCTTATCCGGCGCTGCTGACCGAGTACCCGCATGCATTGACGCGCCTGATCCGCATGATCGCCGCCAGCGACTGGGCGGCACAATACCTGACTCGCTATCCCATCCTGCTCGACGAGCTGCTCGACGACTGCAATCTGAAGACGCCGCCGGACTGGCCGGCCGTTGCGCAAGACTGTCAGCGCCGGCTCGACGCCGCGCCGGGCGACACCGAGCGGCAAATGGACATCCTGCGCGAAGTTCACCATGCCCAGCTGTTCCATTTGCTGGCGCAGGATCTGGAAGGTGATCTGAGCGTCGAACAGCTGGCCGATCATCTCTCGGCGCTGGCCGATATCCTGGTTGCCGCCACTATTCAGTCGGTCTGGAAAACCATCGCCGATCGCCATCGCGAAGCGCCGCGATTCACCGTGATTGCCTACGGCAAACTCGGCGGCAAGGAACTGGGCTACGCTTCCGATCTCGACCTCGTCTTTCTCTACGACGACGACGACCAGGACGCACCTGGCCTCTACGCCAGGCTGGCGCAGCGCTTCATCACCTGGATGAGCGCGCATACGCCGGCCGGCACGCTGTTCGACATCGATATGGCCTTACGTCCCGACGGCGCCAGCGGCCTGCTGGTATCGTCGTTCGCGACGTTCGAAAAATATCAGCGGACGTCTGCCTGGGTGTGGGAACATCAGGCGCTCACACGCGCGCGCTATTGCGCCGGCGATGCCGCCATCGGCAACCGCTTCGAGGCCTTGCGCGAAGCCTTGCTGCGCCAGCCGCGCGATTCGTACAAACTGACACAGGAAGTGCTCGGTATGCGCATGAAGCTGCATCAGGCGCATCCCAATCGCAGTACGCAGTTCGACCTCAAACACGACGACGGCGGCATGATCGACATCGAGTTCATCGTACAGTTTCTGGTTCTGCGTTACGCCGTGCAATATCAGCAGTTGACTGGCGACATCGGCAACATCGCTCTGCTGAAACTATGCGGCGCGCTTGGTCTGATCGACGCTACGCTGGCCGGTGAAGTCGCCGACGCTTATCGCGTGTTCCGCAGGTTACAGCATCAGATCCGCCTGCAAGGCGAGGAGCGCGCCCACATCGTCATCGAACGCGTGCAGCAGGAAAGCGACAGCGTCAAGCGGCTGTGGACGCAAGTGTTCGGCGGCTAAAGAAAGCTGCGTTGTAATCAATTCCAGCAGCAAGGACTGTGAAACCATTTGGATTCATTCCGGAATTCCTGATGAATTGACAATGCGGTTCCACTCGAGCGCCCGCTTGCGCCAGTGGGTGTCGATGGCTTGGGCGAAATCGGGTCGAACCAGCTTGGCACGGGCTTCGCACTATTCGGCAGATTGTTGAGGAAAGCTCATTATCAGGCCGCGGTGAATGAAGGTTCCTGCATCAGTGCGACTTGCTCGCGCAGTTCAAGGATGCGTTCCTGCCAGTAACGAACACTGCCAAACCATGGAAATGCGGCGGGGAAGGCAGGATCGCTCCATCGCCCGGCGATCCAGGCGCTGTAATGGATCAATCGTAGCGTGCGAAGCGCTTCGATGAGATGCAGTTCGCGATCATCGAAGTCGAGGAAGGTCTCATAGCCTCTCATCAATGCCCTGAATTGCGTGCGCATATCCGCAGCATCGCCCGAAAGCAGCATCCAGAGATCTTGAATTGCCGGACCGGTTCGGCTATCGTCGAAATCGACAAAATGAGGACCATCATCTGTCCACAACAGGTTCCCTGGATAGCAATCGCCATGTAACCGTAGTGTTTGCACATCACCTGCACGTTCATAGGCATGACTCACGCAATCCAGCGCTTGATCTGCCACGCTGGACCACGCTGACTTCAATTCCAGGGGCAACCATGCACCCGCAAGGAGAAAGTGACGTGGGTCACGCCCCAGGCTTTGGATATCGAGTCTGGGCCTTGCCTGGTAGTGGAGATTTTTCCCGACAGCATGAATACGACTCAAGAAACGTCCTAACCACTCAAGCGTTTCTTCCCGATCAAGCTCTGGTGTCCGCCCTCCCTGTCTGGTAAAGAGGGCAAACCGATGGCCTTCATGATGATGCAGCGTGCGTCCGTCGAACGTCAGCGGCGGAACCACTGGAATTTCCTGATCAGCAAGTTCGAGACTGAATGTGTGTTCTTCGAAGATAGCCTCATCACTCCAGCGTCCTGGCCGATAAAACTTCACAACACGCTGGTTACCGTCTTCGAGCCAAACCTGGTAGACACGATTCTCAAAACTATTCAGTTGCAGCAATCGTCCATCACAGCGCATCCCGAGGCTCTCAATCGCGTCCAATACCCTATCAGGGGCCAAATCAGAAAAAGGGGTTTCAGCATGCATGGTTGGTTGTTCTCGGTAACATCACTTCCTGTCAGCACTTATTGTACGTGTCCAGCAGCGGTAATCCTCGCCTCGACAGGTGATTGGAATTACACTGCGGTTTTATTCACCATATGGATGGTATTTCATGCAACTGGACCAGGCGTTCTCCGATGAAGAGTTCGACGAACTCGACGATTTCCTGTTATCCGATCGCTGCGCCGAAGACGCCATGACCATGGACACGCTGCATGGCTTTCTCACCGCGCTGGTGATCGGCCCGCAGGAAATTTCGATGGCCGAGTGGCTGCCGCGCGTTTGGGGCAGCATGGACGAACCCCGGTTCGGATCGCCCCGGGAAGCCGAGCGCATCATCGGCCTGATCACACACATGATGAATGAAATCGTCATCACATTCAGAGTTGCGCCCGAAGAATACGAACCGCTGTTCTGCGAGCACAGATATGAAGGAGAAAGTTTGCTGGATGGCGAAGCCTGGGCCTGGGGGTTCTGGGAGGGCGTCCAGTTACGGGCCGCGGAGTGGGATCCAGTTTTTCATTCCGGCATCGCCGACCTGATGCGCCCGATCTATCTGCTCGGCGCAGACGAGCTGGAGGAAGAGGAGGGCCGGCTGGTCGATGATCCGGTCAAAAGGCATCGACTGGCGATCGAAGTGGAATCGGCGATTCCGCATCTCTACCGTCATTGGTTGCCGCATCGCAAACCCGCTGCGCGAGCCGGGTCACCTGCTGCGGCTACCGGAGCGATGCGTCGCTGAAGTCGGGCGCGCGGCAGGGCTTTGTTGCGCCCTGGCGGAACCG
>JBAPMF010000026.1:0-5582 GCA_049278475.1 Herbaspirillum sp. | reverse complement strand
GTCTCGACTGCAAGACTCCGACAGGATGTTGACAGAGACCACAGGATGTACCGCTACGACCAATACGATCATCTGATCGTCAAAGAACGGGTTGCACAATATCGAGACCAAGTGCGCCGCCGCCTCTCCGATGAACTGAGCGAAGATGAATTCCGCATCCTGCGCCTGCAAAACGGCCTATATCTGCAACGCCATGCCTA
The DNA here is from genome assembly GCA_049278475.1 of Herbaspirillum sp. Classification (GTDB taxonomy): domain Bacteria; phylum Pseudomonadota; class Gammaproteobacteria; order Burkholderiales; family Burkholderiaceae_D; genus Herbaspirillum. The sequence goes on along the minus strand of JBAPMF010000026.1, from coordinate 5,382 downwards.
CATGCTGCGCGTCGCGATTCCTTATGGCCTGCTGGCATCGCGTCAGGTTCGCATGTTTGCGCATATCGCACGCAAATACGACCGCGGCTACGGCCACTTCACCACGCGCCAGAACATCCAGTTCAACTGGATCAGGCTGGGAGACTCTCCCGACATTCTGGCTGAACTCGCCACGGTCGAAATGCATGCCATCCAGACCTCCGGCAACTGCGTCCGCAACACCACCTCGGACGAACTGGCCGGCGTTGCCGCCGACGAGATCGCCGATCCGCGTCCTTACGCCGAACTGATCCGTGAGTGGAGCACCTTCCACCCCGAGTTCGCTTATCTGCCGCGCAAGTTCAAGATCGCCATCAGCGGTTCCGCACAGGACCGCGCTGCGACGGCCGTACATGACGTCGGTCTGCACGTGATCAAAAACGACGCCGGCGCGGCCGGTTTCCGCGTGTTGGTCGGCGGCGGCATGGGCCGCACGCCTATCCTCGGCAGCGTGATCCGTGATTTCCTGCCATGGCAGCACGCCATGTCGTACCTGGAAGCAATTCTGCGCGTATACAACCAGTATGGTCGTCGCAACAACATCTACAAAGCGCGCATCAAGATTCTGGTCAAGGCCATCGGCCCTGAAGAATTCGCCCGTCAGGTCGAAGAAGAGTGGCGACACATCAAGGACGGCCCATCGACGCTGACGGTAGAAGAACTGCAACGCGTGGCGAACCATTTCACCGCGCCGGCGTATGCAATCCTGCCCGCCGTCGATGCCGGCTACCAGCATCTGCAAGCCACAGACAAGGGCTTCGCCAACTGGATCAAACGCAACGTCAAACAGCACAAAGTGCCCGGCTATGCCGCCGTGATCCTGTCGCTGAAAAAACCCGGCCTGCCGCCGGGCGACATCACTGCCGACCAGCTGGAGTTCGTCGCCGATCTGGCCGACCGTTACAGCTTTGGCGAACTGCGCGTCACGCATGAACAGAACCTGGTGCTGGCCGATGTCGCGCAAAGCGCGCTGCACACGCTGTGGCAGGAAGCCAGAGAACATGGTCTGGCAACACCCAATATCGGTCTGCTGACCGACATCATCTGCTGCCCCGGCGGCGATTTCTGCTCGCTGGCGAATGCCAAGTCGATCCCGATTGCGCAGGCGATTGCCGAGCGCTTCGAGGATATCGACTTCCAGCACGACATCGGCGACATCGAACTGAACATCTCGGGTTGCATCAACGCCTGCGGCCATCACCATGTCGGCAACATCGGCATTCTCGGCGTCGACAAGGACGGCGCCGAGTGGTATCAGGTATCGCTGGGCGGCGCCCAGGGCAATAACGCCAGCATTGGCAAGATCATCGGCCCATCGTTCTCGGCGCACCAGATGCCGACCGTGATCGGGCGCCTGTTGCAGGTGTATGTCCGGCAGCGTATCGAAGATGAACGTTTCATTGACACCGTGCGCCGCATCGGCGTCGCCCCGTTCAAGGATTTCGTCTATGCTACCCCGATCGACATCGAACCGGTTACTGGAGAAGACAGCTGTGCCTGATACCGCCCGCATCATCAAAGACAAAGTCGTCGTCAGTGACGACTGGATCGTGCTGCGCCTGGCCGAAGGCGACACGCCGGAAGACGTGGCCGTTCCCGGCGGCAAGATCATCGTGCCGCTCAAGGTCTGGCAAGCGCAGCGCGCCAGGTTACAAGGCCGCAAGGAACTCGGCGTCTGGCTCGCCAGCGACGGGCGTCCGGAAGAACTGAAAGATGAACTGACGCCGTTCCAGGTCATCGCGGTGGACTTTCCCAGGTTCACCGACGGCCGCGGCTATTCGGTCGCCTATCACCTGCGCGCCCGCCTTGGCTACACCGGCGAGCTGCGCGCCATCGGCGATGTGCTGCGCGACCAGTTGTTCTACATGCAGCGCGTGGGCTTCAACGCCTTCGCCGTGCGCGCCGACAAAAATATCCACGACGCCCTCGAGGGACTGAGCGATTTTTCAGAAAAATACCAGACCTCGTGGGATGAAACGAACCCGCTGTTCCGCCGCGTCAGGCGCGGGACGGTGACCGCGCGCGACTGAATCATGAAGGAAAGACGTGTCCGACCACTCTCTGCAAGACCTCATCAGCGCCACCCGCGCCACACTGGAAAAGATCGCCGACGGGTACGCTCCAGCCGTGTTCGCATCCAGCCTGGCGGCGGAAGACATGGTGCTGACCGACCTGATCCTGCGCGGCAGGCTGCAAGACAGGATCAGCATTTTCACGCTGGAAACCGGCCGTCTGCACCAGGAGACGCTGGGCATGCTCGACCGCATCAGGCAAACCTACGCCTATGATGTCACGCCGTATCATCCCGAGCCTGCCGCCATCGAACAGTATGTCACGCAACACGGTCCCGATGCGTTTTACGACAGCGTGGCACTGCGCAAGGAATGCTGCCGCATCCGCAAGGTCAAGCCGCTTGATCGCGCGCTGACAGGCAACAAGTCCTGGATCACCGGCCAACGCCGCACACAGTCGGCGACACGCACCGCGCTAGGCATGCAGGAAGACGATCCCGCGCACGGCATGGTCAAGTTCAATCCACTGGCCGACTGGTCGACGGAAGAAGTCTGGCAATACCTGCGCGACAACCAGGTGCCGTATAACCCTCTGCACGATCAAGGCTATCCATCGATCGGCTGTGAACCCTGCACCCGCGCCATCGAGCCGGGCGAAGATATACGCGCCGGTCGCTGGTGGTGGGAAAACCCCAACTCCAGGGAATGCGGCCTGCATGTGATGGACGGCAAACTGATTCGCATCAAACCCACCGCCACCTGATCACACCGTCATGACAACCATCACTGAGCGACTCCAGGCGAAATCATGAACACAGCAGTTGAACGATTCTTCATCGACCATGCCGGCAACCGCCATCTCGACTGGCTGGAATCCGAAGCAATTCACATCATGCGCGAAGTGGCTGCCGAATGTGACAAGCCTGCCCTGCTGTTCTCGGGCGGCAAGGATTCGGTGGTGCTGCTGCGCATCGCCGAAAAGGCATTCTGCCCCGGTAAATTTCCATTCCCGCTGCTGCATATCGACACCGGCCACAACTTCCCGGAAGTGATCTCCTTCCGCGACCAGCGTGTCGCCGAACTGGGCGAAACGCTGGTGGTGCGCTCGGTCGAAGACTCCATCAGGCGCGGCACCGTGCGCCTGCGCAATCCGCAGACCGATTCGCGCAATGCCGCACAAGCGGTCACGCTGCTGGAAGCGATCGAAGAATTCAGGTTCGACGCCTGTATCGGCGGCGCGCGGCGCGATGAAGAAAAAGCGCGTGCCAAGGAACGCATCTTTTCCTTCCGCGACGAATTCGGCCAATGGAATCCGAAAGCCCAGCGTCCTGAACTCTGGGATCTCTACAACACCCGCGTCCATCCCGGCGAAAACATGCGTGTGTTTCCGATCTCGAACTGGACCGAGCTGGATGTCTGGCAATACATCGCACGCGAAAAGCTGGCGCTGCCGCCGATCTACTTCGCGCATGAACGTCAAGTGATTCCACGCTGCGGCCTGCTGGTGCCGCTGACCGACCTGACGCCGGCCAGGGAAGGCGAGACTGTCGAAAACCGCGTCGTGCGCTTCCGCACCGTCGGCGACATTTCCTGCACCTGCCCGGTGGCGTCGGATGCCGTTTCCATCGAAGCCATCATTGCCGAAACCGCCGTCACCCAGATCACCGAACGCGGCGCGACGCGCATGGACGACCAGACTTCTGAAACGTCGATGGAAAAACGTAAAAAAGAAGGATATTTCTGATGAACGCCACGGTAGCCGAAAAAAATCCGACCAGTGACACCAGCGCGTCTTCGCGCGAACGCGGCCTGCTGCGCTTCATCACCGCCGGTTCGGTCGATGACGGCAAGAGCACGCTGATCGGCCGTCTGCTGTTCGACAGCAAGGGCATCTTCGCCGACCAGCTCGACGCCATCGCGCGCACCAGGCACAAACCCAGCACAGGCGATGCCATAGACCTGTCCCTGCTCACCGATGGCCTGGAAGCCGAGCGCGAGCAGGGCATCACCATCGACGTAGCCTACCGTTATTTCGCCACGCCCAGACGCAAGTTCATCATCGCCGATACGCCGGGTCACGAACAGTACACCCGCAATATGGTGACCGGCGCTTCGACAGCCGACGCCGTGATCATCCTGATCGACGTCTCCAAGGTTAAACTGGACGACGACGGCAGTGTGGCATTGCTCACGCAAACCAGGCGCCACTCGACCATCGCGCGCCTGCTGCAAATCCAGCATGTCATCGTCGCCGTTAACAAGATGGATCTGGTGAATTACGACCAGACCGTATACGACCGCATTGTCGGTGCGTACCAGCAATTCGCCGCGCAACTGGGACTTGGCGACGTGCGTCCGGTTCCGCTGTCGGCGCTGGCCGGCGACAATGTGGTGCGCGCCGGCGACCGGCTGACCTGGTATCATGGCCCGACGCTCATCGAACTGCTGGAATCGCTCCCGGTATACGAAGACGCGCACGAAAAACCGTTCCGCTTCCCGGTGCAACTGGTGGCGCGCCATAACGGCCACGAAGCCAGCAGCTTCCGCGGCTATATGGGCCGCATCGAAGCTGGCAAGGTATGCAAGGGCGACCGGCTGCTGGTGCAACCGAGCGGCCAGGCGGCCATGGTCAAGGACATTCTGACGCTGGATGGTGCGCTACCATCGGCATCAGCCGGCCAGTCAGTGACGATTTTGCTGGACGAGCATCTGGACATCTCGCGCGGCGACATGCTGGCCTCGGCGGAAAACCCACCGGCCCTGCTCAAGACCATCGACGCCGATCTGTGCTGGCTGTCGGAAGATGCGCTCGATCCGCGCCGCAGATACTGGCTCAAACACACGACCAGACAGATCAGCGCGCGCGTGCTCAAGATCGACACCCTGCTCGACATCAACACCCAGGAACGCCGCCCCGCCGAATCGCTCAAACTCAACGACATCGCCCGTGTGTCGATCAACGTGCAGCACACCATCGCCGCCGACAGCTATGACGCCATCCGCGCCACTGGCGCTTTCATCCTGATCGACGAAATCACACATCAGACAGTCGCCGCCGGCATGATCCGCACGGATGACTGATCCCATCGGCAAGGTCTTCCTGATCGGCGCCGGTCCCGGCGCGGCTGATCTGATTACCGTGCGTGGCGCGCGTCTGCTCGGCCAGGCCGACGTCGTGCTGCACGACGCGCTGGTGACCAACGACATCCTGGCGCTCTGCCCGCAAGCCCTCAAGATTTCCGTCGGCAAACGCTGCGGCCAGCACGCCACGACACAGCAAGCCATCAATGAGCATTTGATCACCTGCGCGCATCGATACCGTATGGTGGTA
>JBAPMF010000025.1:0-17691 GCA_049278475.1 Herbaspirillum sp. | reverse complement strand
GCCCAGCACTGACCCGCCCGCCTCCTTGCGCGCCAATCTGCTGCAGGCGCGGGAGCTGCTGCGTCAGGCCGGCTGGGAGTATCGCGATGGCGCTTTACGCAATGCCAGAGGCGAGGTGTTTGCCTTTGAAATTCTCGATGACCAGTCGGCGCTGTCGCGCGTGATCAGCGTCTACGTGCGCAATCTGCAAAAGCTTGGCATCCAGGTCACGCAGCGCAGCGCCGATTACGCGCTCGTCGCCAAGCGCATGGATGAATTCGATTACGACATGACCAGTATCCGTTTCCCGGATGTCAGCAGTCCAGGCAATGAAATGTTTGACATGTTCGGCTCCAGGGCCGCCGATGAAACAGGTTCGAACAATATCTGGGGCCTGAAGGATCCGGCCGTCGATAAACTGGTCGAGGCGCTGGTCGCCGCCGACACGCGCGCCGATCTGGTCGCCGCCGCACGCGGACTGGACCGCGTACTGCTGCACAAATACATCGTGGTGCCGCAATGGTATTCATCGACGCACCGCGTGGCGTATCGCAATCGCTTTGGCATCCCGGCCATTGTCCCTTTGTATTATCAGGCCGACCCGTATGTGATCTCGACCTGGTGGGAAAAGTCGCGAAAATGAACATCTGGTCTTATCTCCTCAAACGCATCCTGCTGATGCTGCCGACCTTGTTCGGCGTCGTCGCGATCACTTTTGCCGTGATCCAGTTCGTACCGGGCGGTCCAGTGGAACAGGCGCTGATCGAAATGAAAGGACGCGGCGGTGCCGGTGAGGCATCTGGCGGCGGCGCGTCGCCATATCGCGGACGTCAGGGTATCGATCAAGAGCGCATCGATGAAATCAAGGCGCTTTACGGCTTCGACAAGCCGCCTGCAGAGCGCTTCTGGCACATGCTGAAGGGTTTTGCCACCTTCGATCTCGGCAAGAGTTTTTACCATCATGGCGACGTCTGGCAACTGATCCTGTCCAAGATGCCGGTGTCGATCACGCTCGGCCTGTGGACTTTCTTCCTGACGTATCTGGTCTCGGTGCCGCTGGGCATCACCAAGGCGGTGCGTGCGGGCAGCCGTTTCGACGCGCTGACCAGCGCCGCCGTGCTGGTCGGTTACTCCATTCCCGGATTCGTGCTGGGCGTGTTTCTGCTGGTGATGTTCGGCGGCGGCAGTTTCGTGCAATGGTTTCCATTGCGCGGATTGACTTCGGATGACTGGGCCACGCTGTCGCTGTTCGGCAAGCTCAAGGATTATCTCTGGCACATCACCTTGCCGGTGACCGCCTCGGTGGCCGGCGCGTTTGCGGTGATGACCATGCTGACCAAAAACAGCTTTCTCGAAGAAATCCGCAGGCAATATGTGCTGACCGCAAGGGCGAAAGGCTTGAGCGAACACAAGGTGCTGTACAAGCATGTGTTACGCAATGCCCTAATTCCGCTGGTGACCGGATTTCCGGCGGCGTTCATCGGTGCTTTTTTCGCCGGCAGCCTGCTGATCGAAACGCTGTTCTCGCTCGACGGCCTCGGTCTGCTGTCTTATGAGTCGGTGATCCGCCGCGACTATCCGGTGGTGATGGGAAGCCTGTATCTGTTCACCTTGATCGGTCTGGTCGTGAAACTGCTGGGCGACCTGTGTTATGTCTGGGCCGACCCGCGCATACAGTTTGAAAGCCTGGCCGGATGAGCGCGGCGATATTGCATGCTTCCCCTCCGGTTTCTCCGGGCCGCCGTATCTGGCTGCGCTTTCGCCAAAACCGCGGCGGCTACTGGAGCCTGATCATTTTTCTGGCGCTGTTCGCGTTCAGCCTCGTCGCCGAACTGGTGTCCAACGACAGGCCGCTGATCGCCGGCTATCACGGTCAGATCCTGTTTCCGGTCGTACACGATTATTCCGAAAAAACCTTCGGCGGCGACTTCGACTCGCCGGCCGATTATCTCGATCCTTTCATCCAGGACCAGTTGCGCAAGGATGGCAACTGGGCCATCTATCCACCCAATCGTTACCGCTTCGACACGCTGAATTATTTCGCCAGGGAACCCAATCCGGCGCCGCCCTCTTCAGAGAACTGGCTGGGCACAGACGACCGCGGACGCGACGTGTTCGCGCGTCTGCTGTACGGCTTCCGCATTTCCATCCTGTTCGGTCTGGCGTTGACGGTGACCGGCGTGGCGCTGGGTTTGCTGGCTGGCGCGGCGCAGGGGTATTTTGCCGGGCGCACCGATTTGTTCATGCAGCGCATCCTGGAAATCTGGGGAGCCATGCCGGAACTGTACCTGCTGATCATTTTTTCTTCCATCTTCGAGCCAGGCATAGGCTTGCTGCTGATACTGCTGTCGCTGTTCGGCTGGATGGGCCTGTCGGATTATGTGCGCGCCGATTTTCTGCGCAATCGCCATCTGGAATATGTACAGGCAGCGCGTGCGCTGGGTTTGTCGAACATGCAAATCATCTGGCGTCATGTTTTGCCCAATAGCCTGACGCCGGTGGTGACGTTTTTGCCGTTCCGCATGAGCGCGGCCATCCTGGCGCTGACCAGTCTCGATTTCCTGGGTCTCGGCGTGCCGCCATCGACGCCGAGTCTTGGCGAACTGCTGGCGCAGGGAAAAAACAACCTCGACGCCTGGTGGATCGCCCTGTCGACCTTCATCGTGCTGAGCGTCACCCTGCTGCTGCTGACCAATATCGGTGACGCCCTGCGCAATGCCCTCGATGTACGGAGAAAGGCATGAGCCTGCTCGACATCCGCAATCTGTCGGTGCGCTTCGGCGCTGCGACTGTCGTGGATGATGTCAGCCTTACCGTCGCGCCGGGTGAAAAGTTCGCGCTGGTCGGCGAATCCGGTTCCGGCAAGACCGTCAGCGCCCTGTCGGTGCTGCGTCTGAATCAGGACGCCCACTATAGCGGCCAGATTCTGTTCGATGGCAAAGACATCCTGCAAAAGAGCGAAGCCGCCATGCGCGGCATACGCGGCATGGCGGCGGCGATGATTTTTCAGGAGCCGATGACGGCCCTGAATCCCTTGTTCACCATCGGCAATCAGATCGCCGAAGTGCTGATGCTGCATGAGGGCCTGAGTGCGAAGACAGCAGCGCAGCACACGGTCGCCCTGCTGGAAAAGACCGGCATTCCCGATCCCGCGCGGCTCACCTTGGCCTATCCGCATCAACTCTCCGGCGGTCAGCGCCAGCGCGCGATGATCGCCATGGCCCTGGCCTGCCATCCCAGACTGCTGATCGCCGATGAGCCAACCACGGCGCTGGACGTAACGATTCAGGTGCAGATACTGGAGTTGCTGAACCAGTTGCAGCGCGATGAAAACATGGCGGTGCTGCTGATTTCGCATGACCTCAATCTGGTACGGCATTTCGCTGATCGCGTCGGCGTGATGGAACAAGGCAGGCTGGTCGAAACCGCTGCGACCGCCGCATTGTTCGCAGCGCCGCAGCAAGCCTATACCCGCACACTGCTGGCGAGCCAGCCGCAACGCCAGATCAGCGACGTGGCTGCGGATGCGCCGGTGCTGTTGAGCAGCGACCATCTGCGCTGCACCTTTTCGATCAAACGGGGCTGGCTGCGCAAGACAAGCTTCACTGCTGTCGATGACGTCAGTCTGCGCTTGCGCAAGGGCGAGACCCTCGGCATCGTCGGTGAATCCGGTTCCGGAAAATCAACGCTGGGCATGGCCTTGCTGCGCCTATCCACAGCGACGGTTCAGGGCGACATCCATTTCGACGGCAAGCCGATCAGCGCCATGACGGCCGCCGCGATACGGCCGTTACGCTCGCGTATGCAGGTAGTATTCCAGGATCCGTTTGCTTCGCTGTCGCCGCGCCGGACGATAGTGCAGATCGTCGGCGAAGGGCTGGCGCTACATCAACCGCATCTGAGCGCGGCGCAGCAGCGTGCCGAAGTGGTGGCTGCCTTGCGCGAAGTCGGGCTGTCCGAAGACATGCTGCAACGTTATCCGCATGAATTCTCCGGCGGCCAGCGCCAGCGCATCGCCATCGCCCGCGCCGTGGTACTCAGGCCCGATCTGCTGCTGCTGGACGAGCCGACCTCGGCGCTCGACGTCACCGTGCAGCAGCAGGTGCTGCAACTGCTGACGCAATTGCAGCAGAAATATGGCCTGGCTTATCTGTTCATCAGTCACGACCTCGCCGTCATTCGCGCCATGGCGCATCAGGTGCTGGTCATGAAAGACGGCCAGGTGATCGAGCGTGGCGACGCCGGCGTGCTGCTGCACCATCCGACGCAGACCTATACGCAACGTCTGCTGGCGGCAGCGACGTATGCCGGCAGGGAGTCAATGTAGCAGTCGCCGCAATGGATCGGGCAGGTATGCCGCCGTACCGGGGTTCTTACGTGCGGGGGTTTCTCGCGACGGCAGAGGTTCTGCGCACTGGTCTTGCCGGCGCCTGGACGTCCTGGCGCATGCGCGCCGCCGGCGACAGCTGCAATCGCAGGCGCTGACCATGCGTCAGCGTGTCGCGATGCAGGCTGTTCCATTGCTTGATCTGAGCCACGCTGACACGGTAACGGCTGGCGACGGAACGCAGCGTGTCGTATTTTCCGGCCTTCACATAAACATGTTTGAAGTCGGGCACATCCGGCGTGATAGCCAGGCGGGCGCTATCGGCCATGGCGGGAGTGATCTCGGTTTCCATCGCTGCCCCGGTCTTCGGCACCAGAATGCTGGAACCGGCCTCGAGGAGCATTTTCGGTGGAATCTGGTTGACGCTGCGAATCACGTCTGGCGTGGTGCGGAACCTGCTGGCGATGGTTTCGATGCGTTCGCGCGTGCCGGAAACGGTGTGCATGGTCCATGACGACAGGGCTTGCGTGAACCTGGAAAGATTGGCCTTAAATTTCTCGGCATTGCTTTCCGGCAGCAGAATCCTGGCGTCTTTGCCGCCGATGATGACCGGCCGATTGAATTGCGGATTCAGGGCATTGAATTCGTTGAGCGGCAATTCGGCTAGTTGCGCGGCAATTTTCACGTCGATATTGCGGGTCTTACCGATACTCACGAAATAGGGCTGGTTATCGACGCTGGGCAGATCGATGCCGTAGTCGCCCGGCATGGCGATGATGTTCTTGACGGCTTGCAGCTTGGGCATGTAGTTACGCGTCTCGCCAGGCATTTGCGCCGACAGTGTATCGAAGTCGATCGGCAGGCCGGCGGCCAAATTGCGGTTGACGGCGCGCTGCACCGCACCTTCGCCCCAGTTATAGGCTGCCAGCGCCAGTTGCCAGTCGTTGAACATGCCATGCAGTTTCTGCAGATAGGTCAGCGCGGCATCGGTCGAGGCCAGCACGTCGCGGCGCTCATCGGTGAACATATTTTGCTTCAGCTTGTAGTCGAGGCCGGTGGAGGGGATGAACTGCCACATGCCGGCTGCCTTGGCAGTCGATAAGGCTTGCGGATCGAAGGCGGATTCGATGAAGGGCAGCAGCGCCAATTCGGTCGGCATGCCGCGCTTTTCCAGTTCCTGCACGACGTGGAACAGGTAACGCGAAGCGCGCGCGGAAGTGCGCTGCATATGCTCGGGGCGCGCGCTGTACCACTGGGTCTGTCTGTCGACCAGCGGGTTTTCCAGATCGGGAATGCCGAACCCCTTGCGAATGCGCGTCCAGATATCGGCGTCTTCCGTACCCGGCAGGACAGACGATGGCGTATCGATGGCGCCGAAGGAAGTCGGATAGATCGAGATGTCGTTGGCGTGGACGAGGAACGGGGTGACGAGAGAGAAAAGCGCGGCAATCGCCAATTTCCTGAATATTCGCTGCATGGGCGCGTGATCCTGTGCCTGAAACTGAAGAAAGAATAGGCGGCAGTATAGGTAAACTGCTTTTCGCGAGTCAAGCAGAAAGTGGTGCCCGCTGCAAAACACAAGCCCTTGATTTGTTTGAAATTTATACCGAAAAAAAGAGAGAATCGTAACGTTCTCATTTAGAGCCGCTAACTTAGAGCCGCTAACACAGCGCCGAAGGCAAGGCACGCTAAGACAGTACGAAGGTACGGCAAAGAGGCGCAACGCAGCCAGCGGTGTTGTGTTAACGGCTCTTATAGCTGTTCTTCCATGCGCGCAAAGCCGCGAATGTTGCCACCGGGTCGACAAGCGACAGCATGGCGGGCAGGCGGCCGGCTTCCTGCAGACGCACCACCACGGCGTTTTCCCGGCAGCGCAGAAAAGGATTGGTCTCGATTTCCATCGCCATGGTCGACGGCACGGTCGGCTCGTTGCGCGCGCGCCTGGCCTGGGCCGCATCGATGCGGGCGGCGAGCGCCGCATTGTCCGGCTCGATTTCGCACGCGAAGCGCAGGTTGGACAGGGTATATTCGTGGGCGCAATAGACCAGGGTGTCGGGAGGCAGCGCTGCCAGTTTGGCCAGCGACGCCACCATCTGGTGCGGCGTGCCTTCGAACAGATATCCGCAGCCGCCGGCAAACAGGGTATCGCCGCAAAACAGCCAGCCTGGCCCGGCTGCGTAATAAGCGATATGCCCCCTGGTATGGCCGGGTACGTCGATCACCTTCAATGTCAGCGACAAATCAGCCAGATGTACCAGATGGTCTTCCCGCAAAGGCTGGCTGACACTCGCAATCGCTTCACCGGCGGGGCCGTAGACCGGAACCTGTCTATGTCGCAGCAAGGCCGGCACACCGCCAACGTGGTCAGCGTGATGATGCGTCAGTAAAATGGCGACCAACGTCAGCTGGCGCGCAGCGAGCGCGGCAAGCACCGGCGCCGCATCACCGGGGTCGACTACCGCCGCGTTGACGCCATCATGTATCAACCAGAGATAATTATCGTCAAATGCAGGAACCGCCAATACATGTAATGATGTGTTCGGAATGGCTGGCACAATGATAGTGTGCATGGCTGACTGGACTGAAACAACAGGAATGAGGTACGCGTAATGGCGGAAAAGCGGATGGCAGAAAGCGATACAGGTTCAGAAGAACCGATTATAGCCGCCTGGCTGCATACGCCGATGGGCAATTACATCCGTGCCTGGGAGCAGCAACATCTCGATGCGTTGACGGCAGACATCTTTGGCTTCAATGCGGTACAGATCGGCATGCCGCAGATCGATGCGCTGCATGCCAGCCGCATGCCTTATCGCTGGCTGACCGACAATTGCCTGCCGACCGGAGCGCAGGAAGAGCGAGATATTCCGCTGGTGGTCGCGCATGATTTTTCCGCGCTGCCGTTCGCGACCCAAAGCCTCGATCTGGTCGTGTTGCCGCATGTGCTGGAATTCAGCGCCGAGCCGCATCAGGTGCTGCGCGAAGTCGAGCGCGTGCTGATCCCCGAAGGCCAGCTCATCATTTGCGGCTTCAATCCCTTCAGCCTGTGGGGCCTGCGCCAGACCGGCAGCCGTTTGACCGGCACACATTTTCTGCCGCAGGATGGCGAATTCATCCGCCTGCCACGCCTCAAGGATTGGCTCAAGCTGCTCAACATGGAAGTCAATCGCGGCCACTTCGGCTGCTATGCGCCACCCTGCATCACGCAAAAATGGCTGGAGCGTTTCTGCTATATGGAAAAAGCCGGCGATCGCTGGTGGCCTTATTTCGGCGCGGTCTATATCGTGCAGGCGATCAAGCGCGTCCAGGGCATGCGCCTGATCGGCCCGGCCTGGCGTACACGAAAAATGAAAGTGCTAAAAGGCGTCCCGGCTACCAACCGCATCCATAAAGAATAAAATGCTGCCCTCGGCGCATTGAACCGCAACGACCAGGCAACGAAACAGATATGAATCAAGAAAAAATGGGCAAAATCGTCATTTACACCGATGGCGCCTGCAAGGGAAATCCGGGCAAAGGCGGCTGGGGCGCGCTGTTGATCGCCGGCGACCATGAAAAAGAACTCTGCGGCGGCGAGAACGGCACCACCAACAATCGCATGGAACTCAAGGCCGTCATCGAGGCACTGGGCATACTCGACCGTCCCTGCGACGTGACCGTCTATACCGACAGCCAGTATGTGCAAAAAGGCATCAGCGAATGGATTCACGGCTGGAAGGCGCGCGGCTGGAAAACCGCTGCGCGCGAACCGGTCAAGAATGTCGACCTGTGGCAGGCACTCGACGCCGCGCAGGCGCGGCACAAGATCGAATGGCGCTGGGTCAGAGGCCATGCCGGCCACCCCGGCAACGAGCGCGCCGACCGACTGGCCAATCGCGGCGTCGATAGCGTCGCTTGAAAAACATCAGGAATCCTCCATGCGACAAATCGTTCTCGATACAGAAACCACTGGCCTGAATCCCCGTACCGGCAACCGCGTGATTGAAATCGGTTGCGTCGAACTGCTGAACCGCCGGCTTACCGGCAACGATCTGCATTTCTACATCAACCCCGAACGCGACTCTGAAGAAGGCGCGCTGGCGGTGCATGGTCTCTCCACTGAATTTCTCAGCGACAAGCCCAGGTTTGCGGAGATTGCCGACGCATTCCTCGATTACGTGCGCGGTGCTGAGATCATCATTCACAATGCTCCCTTCGACATCGGTTTCCTCGACGCCGAATTCAGACTGCTCGGTCTTGGCCCTTTCCAGGAACATGTCGGCAACATCATCGATTCGCTGAAGATGGCCATGGAACAGCATCCTGGCCGCCGCAATTCGCTCGATGCGCTATGCGACCGTTACGGCATTTCCAACGCGCACCGCACGCTGCACGGTGGCCTGCTCGATGCGGCGCTGCTGGCGGAAGTGTATCTGGCCATGACGCGCGGCCAGCACAGTCTGGCCATGGACTCTGCTGGCGACAGCAAAGACGCAGCAGCCACAGTCGAACCGGCGCCGCTAGCTGACGTCATCGTGGTGGCCGCCAGCGCGGATGAACTGGCACTGCACGAAACTATGCTCGATACCCTCGACAAAGAAATCAAAGGCATATGCGTGTGGCATGCAGCGCCGATGGAAGAAACTCCGCCGTCAACCGTGCGAAAATCATGACCCGCGGTTGGAATCTAACGCTTGGACATACCACCCAACAACGCCGCCACCCTGTGTCTGGGCTGCTTGTCGGCAACCGGTTTTTCCACCGGAGCGGAAGCGGCAGTCGGTTCGTAAGGCATGAAGAACCACGGATCGACCTTTTCCTTGCGCGGCGCGCCATTGTTGCGGCCCCAGGATTGGGTATCACGAGGCATGCGAGCGCTGCCATTACCATGACGTTCATTGCAGTTGCCGCGGCCACCGCGCTGAGATGGTACGAAACCGCTCAGCTCCGAACGGTCAAATTTGATCCTGATCAGTTTTTCGATGTCGATCAGCAAGCGCTCATCCTTGTCGGAAAACAGCGAAATCGCATCGCCTGAAGCGCCGGCGCGGCCGGTACGACCGATGCGGTGAACATAATCTTCAGCGTTGTACGGCAAATCGATATTGATGACGCAAGGCAGATCGCTGATATCCAGACCGCGCGCGGCGACGTCGGTCGCCACCAGCACCTCGACCTGGCCTTGCTTGAAGGCTTCCAGCGCGGCCATGCGCTCGCTCTGGGACTTGTCGCCATGAATCGCAGAAGCCTTGATGCCGTCGTTTTCGAGATGCTGCACCAGCCTGGAAGCGCCGATCTTGGTGTTGGAAAACACGATCACCTGTTTCAAGCGGCGCTCGCGAATGATGTACGCGACGGCATCGCTCTTGGCGTCTTCGCTGACTTTGTACATGATCTGCGTCACGCGCTCGGCGGTGGCATTGCTGCGCGCCACTTCGATGGTGACCGGATTGTTCAGAAAGCTGGCCGCCAGCTTCTTGATTTCCGGCGAAAATGTCGCCGAGAACATCAGATTCTGGCGCTGCCTGGGCAACAGATCGATGATGCGTTGCAGGTCCGGTAAAAAGCCCATATCGAGCATACGGTCGGCTTCGTCCATCACCAGAATCCCGGTTTGCGACAGATTCACGGTCTTTTGCTGCACATGATCGAGCAGGCGGCCCGGCGTAGCGATCACGATTTCAACGCCGCCGCGCAGCATCGCGGTTTGCGGCACCATGTCGACACCGCCGAAGACGACCGTGGAACGCAACAGCGTGAAGCGCGAATAGGCTTTGACGTTGTCAGCGACCTGATCGGCCAGCTCGCGTGTGGGCGTCAGAATCAGGGCGCGCACCGGATGGCGCGCTGGTGACATGCTGGCACTGGTGCCGGCTAACAGCAGCTGGATGATCGGCAGCGAAAAGCCCGCCGTCTTGCCGGTGCCGGTCTGCGCCGCGCCCATGACGTCACGCCCCTGTAGCACAACCGGAATCGCCTGTGCCTGAATCGGCGTCGGATGGGTGTAACCCTGCGCCGACAGCGCTTTCAGGATGTCAGGAGACAGGCCAAAGTCATCAAAGCGGACTGGCGGTATTTCAGGTGTTGCTGTTTCAAGCAATTGCTCAGGCATGGTTAATGATGGATTCGAGAAACTGCCGGACGGAAACCGACTGGCAAATTGCGCTATTATAATACGCCGCATGGCAATCTAGCTTCAACGCGACAGCAGGCAGTAGCTCGCGACAGCGCGACACGCGCGGCTTGACTGGTGCGCCCGACATCCCTATAATACGTAACAACACACCCGTCATGCCTCTCGACGATGCACACTCTGACGGGTTTTTTGCATCTGGAGTTTGCCGATGACCACCTTCGATAAGCCCGCACAGACTATCGACCAGCATCTTGATACCCTGCAGCAGCGGGGACTGGGGATCCCCGACGAAGCCCGTGTCCGGCATTATCTGGGCAACATCAGTTACTACCGCCTGTCTGCCTATATGCGGCCATTCTACCAGCCCGGCCAGGCCGACCACATCTTTCTGGATGGCACGGGTTTCGATAACGTCCTGCATCTCTATGTCTTTTGAGCGGCTGGAAGTCGCGCTGCGCGCCCAGCTCACTAATACCATGGCCGAGCATCACGGCCCGCACGGCTATCTCGACGCCAAGCTGTTCGACACTCGTTACGACCATTGCTGGCTAATCACTCGCCTGGACAAGGAGGCTAAGGCCCGCGAGGTCGAAACCTTTATGGCTCACTATCGCAGCAAGTACACCTCCGCACCGGCGCAGCCGCCGATCTGGATGGCCGTCGAACTGCTGACTTTCAAGGAAGTCTCCATCCTGTTCGCCCATCTGCGGCAGCCTAGGGATAAACAGCGCATCGAAGCGCACTTCGGCCAGAAATTCCCGCTGCTCAAATCCTGGTTCCGTAGTCTCTCCGACCTGCGCAACGTCTGCGCACATCATGCCCGGGTGTGGAACCGCGAGTTCGGCAGCCGCCCGGAGATGCCGAAGAAGACTCCAACCCACTGGCCCGTCGTGCCTGCAACCATCGCCACCGGCGCGCATGGACATCCTGGACAAACGCTCGATCCACGCCGCCGCCTCTATCTGCAACTAGTTGTCATCGAAGCGCTGATGCAAGTGGTCAGTCCGGAAAACCGCTGGGCGGAACGGCTGATGCATCTGCTGGATCGCTATCCGCAGGTTTCGCGGCCGCACATGGGTTTTCCGCCGGACTGGAATAAGGAGGGCTTCTGGAACGTGCCCTAGGCTGCCCACCCGGCAATGCGACGGCGGAATATCCAGGAAGTGTCGCTGGAAACCCCGGCATCAAACGCGTAACCATCCAGGTCGAAACCCTTCAGCTCCTCAGCCTGAGAGATGCCTTTGAGGGCCGCATAGCGCGCCATCAGGCCACGCGCGCGCTTGGCGTAGAAGGAAATGATTTTGTATTTCCCGCCCTTCCAGTCTTCAAAAACAGGGGCAATCACCTGCGCTTCCAAAAGCCTGGTCTTGACCACCTTGAAGTACTCCTCCGAGGCCAGATTCACCAGCACTTTCGACCTGTGTGCTGCAAGCTCGGCATCGAGCGCCCTGGTCACATCGTCACCCCAGAAGGCGTACAAATCCTTGCCGTGCGCATTGGACAGCCTAGTGCCCATTTCCAGACGATAGGGCTGCATCAGATCGAGCGGACGCAAAACGCCGTACAAACCGGAGAGAATGCGCACATGCGTCTGCACATAATCGAGTTGTCTGGCCGAAAGAGAACCCGCATCCAGACCTTCATAGACGTCGCCGTCGAACGCCAGCACGGCCTGCTTGCTGTTATTGACGATGAATCTGCGCGACCAGGAAGCGTAGCGCTCGACATTGAGCGCAGCCAGCTGATCGGAAATCCGCATCAGAGAGGCAATCTGCGCCGGCGATTTTTCTTTCAACAGCGCGATCAGTTCGGCAGAGCGGGCAATGAAGTCAGGCTTGGTATGCAAGCCGGTAGTGGGAGGCGTGGTGTAATCGAGCGATTTCGCAGGTGATAAAATAATCAGCATGGTATGACCCGTTGATGTTTTTATGAATGATGATACCGAAACTGGTGCAACAAGTGGCAACACGCATAATCAGCGCAACGACAAGCGCCCTGCTCCCCGGCGGCGCGGGGTCGCGCATCGTACTCGACACCAATGTTTGCCTGGATCTGTTCGTCTTTCGCGATCCGCGCTGGTCTGGTCTGCTGCAAGCCATGGAAAACCGGGAAATCAGCGCCGTCACGCGCGCGGACTGCCGCATGGAATGGCTGACGGTGCTCGACTACCCTCACCTGCCGCTCGAGGAAGAGGAGAAACCGACCATCCGCACCGAATTCGACCGCCTGATCACCTGCCTGCCTAACGCCGCCGTCAATACCTCCGGCCTGCCGGTCTGCGCCGATCCGGACGACCAGAAATTCCTGGAACTGTCGCTGCAAGCCGGCGCAGACATCTTGATCACCAAAGACAAAGCCTTGCTCAAGCTGGCAAAAAAGACTGCCGGCAGGAATATGTTCGCCATCATGACGCCGCAAACCTGGCATGCCGCCGCCTTGGTGAACGGATCGCACGCATCCCCCCACTACATCGGCATGGCTTTGCCGTCATTCAGGTAAACCCAGCCTTTGATGATGCGGTAGTCTTTCCAGACCCATGCCAGCAACCACACCAGCATCGCCAAAGGAATGCCGATAATGGTGATCCATAGCAGACCGCCAGCGAATATCCAGAACAAATACCACCAGAACGAACGGATCTGCCAGCGATAGTGGCTGTAGACGAAGGTGCCGGCAGCATCGCCGCGCTTGATGTAGTTGGCGATCAGCGGCAGCCACGATAGCAGGCCCAGCGACAACACCAGACACAGGCCGTGAAAAATATACAGCCACCAGACCAAATCTTTGGCCGATTGCAGCTTGGCATCGAAAACTACTTCCTGATTCATGCATCTTTCTTTGTCGTGAGGGATCAAACCAAAATGTTCAATATGCCGTCGAGGCCGACGAAATTCAAGGCCATACCAGCCTGTGCGCGCACCACCGGCTTGGCGCGGAAAGCCACCGACAAACCACTGATACCCATCATCCCGAGATCGTTGGCGCCATCACCGATGACGATAACCTGCGCTGCCGGCACGCCGAGTCCGGCGCAGACGCGCTCGACGGTCCGACGTTTTTCTTGCGCATCGACGATGCCACCGAGGACTTTCCCTGTCAGTTTTCCATCGACGATTTCCAGCACGTTGGCATGGGTGTAATCGAGATCGAGACGGCGCTTCATGCGGTCGGTGAAGAAGGTGAAACCGCCCGATACCAGCAAGGTTTTCAGACCGGCGGCCCGCACCGCCAGCAACATCTTTTCCGCACCCGGCGATAACCGCAGGCGCTCGTCATAGACACGCTGCAAGACGCCCGCATCGAGTCCTGCGAGCAAAGCGACGCGTCGGCTCAGGCTTGCATCGAATGCGATTTCGCCGCGCATGGCAGCTTCGGTGATCGCAGCCACCTGCGGCTTCAAGCCTTGCATATCGGCGATCTCATCGATGCACTCGATGGTGATCAGGGTCGAATCCATGTCCATCGCGACCAGCCTGAAATCTTTCAGCCTGCGTCCCGCCTCGACGAAAGCGTAATCGATCTGCTGCGCCAGACAGACCGCGTCGAGCCGCGCTTTCAAGGCATCGCTATAAGCAACGCCTTCGCAACGCCATGCGTGCGCATCGATGTCAGTCACGCGCTGCGGCTGCACCATCTGGATGATGGCCTCGACAGCGGCGCGATTGGTGTACAGTCCTTGCAAGACCAGATTCATGTTGCGTCTTCTTCCTGAACCGCCCCGGTATTTTGAGAGGCTTCTTGGCGTGAGTCAGGCCGAGATGGTCTGACCCGAAAGTTGACGATAGTAGTTCATTTCAGTTTGGATTTCTTCGTCGTTCCATTTTCTCAAATAATGGAACCTCCCAGATTCACGAGGTGGTTCAGATGCGGCATCACCGAAAATCGGAACAATGCTCCTCAACAGCCGTCTACAACAGATATCATCGACCAGCATTTGCTCGATCGCGTGAATGCACCGTTCGTCCGGCCCAGGTGAAATACGACGGAAAAACCTGATGAAAAAACGCTGACCGTTCCTTCCAGCAAGGATGCATATATGATCTTCGAAGGCTTGCGCATCATCGACTGCAGCAGCTTTATCGCCGCCCCCGGCGCCGCCACCGTACTGTCCGACTTCGGCGCTGATGTCATCAAAA
This sequence comes from Herbaspirillum sp., assembly GCA_049278475.1. Taxonomy (GTDB): domain Bacteria; phylum Pseudomonadota; class Gammaproteobacteria; order Burkholderiales; family Burkholderiaceae_D; genus Herbaspirillum. The sequence continues at coordinate 3,134 of JBAPMF010000025.1, read as the reverse complement.
TCGAGCCTCCCGGTGCCGGCGACGCCGGCCGCAAGCTCTCGCACCTGCCTGGTACTCCCAAGGCCGACCAGTCCTACGGCTGGCTGCTGGACAACCGCAACAAGCGCGGGGTGGTGATCGACCTGGCCCAGCCCGACGGCCAGGCCGTGCTGCACCGGCTGGCCAGCCGGGCCGACGTGTTCATCACCAATTATCCGCTGGCGGTGCGCAAGAAACTCAACCTGGGCTACGATACGCTTTCCAGGCTGAACGAGCGGCTGATCTACGCCTCCTTCACCGGCTACGGTGAGCGTGGGGCGGAGGCGGCCAAGCCCGGCTTCGACATGACCGCCTACTGGGCGCGCTCCGGCCTCATGGACGGTTGCCGCCCCGATGCCAGCCTGCCGCCGACGCACGCACTCACCGGCATGGGTGATCACCCCTCGGCCATGTCGCTGTTCGGCGCCATCATGCTCGGGCTATACCGGCGCGAACGCACCGGGCGCGGCTCTCAGGTGGGATCCTCGCTGATCGCCAACGGCTTCTGGGCCAACGGCTTCAATGTGCAGGCAGCGCTGTGCAATGCCACTTTCTATCCCCGGCCGCCGCGCGAGCAGCTGTTCAACGCACTGACGGCCTACTACCGCTGCCGCGACGACAAGTGGTTGATCCTCACCATCCTCAACGAAGAGCGCCAGTGGCCGGTATTGGCCAGGTGCCTGGGCCGCGAAGCCCTGATCGATGACCCGCGCTTCGCCAGGCAGGCCGACCGCTTCAAGCATGCCAAAGAGCTGATCGCCGAACTGGATACCGCCTTCGCCGCGCGCAACCGTACTGAGTGGCGCGAAACCCTGAACGCCGCCGGCCTGGTGTTCGAGATCGTCGCCAGCGCCCAAGACACCGCCAACGACCAGCAAGCCATCGACGCCGGCGTGCTGGTACCGTTCGAGAACGACACCCTGATGACCATCGACAGCCCGCTGCATGTGGACGGCGTCGCCAAGGTCAAACCACGCAAGGCGCCCGAGCTGGGGCAGCACACCGACGAGATCCTGCGCGAGGCTGGCTATGGCGAAGATGAGATAGCAAAATTGCGTGTCGGCAATATCGTAAAATGAAGTCTGATCGCGTTCCATTCAATCTAACAGGAAACGTTCAGTCGCCTGTTTGCGTCGCATCACCGACTGACTCATGACGCATGCGCAGTGAGGATGTCCCGACCCAGCCGCTGAATGGCGACCAACAATTTATCCATGTCTGCGACAGTGCTCCGGTGGTTAAACAAGGCAGCGCGAATGACAAGATGGCCATTGATTCTGGTGGACGATGGCGCGGCGGCGCCGGATTCCTGGACGGCGATCAACAGTTCGCGATTGACGGCGTCGGCGATCGGTTCCGGGCAGCGCAAGCGGAAACAAACGATATTCAGACTGACCGGCGCCATTATTTCCAGCATCGGCTCGGCGCTGATGCGCTGCGCCAGATAACGCGCCAGCGCGCAGCCATGATCGATCACCTGTCCCAGTTTGGCGGCGCCGTAGACCTTGAATGTGAACCAAGTCTTGAGCGCGCGAAAACCACGCGACAAATCCGGACCGAAATCGCAGGGCCAGGGCGAACCGGCGGCCATCCCGCGCGTATCACGTGCGAGGTAGGTTTTTTGTGCATCATCGAACGTACCCAGATGCAATGCGCCGTCGCGCGCCAGCAGGAAGCCGGCATCATAGGGGACTTGCAGCCACTTGTGAAAATCCATGGCGATGGTGTCAGCCTGCTCGATTCCCTTGAGCCTGGGCGCAACCGTGGGCGACAACATCGCCATCGCGCCAAAAGCGCCATCGACGTGGAAATGTAATTGCTCGCGCCGCGCCAGCGCAGCGATGGAGTCGAGATCATCGATGGCGCCGATATCGACCGAGCCTGCCGTGCCGACCACGAGGAAAGCCTGCCTGCCGGCAAGGCGGTCGGCGGCAATGGCCTGCTCCAATACGGCGAGGTCCATCGCACCATCAGTCCGGACGGAAATTTTACGCAGACACTTGCGGCCAAGTCCGGCGATATCCATTGCCTGCTCGATACAGGCATGCGCGGCAGCGGAGACATACGCGACAACGTTGCCGTTGCGCGTACCGTCGTCGCGCACGCCCACGCCGAAAGCGCGACGCCGCGCGATCAACACGCCGATCAGGTTGGCAATCGACGAACCCGTCACGAACACACCGCTGGCGCTATCGGGAAAAGCAAACAGCTCCCGCATCCAGCGCACGATCTGCCGCTCTACTTCGACCGGAATCTGGTCGCGACCGCCGAGGTTGGCGTTCAGGCCGGCAGCAAGCATCTCGGCCAGCATGCCGACCGGCGTGCCGCCGCCATGGACCCAGCCCATGAAACCGGGATGCGCATTCCCTGCGGCATAGGGAAGTATGTTTTCCATAAAGACCTGATGCACGCTGCCGAGCGTGCTGCCCTGCGCCGGCAGGCGTTCGCCAAAACGCTGCCGCACAGCATCCGGAGCCGCTTTCCATACCGGACGTTCGCTGACATGCTCCAGATAGTCGAACATATCGTCCAACATTTTATGTCCCTGCTGCCGGAATGCGCTCCAGTCAGCAGGATCCAATCCCGACACCGCCATCAGTCCTCCCTGGCCCCGTTGCATTTCACTGATAGAGAGAACGATATCATCAACGCTGCTGCGGTTCGGCGACGAAAATTTCGACGCGGCGGTTGCGGGCGCGGTTAGCGTCGGTGGTATTGAGCACCAGCGGTTCATGTGAACCGCGACCATCGATACGGAAACGGCCGGGAGATACGCCGCGCGTGGTCAGGTAATCCCGCGTATGGGCGGCACGCTCCAGCGATAGCGGGTCATTGATGGCATCGCTACCGGTATTGTCGGTATGGCCGACAATAGTCACCGTCGTCGCGGCATTGTCATTCAGTGTAGTAGCAAATTTATCCAGCACCGGACGGAAGTTCGGCTTGATGTCGGCGCGGCCGCTATCGAAAGAAATATCGCTTGGAATTTCCAACTTCAGACGATTGTCCTGCGTCTGCGAGACTTGCATGCCAGTACCCTGCGCCGCCTGCTCCATCGCGCGCTTCTGGTTTTCCATACGCGCGGACCAGACGTTACCGATGACCGCTCCCAAGCC
>JBAPMF010000024.1:0-6230 GCA_049278475.1 Herbaspirillum sp. | reverse complement strand
ATTGCTTGGTGCGTCGCTGGGGCTGATCGACATCATGCCACCCGTCAAACGCCTGCTGGCGGAACGCATGATGTTCGGCTGGCGTTGAGATCAGCCGTATCACCCGGGAAGGTTGTCCATAAAACGGTGGTTTTCTGCACAGCCTGCAATGCTTGGATTTTCGCGTGACTGCAAGCCCTTACGATGTTAACATACCCGTCAATTTTTCAATGTCGCGGTATCGACCATGAGTCAACACATAGAATATGCCCGCGTAGTCGGCATCATCATGCCGACTACGCCGAGGAGCGGAAATGCTGCAACAGCTTAACAAGGCAGACACCGTGCGCCGGATGGTTGCGCCGTACACTACTCAAAAGCATAAATCTGAGTTCGGCCAGTTCATGACACCTTCGAGCGTGGCCCGCTTCATGGCGTCCCTGTTCCCGATCAGTACTTTGCAGACCTGCCGCCTATTGGATGCCGGCGCGGGCGTTGGTGCGCTGTCCTGCGCCTTTCTCGACCGCTGGGTAACGGGTGGCTTTAGTTTTGGCGCTGTCGACGCGACTGCCTACGAAATCGACGACAACTTACACGATTACCTTACGCAACACTTGGCTGGATACCAAGGCGTGACTCCCCGGATCATCGCGGGCGATTACATCGAGCTGGCGACCGCTGACGATCTGTTCACCGCGAAGCAAACCTCGGGCTACACGCACGCCATCCTCAATCCGCCCTATAAGAAAATCAATAGCAGTTCCGCACACCGGCTGGCCCTGCGTCGTGTCGGCATCGAGACGGTGAACCTGTATAGCGCCTTCGTGGCGCTGGCAGTCACCCAGGCAGCGCCAAATGGGCAGATCGTAGCCATCATCCCGCGCAGCTTCTGCAATGGGCCGTACTATAGGCCATTCCGCGATTTCATCCTCGAGCGTGCGGCCATTCGCCACATGCACCTGTTCGAATCGCGTAACAAGGCATTCAAGGATGATGATGTTCTGCAAGAGAACATCATCATCCGCCTGGAACGGGACGGTCAGCAGGGACCGGTGACGGTTTCAACATCAACCGATGACACCTTCACCGACCTTGTGACCCATGAACACCCATTCGACCGGATCGTGTTCCCGGATGACCCGGAGCGGTTTATTCACGTCCCTACGTCCCCGGAGAAAAACGCCATCGAGTCATCCTCGACAATCCGCTATGTGCTGGCCGACCTGGGCGTCAAAGTATCGACCGGGCCAGTAGTCGATTTCCGACTGAAAGAGCACCTGCGCGACATGCCGGGGAAGAACACTGTGCCTTTGTTGTATCCCGGTCATTTTAGCAGCAGCGGCACTACGTGGCCCATCGAAGGGATGAAGAAGCCGAATGCTATCGAACGCAATGCCGACACGGAAAAATGGCTGTACCCGAGCGGCTTCTACTGTGTGGTGCGTCGCTTCTCGTCCAAGGAAGAAAAGCGCCGGATCGTGGCGAGTGTACTTGAACCGGTGGCATTCGGCGACGCGCCGGTGCTGGGTTTCGAGAACCACCTGAATCTGTTCCACGAGAACAAACGTGGCTTGCCCGAGGCGCTGGCCCGTGGACTGGCCGTATTCCTGAACACGACCGCAGTAGACGAACATTTCCGGCGCTTCAACGGCCACACCCAAGTAAATGCGACTGATCTCAAGCTGATGAAATATCCGAGCCGTGACGCCCTGATCCAGCTTGGTGAGTGGGCAGTTGGTCAAGGAGCGCTCACGCAAGACCAGATCGACGCCAGGTTGGGAACTCTCGCCGCATGAATGACAAAGACGACTACATCGAGGCTGCGCAGCAGATCATCGTTTCCCTGGGTCTGCCGCGGGCACAACAGAACGAGCGTTCCGCCCTATGCCTGCTGGCCCTGCTGAACCTGACACCAGGCAAAGCATGGGCCGATGCGGAAAACCCGTTAATCGGAATTACGCCTATCATGGATTGGGCGCGCGAGCACTTCGGCAAGGAATACGCGCCCAACACTCGCGAGACGTTCCGCCGTCAGTCCATGCACCAATTCTGCGATGCCGGCGTGTCCCTCTATAACCCGGACAAGGCCGACCGGCCGGTGAATAGTCCGAAGGCAGTCTATCAGATCGAGCCTGCCGCGCTAGCTTTGCTGCGCACCTTCGGTACTCCAGCATGGCATGACAGCCTAACTGCGTATTTGGCCGAAAGAGAAACGCTGGTGGCCCGCTACGCCAAGGAAAGAGAGCAGAACCGCATCCCGGTCGAAATTGTACCAGGCCGGCAAATCACTCTCAGCCCCGGCGAACACAGCGAGCTGATCCGGGCCATCATTGAGGACTTTGCTCCGCGCTTCGCGCCGGGTAGCGTGCTGGTCTATGCCGGCGACACAGGTGATAAATGTGGTTACTTCGATGCTCCCTTATTGGCCAGCTTGGGCGTCGATGTGGACTCACACGGCAAGATGCCCGACGTGATGTTGCACTATACCGCGAAAGACTGGCTGCTTTTGATTGAATCCGTTACCAGTCATGGTCCGGTCGATGGCAAACGACATGCCGAACTGGCGAAGCTGTTTGCCAAGTCGACCGCCGGACTGGTCTATGTGACAGCCTTCCAGAACAGGGTCGTCATGGGCCGCTACCTTGGCGAAATCGCATGGGAGACAGAAGTGTGGGTGGCCGATGCTCCGTCACACCTGATCCACTTCAACGGTGTGCGCTTTCTTGGACCGTATCCGGTCGATACTCATGTATGACGACTAAAGCGCAAACATTGCTTGGTGCGTCGCTGGGGCTGATCGACATCATGCCACCCGTCAAACGCCTGCTGGCGGAACGCATGATGTTCGGCTGGCGTTGAGATCAGCCGTGAAAGGTATTTTCAGTGTTGGAAGATGACCGATGTTTCATGGCGGACGCCAACGTCCCTTCCTCAATCAACAAGACCTTCGTTCTTTGCCATCGAATAGAACACCAGGGCCAAACCATCGACGTCCAGTTCGCCTTCAGCGACCCGCACCATGATCTCTTCCAGGGACGGATCGCGAGCTAACTCCACATCTTGCAATGCCAAATAGGTCAACGCCGTGACCAAAGCAGTACGCTTATTCGCATCATTGAAAACGTGTCCCCGAGCGATCGCAACGGCGTACATGGCGGCAATCTCGAAGATATCATCGAGGCCTTGGTGTACCCTCCTGTTCTCCACTCTCGCCAAAGCGCCCTCAACCGGCCCCTGCCCATAGCCACCGGCCAATCCTGGCTCGGTACTCAAAATGAGATCGTGGATCTCAACAACCATCGCAGCGTCGATCACCGTTTTGCGAGTGCCTTGATTACCTTGCTATGCGTCTTGATCACACGCTTCGCTGTGTTCGCCACCCGCTTTCTGGCTGCTGGGTCCGACAGGTTCATCGATGCGGATGCTATCTTGCCTGTCCGCTTGGCCAACGGTAGATCCTTACTGATTTTGGATTTGTCGATCATGATCTTCATCCCCTTTCAATGACTTCGTCATGATACACGGTGCGTACCATGCCAGGCACTCTTGCCAGCAGGTTTCTGGTGTTGAAAGATGTTGTCGCCAGATAACGATTTTGCACAGACAGGAAAGACCTGCAGGATCACTGCCGGATTTACAGGACAAGATGACTCAATCGACCGCCTTGACCATGTCTTCGATGATTTTCTTGGCGTCGCCAAACACCATCATGGTCTTGTCCATATAAAACAGTTCATTGTCCAGCCCGGCGTAACCGGAAGCCATGGAACGCTTGTTGACGATGACCGTCCTGGCTTTGTAAACCTCCAGAATCGGCATACCGGCAATCGGTGACTCCGGATTCTTGGCAGCCGGATTGACCACGTCATTGGCGCCTAACACCAGCGCCACGTCGGCCTGGCCGAACTCGCTGTTGATGTCTTCCATTTCAAATACCTGGTCGTAAGGCACTTCCGCTTCCGCCAGCAACACATTCATGTGGCCCGGCATCCGTCCGGCGACCGGGTGGATCGCGTACTTCACGGTCACGCCATTGCGGGTCAGCTTCTCGGTCAATTCCTTCAAGGCATGCTGCGCGCGTGCTACCGCCAGACCATAACCCGGAACGATGATCACGGTTTCCGCATTGCTCATCAGGAAGGCCGCATCATCCGCCGAACCTGACTTGACGCTGCGTTGCGCCTGTGCGCTGCTGGCGCTGGCTGCCGCTGCGCCGCCGCCGCCGAAACCACCAAGAATGACATTGAAGAATGAACGATTCATCGCGCGGCACATGATGTACGACAGAATCGCGCCGCTCGATCCGACCAGCGAGCCGGCAATGATCAGCATCGCGTTGTTCAGCGAAAAACCGATGCCCGCCGCTGCCCAGCCGGAATAGCTGTTGAGCATCGACACCACCACCGGCATGTCGGCGCCGCCGATCGGGATGATGATCAACACGCCCAGCACGAAAGCAATCGCGGTCATGATGAGAAACGGCGACCAGTGCTGGGTCAGCGCGAAAATGATGCCGGAAACTATCATTGCGATGGCCAGCAGCAGATTCAGCATGTGCTGGCCGGAGAAGCTCACCGGCGCGCCCTGGAACAGGCGCAAGCGGTATTTACCGGAAAGTTTGCCGAACGCGATGACCGATCCGGAGAAGGTGATGGCGCCGACGAAGGTGCCGATGAATAGCTCGATGCGATTGCCCATCGGAATCGCTGCGCCACGCGCCGCGATATCGAATGCCCACGGCTCAGCCACAGCGGCGATGGCAATACACACTGCCGCCATACCGATCAGTGAATGCATCGCCGCGACCAGTTCAGGCATCCTGGTCATTTCGACATTCCTGGCCAGATACGCGCCAATGCCGCCGCCAGTCGCCACACCGACGGCGATCAGCCAGAAGCCAATGCCGGAATCCGGCACGCCGCCCTTGAGCTTGATGATGAGTGCGAGGGTCGTCAATACCGCAATGACCATGCCGGCGATGCCGAAGGCGTTGCCGCGGCGCGCCGTCGAGGGATGTGACAAACCTTTGAGCGCCTGGATGAAACAGATCGAGGCGATCAGATACAGCAGGGTGACCAGATTCATGCTCATGTTCCCGCCTTGTCTGCCCTGGTTTTGGCTTCTTTTTTCCGGAACATCTCCAGCATGCGCCGCGTGACCATGAAGCCGCCGAAAACATTGACCGCCGCCAGCGCCACGGCCAGTGTGCCGGCGACGCGGCCGGTCAGTCCTTCGGTCAGGCCGGCGGCCAGCATGGCGCCGATGATGATGATCGCCGAGATCGCATTGGTGACCGCCATGAGCGGTGTATGCAATGCGGGCGTCACGGTCCAGACTACGTGATAGCCGACGTAGATCGCCAGCACGAAGATGATCAGATTGGTGATGGTGTGACTGACTTCCATATATTTTCTCTGTCTTGCCAAATGTTCTTATTGACGCAGCACTTCGCCGCCCGCGCACAACAGGGTCGCGGCGACGATGTCATCTGCACGATCGATCGCCAGCCTGCCTTCGGCATCGACGATGAGCTTGAGAAAATCGAGCACGTTGCGCGCGTACAATGCCGAAGCATCCGCCGCTACCAGCGCCGCCAGATTGCCTGCGCCAATGATGTGGACGCCATGTCTGATCACGGTCTTGCCGGATTCGGACAGCGGACAGTTGCCGCCCTGATCGACGGCCATGTCGAGAATGACCGAGCCGGGCTTCATGGCCTTGACGGTCTCTTCACCAATCAGTACCGGCGCCTTGCGGCCTGGAATCAGGGCAGTCGTGATGATGATGTCGGCCTGCCTGGCGCGCTCATGCACCAGTGCAGCCTGACGCCGCATCCAGTCGTCTGGCATCGGACGGGCATAGCCGCCAACGCCTTGAGCGATTTCTTTTTCTTCGTCGGTGATGAAAGGCACATCGAGGAATTTGGCGCCCAACGACTCAACCTGCTCCTTGACCGCGGGGCGCACGTCGGAGGCCTCGATCGACGCGCCCAGACGCCTGGCGGTGGCAATCGCCTGCAAACCGGCCACGCCGGCGCCCATGATCAGCATGCGCGCAGCCTTGACGGTGCCGGCGGCAGTCATCAGCATAGGCATGAAGCGTTGATAGGTATTCGCGGCCATGAGTACGGCCTTGTAGCCGGCGATATTGGCTTGCGACGACAGCACGTCCATCGATTGCGCGCGCGTGGTGCGCGGCGCGGCTTCCAGCGCAAAAGCAGTGAGTCCGGCGGCGGCCATGACGGCGATATT
>JBAPMF010000023.1:0-2883 GCA_049278475.1 Herbaspirillum sp. | reverse complement strand
GCCTGATGGCGGCCGCCATCGGCGCCATCGCCGCGCAGCAGCCAGCCGCCATGGCGCACGAGCTGACCGCCATTGCGGCAGCATCGAACCTGCTGACCGTAGTAGTCGGTTTTTACTTTACGCTGTTCCTGTCGCTGCCGGCCGCCTCCTGGCTTTATGACAGGTTAGAGCCGGTGCTGGGACGCTTCTCGAAACGCAAACTGATCGAGACGGCGGCAACAACCAACGCCAACAGCGAAATACAAGAACTGTCACTGGCCGACAAAGCCATCTCGTGGATGCTGATCACTGCGGGGGTGATGATCGGCAACTGGCTTTCGTTCAAGGTAGCGCCGATGCAGTCGCTGACCGGCGCGGCGATCATCATCGTCATTGTCGCGATCGTCGAAATCGCCAAGTACTGGATGCCGAAAATGCCCTCCATCCTCGTACTGTCCATCATCACCACGGCAGTCGGCGTTCCAGGCCTGTTCCCCTTCTCCGACACAATCATCGCCTTGACCGATCAACTCAACTTCCTCGCCTTCACCACACCGGTGCTGGCCCTGGCCGGCTTCTCGGTCGCCAAAGATCTGCCGCTCTTCCGGCAACTGGGCTGGCGTATCGTGCTCGTCTCCCTGATGGCCACTGCCGGCACCTTCCTCGGCGCAACATTGATCGCCGAATTGTTCCATTGATCCCGCAAACCTGACAAAACACTCATGGAGAACCGCATGTATCCTGACCCTGACATTGCCGCAGACACTCGCGCCCGCATGCTGGCCTGGCGCCGCGATATCCACGCTCATCCGGAAACCGCTTTCGAGGAACACCGCACGGCCAACATCGTCGCGCAGGCCCTTGAAGCGATGGGCATCGCTGTGCATCGCGGACTCGGCGGCACCGGCGTGGTCGGCACCCTCAAGAACGGCGACGGCCCCAGCATCGCCTTGCGCGCCGACCTCGATGCCCTCAACATGCAGGAACTCGGCAGCCACGCGCACAGATCGACCTGTGACGGCAAGATGCACGGCTGCGGCCACGACGGCCACACCGCCATGCTGCTCGGCGCGGCGGAACACTTGTCGCGCCACAAGCCGTTCAGAGGGACGGTGTATTTCATTTTCCAGCCGGCCGAAGAGAATGAGGGCGGCGGCCGCAAGATGGTGGAAGATGGCCTGTTCGATCTGTTCCCGGCCAATGCCGTCTACGGCATGCACAACTTCCCAAACCTGCCGCGCGGCAGGTTCGGCATCCGCACCGGCACGATGAGCGCCTACCTCGATACCTTCGAGATCCGCATCACCGGCAAGGGTTGCCATGGCGCGTTGCCTGATACCGGCATCGATCCGGTCGTCATTGCGGCGCAACTCGTCAATGCGCTGCAAACCATCGTCAGCCGCCGTACTGCCGCGACCGAATCGGCCGTGGTCAGCGTCACGCAGATCCATGGCGGCGACACCTGGAACGTGATCCCCGAAAACGTCGTGCTGCGCGGCACCGTGCGCACGCTCGATGCGGCGATCCAGGACAAGGTCGAAACCATGATGGACCAGATCTGCGCCGGCGTCGCCCAGACGGGCGGGGCCAGGATAGAGATCGACTACCGGCGCGGTTACCCCGGTGTCGTCAATACAGCAAGCGAGACAGCCGCCGCAGTAGCCGCCGCCACGAGTCTGGTCGGCAGCGAGCAGGTCGATGCCGGCATCAAGCCCATGATGGGTTCGGAAGATTTCTCCTTCATGCTGCAACAGCGCCCCGGCGCTTACATCGGCATCGGCGCAGGCGAAGGCGAGAACGATCCGCCGGTACACAACCCGTATTACGACTTCAACGATGCCATCCTGCCGCTCGGCGCCGCCTATTGGGTAGCGCTCGTGAAGCAGCAGCTCGCCGCATGATGGATACCTGATGCTCTCGGCCTTCGATATTTTCAAGATCGGCATCGGACCATCAAGTTCGCACACAGTGGGACCGATGCGCGCGGCGCTCCTGTTCGCGCAGACACTGGAATGCGATGGACTGCTGACCGATACGGCACGGCTCCGGATCGATCTCTATGGTTCGCTCGGCGCCACCGGACGCGGTCATGCGACGGATCAGGGCATCATCCTCGGCCTGCTGGGCGACGCGCCCGATACGGTCGAGCCGGACACCGTGCAGCCTCGTCTGGACATGCTGCGCCGCTCGGGGCAACTGATGCTGCTTGGCCGTCAGGCTATCGCTTTCGACCGTGAGCGCGACATCGCCTTCCTCGGCCACGTCTCCTTGCCGCAGCACCCCAACGCGATGCGCTTCACCGCGCTGACGCGCGATGGGGCGACACTGGCGGACAAATCCTATTTCTCGGTCGGCGGCGGTTTTATCATCGAAGACGCTGCTGCCGGGCCGGACCAGGACACTGGCTATGCATGGCCCCACCCATTTCGCACAGGCCATGAACTGCTGGCGCAGGCGCAGGCCAGCGGCCTGTCGATCGCCGCGCTGATGCTCGCCAATGAATCCCTGCGGCGCCCGGAAAGCGAGGTGCGGCAAGGACTGCTGCGCATCTGGCAGGTGATGAAACAGTGCGTGCAACGCGGCTTCGGCATCGGTAATCCGCAAGCTGCCGACCACCTGCCAGGCCGCTTGCGCATTCGCCGCCGCGCGCCCGAGCTGTATCGGGAACTGCGCGCGCGCGAGCGCAACACTGACGCTCAAGACCCGTTGACGGCGATGGACTGGGTCAACGCGTTTGCGATGGCAGTCAACGAGGAGAACGCCGCCGCCGGCCGCGTCGTCACCGCGCCGACCAACGGCGCGGCAGGCGTCGTGCCGGCAGTGATGCACTACTATGAACGCTTCATTCCCGGCGCCTCGGACGACGGCATCATCGACTTTCTGCTGACGGCGAGCGCCATCGGC
>JBAPMF010000022.1:0-18701 GCA_049278475.1 Herbaspirillum sp. | reverse complement strand
CACCTGTTCAGCAATGGCGCACATCGCCGGCAGGCCATGCCTGGTGCGCAAGGTCACTTCGAGTACGCGGATGCCACCCGCCACCAGCGCCCTGGCCAGCGGCACGGCATGTTCCGGTTTATCGATGACGATCACAGGAATGACCGCCGAGATACACATGATTTCCAGAAGGTTTTTCATACTGTCGCTTTCTCGTTTTCCAGCGGAAGGGGTAAACCGAAACTGGCGCCACCCTCTTCCGCCGTGCTCACCGATGCGCGGAAAACACGGAACAGTTCACGCCCCATGCCGGTCTGGTTACCTGACAGGTCGATCATTTCCGATGCGCGCGCGGCCCATTCGGCTGCCGGCACCAGCGCTTCCAGAATACCGGCATCGGTATCCAGACGGATCATATCGCCGGTGCGCACACAACCCAAAGCACCGCCGGCCAAGACTTCCGGCGTCACGTGGATCGCCGCCGGCACCTTGCCCGAAGCGCCTGACATACGGCCATCAGTGACCAGCGCCACATGACGTCCCCTGTCTTGCAGTATGCCCAGCGCCGGCGTCAATGCGTGCAGTTCCGGCATGCCGTTGGCGCGCGGTCCCTGAAAGCTCAGCACGGCGACAAAATCCCGGTCGAGTTCACCGGCTTTGAAAGCCTGCATGAAAGCTTCCTGTGAATGAAAGACGATGGCCGGCGCCTGCACTGCGCGATGCGCTTGCTGGACTGCGGAAACCTTGATGACCGAGCGCCCCAGATTGCCTTGCAGCAGCTTGAGTCCGCCGTCCGCCGAGAATGGATGGGTCGCTGGACGCAGCACGGTTTCATCGCCGCTGTTTTGCGACGCCTCTTTCCAGACTACCTTGCCGTCTTCCAGCAGCGGCTCGGCGCAGTGGGCGCGCAAGCCGTGACCGAGAATGGTCATGACGTCGTCATGCATCAAACCGGCATCGAGCAATTCGCGCAGGACGAAACCGGTGCCGCCTGCGGCGTGGAAGTGGTTGACGTCAGCGCTGCCGTTCGGATAGATGCGCGTGACCAGCGGCACCACCGATGACAGTCTGGAGAAATCGTCCCAGTCGATCACCAGGCCGGCAGCCTTGGCGATCGCCACCAGGTGCAGTGTGTGATTGGTGGAACCGCCGGTCGCCAGTAAGGCGACGATGGCGTTGACGATGGATTTTTCATCGACCAGGCGGCCGACCGGCGTGTATTGCGCACCTTGCGCGGTGATCCTGAGCGCTTGCCTGGCCGCGGCAGCAGTCAGCGCGTCGCGCAGCGGCGTATTCGGCGTGATGAAAGCGGATCCCGGCAGATGCAGGCCCATCGCTTCCATCAGCATCTGGTTACTGTTGGCAGTGCCGTAAAAGGTGCAGGTGCCGGCGTCGTGATAAGACTGCGCTTCGGCCTCCAGCAACTCGGCGCGACCGATCTTGCCTTCGGCATAGCGCTGACGGATCTTGAGTTTTTCGCCGTTGCTCATGCCGCTAGTCATCGGACCGGCAGGAACGAATACCGCAGGAATGTGGCCGAAATGCAAGGCGCCAATCAGCAGGCCCGGCACGATCTTGTCGCACACGCCCAGGTACAGCGCGCTATCGAACATATTGTGCGATAACGCGATTGCCGTACCCATGGCGATAGTGTCGCGCGAGAACAGCGACAGTTCCATGCCGGTCTGGCCTTGCGTAATACCATCGCACATGGCCGGCACGCCGCCGGCGAATTGCGCCACGCCGCCGTCTGCGCGGATGGCATCCCTGATGATGCGCGGAAAACCTTCGAAAGGCTGATGCGCCGACAGCATGTCATTGTAGGACGAGACGATGGCCACCGACGGTGCGCGATCCTGTTTGAGTTTCAGTTTGTCGTTGGTAGGGAAGGCGGCAAAGCCATGCGCCAGATTGGTGCATGACAGCGCGCTGCGCTGCACGCCGCCATGACGCGCCGCATCAAGGCGCGCGAGATAGGCGGAACGATAAGGCCGACTGCGTTCGGCAATGCGGCGCGTGACACTGGCCAGGGTAGCGTGGAGAGACATGCCGAGTTCCTGATGACGTTAGAAAACTGTAATTTTATTACAAAACTTCAAGCAAAATATCTTCGCTCACCTGTTTCTATTTCATAGGGTTTTACCCATTTATACTGTAGTGAAATTACCATAAAATCAGTAAATCATGTATATTGTTTCACATGTTCAACCTCAGCCGGGAATGCAGAATATGCCGTACACAGCACTCACAGCGACCGCAGCTTTCCGGGCGCTGTTGTCTCACCATGCCGATGTGCGCAAGCGTCATATGCGTGACCTGTTTGCCGCCGATGCCCGGCGCTTCGATCGCATGAACACCAAAGCTGCGGGCATTCTGCTGGATTACTCCAAGAATCGCATCGACGATACCACGCTCAAGCTGCTGTTTGAGTTAGCCCGCGAGCGCGGCGTCGAAACACAGCGCGCCGCCATGTTCAGGGGTGACAAAATCAATTTCACCGAACATCGCGCTGTCCTGCACACGGCCTTGCGCGCACCGCGCGGACAATGCCTGCTGGTCGATGGACAGAACATCGACGCCAACGTGCATGTCGTCCTGGATCGCATGCATGCCTTCGTGGAGCGCGTACGCGACGGCCAATGGCTGGGACGCAGTGGCAGGCCGATCACCGATATCGTGAATATCGGCATCGGCGGCTCGCATCTCGGTCCGCAAATGGCCTGCGCCGCACTGCGCGCCTTCAGCCATCCGCGCCTGAAGATGCACTTCGTCTCCAATGTCGATGGTCATGACCTCGATGCAGTGCTGCAACGGATCGATGCCGACACCACTCTGTTCATCGTTGCCTCCAAAACCTTCACCACGCAGGAAACCATGATCAATGCGCGATCGGCGCGCAGCTGGTTTCTCACGCGCGCGGACGAAGCGGATCTGGCCCGGCATTTCGTCGCGGTATCGACCAGCACCGCTGCGGTGCGCGCCTTCGGCATCGATCCCGATAATATGTTTCCATTCTGGGACTGGGTCGGCGGACGCTATTCGATGTGGTCGTCGATCGGCCTGTCGATTGCGCTGGCGGTCGGCTTCCGGCATTTCCGCGAATTGCTGGCCGGCGCACATGCCATGGATCAGCATTTCTGCACAGCGCCGCTGGAGCGGAACATGCCTACCATCCTGGCGCTGATCGGCATCTGGAACCGCAATTTCTTCAACAGCGCAGCGCTGTCGATCGCAGCGTATCATCACGACCTGCGTCACTTCCCTGCTTACCTGCAACAACTGGACATGGAGAGCAACGGCAAACACATCACGCGCGCCGGCAGTGCCGTCAGCGTGGCGACCTGTCCTGTCCTCTGGGGTGATGTCGGCAGCAACGGTCAGCATGCTTTCTTCCAGTTGCTGCATCAAGGCACCAACATCACGCCGATCGATTTCATCGCCGCACTCAAACCCGCGCATGCGCTGCCCGACCATCATGCCGTGCTGCTGGCGCATTGCTTCGCGCAGTCGGAAGCCCTCATGCGCGGCAAGCAGTCCGAAGAAGTGCGCGACGATTTGCAGAAACAGGGGCTGGACGCAGAAAAAATCGATTTCCTACTGCCGCACAAAACCTTCGACGGCAATCGCCCGAGCAATACCCTGCTGCTCGATGCGCTGACCCCGGCCACGCTGGGCGCGCTGATTGCCCTGTATGAGCACAAGACCTTCGTGCAGGGCGTGATCTGGGGCATCAACAGCTTTGATCAATGGGGTGTCGAACTGGGCAAAGCGCTGGCCGGAACCATACAATCGGAGCTGGCCGGCGACGCCATGCCGCTACGGCACGACAGCTCCACCAATGCCCTGATTGCGCTGGCGAAACAGGCGCTGTCCTGACACACCGCGCTGACCAAGCGAACCACTGACCGAGACGAGAAGACTGCTATGGCTATTTCCGATTTTGACCTGGTTTTATTCGGCGGCAGCGGCGACCTGGCGATGCGCAAGCTGTTGCCTGCGCTGTATGCGCGCGACCGCACCGACGATCTGGCGCCGACGGCGCGCATCATCTGCATCGGTCGCGACAACAAGAGCAGGGAAGATTTTCTGCGCATCGTCGAGCAGAATGCCACATCCCACATCAGCAGCGTGACCATGGATGCCGGGATCTGGCAGCGCTTCTGCAAGCGCATCCAGTATGTTTCGCTCGATGCCAGGAAACCGGCCTCCTATCAACATCTCAGCGCCGCCTTACGCGACGATCCGGCGATTTCGCATGTGTTCTATCTGGCGACGCCGCCGACCCTGTTTTCGATGATCTGCGACAATCTGTCGCAAGCCGGACTGGCCACGCCGAATGCGCGCGTGGTGCTGGAAAAACCGCTGGGCCACGATCTCGAAAGCGCCAGGGATATCAACACCCAGGTCGGCCGCTATTTCAGTGAATCGCAGATTTTCCGCATCGACCATTATCTCGGTAAGGAAGCGGTGCAAAACCTGCTGGCGCTACGCTTCGGCAACGTGCTGTTCGAACCGCTGTGGCGCCGTGAATGGATTTCCGACGTGCAGATCACCATCGCCGAAGAACTCGGCGTGGGCGGCCGCTTCGACTATTACGACACCTCAGGCGCCTTGCGCGACATGCTGCAAAATCATTTGCTGCAATTGCTGTGCATCGTCGCCATGGAGCCGCCCGTCTCCAACTCTGCTGACTCCGTGCGCGATGAAAAGCTGAAAGTGCTGCGCTCTCTCAAGCGTTTCACCCCGGCCACGCTGGCAATGAACGTCGTGCGCGGCCAGTACCGCGCCGGCCATGTCGATGGCGTCCCGGTGCCGGGCTATTGCCAGGAAGAAGACGCCAATCCCGATTCCCGCACCGAGACCTTCGTCGCAATCAAGGCGGAAATCGATACCTGGCGCTGGGCCGGCGTGCCGTTCTATCTGCGCACCGGCAAGCGCATGGCCGACCAGCTGGCGGAAATCGTGGTGCGCTTCAAGAGCGTGCCGCACTCCATCTTCGTCAACAACAACAACGATAGCCCGAACTGTCTGGTGATCCGTCTGCAACCCGACGAAGGCCTGCACATGAATCTGATGGCTAAAACGCCGGGAGACGGCATGCGCCTGAAACCGGTCGAACTGGAACTGGATTTCCGCGAAAGATTCAGGATGCCGCGTATGGAAGCCTACGAGCGCCTGCTACTCGATGTGCTGCGCGGCCAGTTGACGCTGTTCATGCGCAGCGACGAACTGGAAACGGCATGGGAATGGGTCGAACCCATCCTCGAACATTGGGAACAGGAAGAAACCGATCCGCTTCCCTATCACGCCGGCACCTGGGGACCGGCGGCGGCAAGCGCGCTGATCGGCCGCGACGGCTTGCAATGGCGCGAAGAAGCCTTGCCGGAAGTGTAAAGACCTGTTCATGCTACTCGACGCCATCCGCACGCATATCGACTCGCTTTCCAAGTCGGAAAAAAAGGTTGCTGCCGCCATTCTGGCCAATCCTCAGCTGGCGCTTCAGGAAAACCTGACGGCGCTGGCCGGAAATGCCGGCGTCTCGGAACCGACCGTGATCCGCTTCTGCCGCACCATCGGCCACGAAGGCTGGCATGACTTCAAGCTGAAACTGGCGCAAAGTCTGGCGCTGGCCTTGCCCGGCGCCAACGAATCGCTGGGACAGGACGATCTTGCCACCGATCTGGTCAACAAGATTTGCAGCCGCTCGATCAATACGCTGCTGGATTTGCGCAATCACCTCGATCCCGACGCCATCCAGCGCGCGCTCGATGTGCTGATACGCGCCAGCAAGATCGAATTCTATGGTCAAGGCACCTCAGGCATCGTCGCCGATGATGCGCAGCACAAATTTTTCCGCTCCGGCGTGCCGACCGTCGCCTACTCGGACCCGCATATCCACAGTATTGCAGCATCCCTGCTCCAACCCGGCGACGCCGTGGTGGCAATTTCGCAGCGCGGCGGTAATGCGGCACTGCTGCGCAGCGTGCAACTGGCGCGCAAGGGCGGCGCCGACATCATCGTGCTGGGACCGAGCGGCACGCCGCTGGCCGAACTGGCAACGGTACTGGTGCCGATCGACCTGAGCTTCAATATCGACCCCTACACGCCGATCTCCGCGCGCCTGGCGCATCTGGTAGTCATCGACATTCTGGCGATTGGGCTGGCGCTGCGACGCGGCCCGGAATTCCGCGCGAAGATGCAGAATGCGCAAAAAGCCCTGCAAGAATTCGACATGCAGTTCGACTCGTTCTTTCGCTGATCGATCGCTCGACACCATCCGCTGACGCAAGAGAACTTGCGTAGAATGTCATTTGTTTCATTACATCAGGACAGATTGCCATGACGCAGTTAGACCAGCTCAAGCAATACACCACCATCGTGGCCGACACCGGCGACTTCCAGGCGATGAAGGCGTTCGCGCCGCATGACGCCACCACCAATCCGTCGCTCATCCTCAAGGCTGTACAAAAGGATGAATACCAACCGTTGCTGGAAAAGATCGTGCGCGGGCATACCAGGCAACATACCGTCGATATCATCGACCGCCTGCTGGTCGCCTTCGGTCTGGAGATCCTCAAGATCATTCCTGGTCGCGTTTCGACCGAAACCGACGCGCGTCTGTCCTTCGATACCGAAGGCACCATTGCCAGGGGCCGCACGCTGATCGATCTGTATGAAGCCGCCGGTATACAACGCGAACGCATCCTGATCAAGATCGCTTCGAGCTGGGAAGGCATCCGCGCCGCCGAAGTGCTGGAGAAGGAAGGCATCCATTGCAATATGACGTTGCTGTTCGCGCTGCCACAAGCGGTCGCCTGCGCCGAAGCCAAGGTGCAACTGATCTCACCCTTCGTTGGCCGCATCTACGACTGGTACAAAAAATCCACCGGACAGGAATACAGCGGCGCCAACGATCCGGGTGTGCAATCGGTACGTAGCATCTACACCTACTACCGCAAGTTCGGCTATGCCACCGAAGTCATGGGTGCGAGCTTTCGCAACACTGCGCAGATCGTCGAACTGGCCGGCTGCGACCTGCTCACCATCAGCCCGGAACTGCTGCAAAAACTGGCGGAAAGCGATGCGCCGGTTGCGCGCAGACTGAGCAGGGAAGCAGCACTATCAGCTGAGATGACAAAGATCTCGCTGGATGAAAAGGCGTTTCGCCTGTCCTTGAACGACGACGCCATGGCAACGGAAAAACTCGCGGAAGGCATCCGCCTGTTCTGCGCCGATGCCGTCAGGCTGGAAAAAATTATCGATGAACTGCGCTGATTCCTAGTCCGCCATTCTGTTCGGCGATCGATTCACGAACGCACTGCATTGATTTTTTTAACCGACCGAGAGCTTCTTCCAGTTGTTGCAGCGGGAGCGGGTCAAGCGGAAAACCTATCCCACGCGCGAAGCAGCGCGGCACGACGTCTTTGACTATAGTTCGAGCAGCAGTCCTTCCAGAGGCTCAGAAGTGTCTAGAAAATCGATAGCAATTTAATCCTATTGTGGTTAATTTTCCTGTATTCACGTTTATCTCAAAGCTCCAAGCGCGATGGCAATTCGACGAGGTGCCACCTCTGCCAGCACGCTATTTTTCCGAAGAGTTTGATGACTACCAGCTCGAAGGTCGAGTATTGCCAGCTGCGCGACAGGAGGCAGAATTGCCGCAGTTGCTGGCAATTCATGGCACACGGTCGGACTACACCAAGCTCAATGCGATCCTGTATCCCTTGCAAACCTTGGGGATTGCAAGCCTGAGTTTTAACCTGTCTGGTCACAACCCGGCTTCGGGTATTGGACTGGGGGACACTTCGCTTAGGAATAATATGCAGGAAGCCTTACGCTACTCTAGCCGCTTGGGCACAAAACTGCATGCCGTTTTAGGTCACAGCTTAGGAGCTGCGCTCGCACTAAAAATCGCAGAGGTACATCGTGCAAACGTCAAAAAAATTGTGCTGTTTTGTCCTGCACTTTATTCGGAAGATGCCTATTACAGGCGTTTCGGAAATTCTTTCAAGGAAATCATTTCCATTCCCTTTGGGTTTCTTGACTCCCAATCATTGACTTTCTTGCGTGAGTTTGACGGCGATCTCATGCTAATAATTGGTCAGTATGATGCGTTGAAATCGACAGATTTTGGCGGCATTGCGGGAAAATCGGTCGGGATGGTAAGTGTTCAGAACAATCAATCGAAGGAACGTATTATCAATAGTGCTATTCCTTTTGAGGTTATTGACGCCATTGAAAAAAGCACTGCGCCGCATCGGTTGCGCAAGATCGTATTGCCTGACTGGGACCACGCAGTCTCGGCTTGGTTGCGCGCCAACCCTGTGCGTGCGCAGTGGGTTGCCAGCGAGGTCGCCGAATTTTTATCTATGCCGTGACTACAGTCACCCCCCATCATCGGCCTGTTGCCGGTGGTAGTGACCGTGGCTGGCGGGCACGTTCAGGTTTATGACTGGCTTAGCCCGATGGTTTACAGGCGATCCTGATGCCTTTGCATACTGATTTAGGAAAGATGGCCTGAAACTCTGACTCAGAACTCCAGCTTCCTGACGCCTTCCGGTGTGCTCAGCAAACAGATATCTGCACCCTGATGCGCGAACAGGCCCACCGTCACAACGCCGGCGATGGCATTGATCGCTGTTTCCATCCCAGCCGGCGCCGTGATATGCAAACCAGTCGCATCGAGAATATGGCAGCCGTTGTCAGTCACCAGCGGTTTGCCGTCTTTCATGCGCAGCCTGGCTTCGCACCCCAGCGCCGATAACCTGCGCGCCACCACGCTGACCGACATCGGGATCACTTCCACCGGCAACGGAAATCTGCCCAGCACGTCCACCAGCTTGGAAGCATCGGCAATACAGATGAATTTCTGCGCCGCCGAGGCGACGATTTTTTCGCGCGTCAGCGCTGCGCCGCCGCCCTTGATCATCGCGCCCTGACGGTTGATTTCATCGGCGCCGTCGATGTAGACCGGCATGGTTTCGACCTCATCGAGATCGAATACCCGGATACCATGGCCGCGCAGGCGCGCGGCGGTCGTTTCCGACGAGGCTACCGCACCCTCGATGCTATCCTTGATTTTTGCCAGTTCATCGATGAAGAAATTGGCGGTCGAGCCGGTGCCGACGCCGATGACTCCGCCATCGACCACGTAATCGATGGCAGCGCGTGCTACTGCCTGTTTCAGTTCGTCTTGCGTCATGATGGCAAAAAGTCAAAAAACGAATTCGGTGCGCATGCGTGAAATCAGTGGGGATCTTCCGGCTTCTCGTCCAGGGTTTTCAGCAGGGCAATCTGCAGGCGTGAGTGTAACTTCACCAGTTTGCTCCACAATAACCACAGCAGCCCGGCCTCGCCCAGCAGCACGAAAACCAGCAGGTTGAGCGGCGGCAGAATGCTGGTGCTCAACGCGAAGATCAGCAGCATGATGCCGAGAATCGACATCACCGGAACGACTTCCGCGATCACGCGCTGCACACCGGCGGTATACACACCGGCAAATTCCGGCTTGACGCCGACTTCGGCCAGCAACATCGCCAATGCATGCATCTTGCGGTAGATTGCGATCAGGAACGGCAGCGATAATGCCAGGGCGCAACCCCAGATCACGGCTTTGCGTACCTGCACGTCGTTGATCCAGGCAGACAACCAGCCGCCGAGATGATCGACAAAAAAAGCGCCGGCCAGGAAAATCGCCACCACCAGAGCAATATTGATCAGCACCTGCACCAGGATGCGCCGAACGATCTTGCTGATTTCGGCTTTCTCTCCCTGCGGCTGCAGGCGCTTTAGCCAGTCCAGATACACACCGAAAATGCCAGCAATCCGTCGCGGCACCAGATCCGCGGCCCTGGCCGACAAGGGGTCGGCCGCCTTGATCAGATATGGGGTCAACAACGCCGTCACCGCCGATACCGACACCACGATGGGATACAGAAAATCACTGGTGACTTTCAGGCTGACGCCCAATGCCGCAATAATGAAGGAGAACTCGCCGATCTGCGCCAGTCCCATACCCACGCGCATCGGTGTGCGGCCACCATGGCCGGCCAGAAACGTGCCGATGCCGCAACTCAACAGTTTGCCGAACACTACCGCCAGCGTGATCACCAGGATCGGCAACCAGTATTGAGCCAGGACGTTCGGGTCGAACAGCAAGCCGATGGCGACAAAAAAGATCGCGCTGAACATGTCGCGCACCGATTCGATCAGGCGTTCGATACGGTGAATCTGGCGTGACTCGGCCATCACCGCGCCGACCAGGAAGGCGCCCAGCGCGACGCTATATTGCAGCTTCATCACCAGCAGGCAAAAGCCGAACAGGATGCCCAGCACGGTGACCAGCAGCATTTCGTTGCTCTTGAAGCGCGCAACGTAATTGAGCAGACGCGGCACGATCAGGATGCCGACCACTAGTGACACCACCATGAACAGCAGCAGCTTGCCCACGGTGTTGAACACTTCGCCAGAGTCGACCGAACCGCTGGTGGCGATCCCCGACAGCAGTGCGATCATACCGATGGCAAGAATGTCTTCGACGATCAGGATGCCGAAAATGATCTGGGCGAATTTTTCCTGTTTCATGCCCAGTTCGTCGAGCGCCTTGACGATAATGGTGGTGGATGATACCGCCAGCATGGCGCCGAGAAAGACCGCATCCATGGTTTTCCAGCCGAAGTAGATGCCGATTTCGTAGCCGACCCAGATCATCAGTATGATTTCCGCCAGGGCGCCAATGACGGCCGTGGCGCCGACCTTGACGAGCTTTTTCAGGCTGAACTCCAGGCCCAGCGAAAACAGCAGGAAGATCACACCCAGTTCCGACAGGATATGGACCGTCTTGTCGTCCTGGATCAGATTGAATGGCGGCGTGTGCGCTCCGATAATAACGCCGGCCACAATATAGCCAAGCACCACCGGCTGCTTGAGGCGGTTGAATACGACAGTGACGATACCGGCGATCAGCATGATCACGGCAAGATCCTGGATAAACTGTTCAACAGCATGCATGCGTTATATTTCCCCTATGGTCCATGGTTGACGAAACAGATGACTGGTATGCGGCGCATTGCCGGACCGGTTTTCGGAACAGACACACGATAGATTACCGTCTGCGCGGCAATACGTCATTGTGAAGAAGGGAGCGGCCCGGCGTCAGCCGGATACACCTTGGTGCGCTGAATACAGCGAGTTTCAGCCTGTTTCTAAAGCCATCCAGCGCAGAACGGCGCATCGGACAGACTGGTTACGCCGTACCATTACTGGCAGGCGCAAAGTTAGCACAGGCGACAAGGTATCTGCAAGTTTTCTTGACGCAACACGCCCGATGAATTCTACTATCCCCCTCTGCCTTTCAAGAGGTAGTGTAGGAGACAGGCCGGATTGCCCACGATGCCGTGGTAATCCCTCCGGAATTCCCGGTGGATTCCCATTCTCATAGCCAAATGATCGCCAGCACCACGGCGGCGACCAGGCCAAACTTGAGGGCTTGATAGACGTGGCGATTCCAGTTCTTGAACTTGCGGCGGTATTGGCCGGCCAGCCAGACGAAACGGAACAGTTTATTGATGCGGCCAGTCTGGTCTCCGGTTTCATTGGGTGAGCTGGCAGCGGTCATCATGGTCTTGCCCAGCCATGTATTGATGGCTTGTGTCCAGCGATACCGCAACGGCCGCTCGATGTCGCAAAACAGGATGATACGGTTTGTTTCGGCGCCGTTCTGCGCCCAGTGGACGAATGTTTCGTCGAACACCACGCTCTTGCCGTCGCGCCAGCTGTAACGCTGGCTATCGACTTCGATGAAGCAACGGTCGTCGTTGGGCGTAGCCAGGCCGAGGTGATAGCGCAGCGAACCGGCATAGGGATCGCGATGCGGATTGAGGGTGCCGCCCGGCGCCAGTTCGGCGAACATGGCGGCCTTGACGCAGGGAATGCCGCGCAGGATTTCCACTGTCCTGGGACAGAACTGTTCAGCCGACGGATGGCTGGCGTCGTACCACTTCAGATAGAAGCGTTTCCAGCCGGCTTTGAAAAAAGAATTGAAGCCGGCGTCGTCGTTTTTTTCGGCGGCTTTGATCTTGGCAATGTTTTGCAGGTTGATCGCTTCGGCTCTGATGATCTCCCAATTGTCATCGAGCAGATGCAGGTTCTGGAAATCCCTCATCGCCGGATACGGTACCGCCGGCACGCGTGAAAAGGCATACATGAACAGATTGATCGGCGCCATGATCGAGGAATGGTCGAAGAGTTGCCGAAAAAACGGGCGTCGCACCCTTCCGCGGAAATGGATGAAAAGGATGGAAAAAAGATAAATACCGACAATGATCCACTTCATTGCAATGTCCTCATGATGATCTATCCAGTCCGGATAGGGGCTGCCAGCCTACCTGGCGCCTTGCGCGGCAGGCCGGTAAAGCCGAAGTCGATTTCCGGTTGACGGCCGGCAATGATCTCTGCAATGGCGCGTCCCGAGCCGCAGCCCATGGTCCAGCCCAGCGTGCCATGGCCGGTGTTGAGAAACAGCTTGCTGAATCTGGTCTTGCCGATATACGGGATATTAGACGGCGTCAGCGGACGCAGGCCGGCCCAGTACACCGGATTGTCATAATCGCAACCATCTGGGAACAGCTCGCGGGTACGGTGGGTGATGGCTGCGCAACGGGTGTCGTTCAGCTCGCGGGTGTAGCCGCTCAACTCGCAGGTGCCGGCTACGCGCAGGCGGTCGCCCAGACGCGAGACTACCAGCTTGTAACCATCATCGGTGAGCGAAACAGTCGGCGCCGCGTCGGGATTGGTGACCTGGTAAGTAGCCGAATACCCTTTACCTGGATACAGCATCAGCTTGATGCCCAGCGGACGCAGCAGCGGCTCCGAGAAGCTGCCCATGGCGACCACGAAGGCGTCGGCACGCAACACCTTGTGGCGCCCGGCGTCATCGATGACCTCGACGCCAGTGACTTTGACGGCAGCGCCGGCGCCTTCGGTCAGCAGGCGCGTGATGGTGGTGTTGTACTGGAAATCGACACCGGCGTCCGCTGCCTTTTGCGCCAGGCCGGTAGTCAGCTTGTAGACATCGCCCGATTCATCGGTAGCGGTGAAGTCGCCGCCGACGATCCTGTCGCGGATCCCGGCCAGAGCCGGTTCAATCCTGACGACTTCGTCGGCGCTGATGGAGTCGCGCGGGCAACCGAGGTCGCGCATGAGCCTAGCGGCCTGCAGCGACAGTTCGAATTCTTTTTCTTCGGTATAGAAGTGCAGGATGCCTTTGGTCGATTGGTCGTACTGGATGCCGGTGTCGGCGCGCACGGCGCGCAGCGTCTGGCGGCTGTATTCGCACAATGCGACGATCTGGCGAATGTTTGCATCGGTACGCGCAGGCGTGCATTCGCGCAGGAAACTGAAGGCCCATTTCCATTGCAGCCATTCGGGACGGAAGCGGTACAGCAGCGGCGCGTCTTCCTTGCCCAGCCACTTCAGGACTTTGAGCGGCGTGGAGGGATTGGCCCACGGTTCGGCGTGCGATACCGAGATCTGGCAGCCGTTGGCGAAACTGGTTTCCTGGGCGGCGCCGGGCTGGCGGTCGATGACGGTCACGTCGTGACCGTCATGCTTCAAAAACCATGCCGACGCCGTACCGACGATGCCCGCTCCCAATACGATAACTTTCATCGACATTCTCCTTGCTCATCAATAAAGGAAGAAATACAGATTTCGTTTATCAAGTGACTTCCACTAACACTTGATATTTTCAAACTTCGCCAGTTTCTCCGCCGGCGCCTGCGTTTCGGCCAACGCCTGTTCCAGGCTGGCGCGCACGCGGGTCTTGAAGGTGTCGGCCATGCTGTCGGCTTGGGCCAGCAGCATCTGCATGAGATCTTCCTGAATCTCCCGGCGGATTTGCTGAAGCCGGGCAGCCGTCAGCGCTGGTGTTTCCGCTGCGGCAGGCATGGTGATGATTTCGGTGAGAAGCGGGATAGTGTTGTCGGTTGTCTGGTTCATGAAAGTACTTGCTGGTCTGCGACGAAATGGCTCAGAGGATAGCCGAGTTCCTGATAGGAGCGGTAACGGTTGCGGCCGGCTGTCTTGTCGGCTTCGTGCGGGGAAATGATCTCGATCATGCGCTCGAAGCGGGCGAAATGCTCCGGTGTGTCGCCGGACAGATTGATCAGCACATGATAATGCGGCAAGACGACGGTTTCACTGTCGTTCAGGATGATCGGCGTTTGCGCTGCCAGTGGGTCGCCGGCATGCACATGCGGCAAAAAATCCTGCTCCGAAAAGGTCCACAGCAACTGATCGAGCTGGGCCAGTTCGTTGCGATCCTTGCAGAACAGCACGATCCTGCACTGCGCGGCGCGCGCCTTGCGCACCAGGCGGCAGGCATAAGCGAATCTGTTGGGGACGTTGCTGTGAAAATCGATGCGGGTCATGCGCGCAGTATATAGACATCCAGGAGAGAGGAAAACATGGAATCGAAAAGGATGGGAAGATGCTGCCTGTCACCTGGCGTGGCAGGGTCAGCAATCATTGCACCAGCGCGGCATCCGGCTGCGCTGCAGTCGTGACGCCGAAGCGCTGCTGCAATTTTATGTACGTTCTTTTAGCATAAAGATGACTGATGATGGGCAATCATGCATTGCTCATCTGACGTTGCCCCAAAATCGCCATACCGATGGCTTGCAACTGTATTACGATTGACGACATAATCCTATGGTTCGGGGAGGGACAACACTATTTTCAGGTAAGAAATTATAAATGAACGTTCCCGATCTGCTCACCTTTTCGGTCAAGAATCATGCCTCGGATCTGCATCTCTCCACCGGTTTGCCCCCCATGCTGCGCATCAACGGCGAGATACGCCGCCTCGATTTACCGACATTGGCAGCGCAGGACATCGACGCCATGCTCGATGCGGTCATGGGCGAAGCCCAGGCAAATGCCTACCAGCGCGATCTCGAATGCGACTTTTCCTTCGAAATGGCAGGGCTGGCGCGCTTTCGCGTCAATGCCTTTCATCAATTGCGCGGTCCGGCGGCCGTCATCCGCACCATCCCGCACGACATCCCAAGCCTGACGCAGTTGGGCGCGCCCGCCATCCTGGCCGAACTGGCACTGCGGCGGCAGGGGCTGATCCTCGTGACCGGCCCTACCGGATCGGGGAAATCGACCACACTGGCGGCCATGGTCCGGCATATCAACGAACATTGTCCAGCACATATCCTGACCGTGGAAGACCCCATCGAATTCATTCATCGATCCGATAAAAGCCTGATCAGCCAGCGCGCCGTCGGCGCGCATACGCACACTTTCGCCAATGCCCTGCGCGCTGCCTTACGTGAAGATCCGGATGTGATACTGGTCGGTGAACTGCGTGACCTCGACACCATTCGTCTCGCCTTGAGCGCGGCTGAAACCGGTCATCTGGTGCTGGCCACACTGCATACCGCGTCGGCAGCCAAGAGCATCGATCGCATCATCGATGTTTTCCCGGGTGACGAAAAAGACATGGCGCGCAACATGCTATCGGAGTCGCTCAGCGCCGTGGTGTCGCAAATCCTGCTGAAAAGCAGACGCGGCGACAGCCGGATCGCTGCCCACGAAATCATGCTCGGCACGCCCGCCATCCGTAACCTGATCCGCGCAGGTAAAGTCGCGCAAATGGTATCGGTCATGCAAACGGCTGTCAGCGTCGGCATGCAAACGCTCGACCATTGCCTGGCCGAATTGCTGCGCAAGGATCTGATCGCACCGGCAACGGCGCGCGCAGCGGCACGGACGCTGGAATCACTGCACTGAGAACGTGTTTGCAAAACAACCGGACGACTCCCGGCGAAATTGTAAACACGTTCTGAAGACTATTCCGGCTATCATGCATGCTTCCCCATCCATTCCATGCTGACGAGGTGACCATGCGCTCTATTTACGATTTGCGTCCGGCACTGCCCGACAACACACTGGCCTCGCTCGAACCCTATCGCGGCAAGGTGCTGCTGATCGTCAACACTGCCAGCAAATGCGGTTTCACGCCGCAATACATGGGCCTGGAAAACATCTATCGTCAGTTCAGGGACAAAGGGCTTGCAGTGCTAGGCTTTCCCTGCAATCAGTTCGGCGGGCAGGAACCGGGAACGGCCGCGGAAATCGGTGCTTTTTGCGAAAAAAACTACGGTGTCAGTTTTCCCCTATTCGCCAAGATCGATGTCAACGGCGATCAGGCCGATCCGCTGTTTACTTATCTGAAAAACCAGGCGCCCGGCCTGCTGCGCAGCAAAGCGATCAAATGGAATTTCACTAAATTCCTGGTCCGCAAAGACGGCACCGTTTTCGGGCGCTACGCGCCGGCCACCAGCCCCGAAGAGATGCTGGCCGACATCGAGAAATTGCTGGCTGAATGAGCCGGCATTCGACAGCGCGGTTTCGGGGCATAATGGCGGTCGTTTCATTCGCATTGCGTCATCGCGCACTATTTCACAATGGCAACAGACCAAGCACCATCAAATTTGCACGACGAGCCGGTGTCAGCGCGTATCCGCGCGCGCATCGAGGCTGCCGGTGCGCGCTTTCACGCTAACGACAATATTGCCGGCTTCATCTTGGATGGGGAACTAGAGGCTTTGCAGGCCGAGGTGCAGGCCAAGCTGGCTGACGTGCTGGAAAGCCTGGTGATCGACGTCGAGAGCGATCACAATACGCAGGATACCGCCAGGCGCGTGGCCAGGATGTATGTGCAGGAAGTCTTTCGCGGGCGTTATCAGCCGCCACCGCCGGTGACCGAATTTCCTAACATCGAGCGCCTGAACGAACTGACGGTCATCGGTCCGATCACGGTGCGCAGCGCCTGCTCGCATCATTTGTGCCCAATCATGGGCAAGGTCTGGGCCGGTGTGATGCCGAATGAGCATTCCAACCTGATCGGTCTGTCCAAATATGCGCGCCTGATCGAATGGATCATGTGCCGTCCGCAAATCCAGGAAGAGGCGGTGTCGCAAGCAGCCGATCTGTTGATGCAAAAATTACAGCCGGATGGTCTGGCCATCGTGATGGAAGCCGATCATTTCTGTATGCACTGGCGCGGGGTCAAGGACATCGGGTCGAAGATGATCAATAGCGTCATGCGCGGGTCTTTTCTGCGCAATGCCAATTTGCGGCGCGAGTTTCTGGCGCTGATCAGGAAATGAATTCAAAACCAGTCCGACCATGAACAGGGGGCATCATGCTGGTCCGTCTCATCTATGCAAGCCGTGCCTGTGAACCGATCAGTCCCGCGCTGATCGATGCGATTCTGACAACGGCGCGCTGCCATAATCCTGCCAACGGCATCACCGGCGTGCTATGTCATGGTGACGATATGTTCGTGCAGGCGCTGGAGGGCGGGCGAGACCAGGTCAACCGGCTTTACCTGCGTCTACTGCAGGACAAACGCCACAAGGACATGACGCTGCTCTGCTACCAGGAGATCGGCGTGCGCCAGTATGCGTCCTGGACCATGGGCAAGGCCGGACTGGACAAGCTCAACCGCTCGCTGCTGCTGAAGTATTCCAGCGCCGGCGTGCTCAATCCCTATGATGTGTCGGGTTGTGCGACAGTGGCGCTGCTGGAAGAGCTAGCGACCGCCGGCGCATTTGCCGTGCGGGACTGAGAGCCGCTAACACAACGCCGCTGGCAAGGCGCACCGACGAAGACAGTACGAAGTCAGGATTCTTGCGCCGGGTCGTCCTCTTCTCCGCGCTCATTCTTTACCTGCGACAGCGCTGTTTTCAGCCGGTACATGCGCTGACGGTAGTTGCCCTCCGGTCCGCTCAAACTGCAATCGACATCCTCGAACAGGCGCATGATGCGATCGAGCGCCTGCCGTTGGGCGCCCGTATCTATCGATATCAGGCGCCGCTTGCTGCGCGCATGGTGGCGACGGATGTCGACCACCAGACAATGACCGCAGTCGGCTTGCCCGAGGTCGATCAGCAAGGCTTCCGGCCGCGTCAGGCCGCACAGGATCGCCAGTTCCAGCCGTGCTGCCAGAAGCGGATAGGCATGCAACGATTCACGCGTCATGTGACGCCTGGCCTCGACCGCCCAATCGGCGCGGGCGGGACGGTCCGCGATCTTGCCCAGCAGATCGCGGGCGGCGGCATTGTTCTGCACAGCCGCTTTTTGCAGCCAGTAGACAGCGCACACATCGTTGGCAGGGTCATCACGGCGATTGCGCCAGGCGATGCTACCGCATTCCAGTTGCGCCAAGGCGTTCCCCATTTCGGCGGCACGCTCGAGGTAATGCTGGGCATCAGTCAGATTGCGCTGGGAAAATTCCGGCTTCAGATAAATCCGCGACAAGGCAAACCATGCCGATGCCAACCCGCGCTCGCCAGCCTGGGTCAGCCAGCGTACTGCTTTCTTGTAATTGGCCAGGCCAAAACCGGGAAAGGCACGGCTGCCGTCTTCCCGCATGCGTGCAAAGAACAAGCCCAGCGACCATTGCGCCACCTTGTCATCGGCATAGGCGGCCAGTTCCAGCAATTGCCGGGTCTCGTCGACGCCGATGCCGTCTATGTCGGACAGCACCCGCGACAGGCGCGACAGCAAGACGATATCGTCTTCGCTCAAATGGTCAGCCAGCGCCGGCGTAGGCACTTGCCGCAATTCGCCGCCGTACCGCGCCAGCAACGCACGCCCCAGCGGCAAGGCGCGCCGGATGAAGTCTTCCCGATCCAGGCGCAACCACGCCG
>JBAPMF010000021.1:0-15829 GCA_049278475.1 Herbaspirillum sp. | reverse complement strand
GGCATGGTGGGCGCCCGCTTCAGCGTGGTGACTACGCTCGCCCGCACCATGGGCCAGGCCTGGCACCTGGCGGAGGTCTACGGCATGAAGCGCTTTTGCGCCAATGTACGCGCCTGCGAACTACCCGTACTCGAACTGGAGATGCCAGGCTTGCAGGCCCGTGAGCGCATCACCGACGAGTGCCGCCGGGCGCTGGCCGAAGACGGCTGCGACACCATCGTGCTGGGCTGCGCCGGCATGGCGGACCTGTGCGAGTACATCGGTCAGGAACTCGGCGTGCCGGTGATCGACGGCGTGGCGGCCGCCACGGTGCTGGTCGAATCCCTGGTGGCCCTGCGCCTGTCGACCAGCAAACACGGGGAACTGGCCCGCCCGCTGCCGAAGGCGATGGCTGGCATCCTTGCCGGGTTCACCTTGGCCGTTGCGCCCGAAAAGCGGACACTGTAGCCTTCTCGTTTTTTAGCGTGCAGGTCCCCCCTGCATGGACGGGTCTTTGATGCACCTCGTTACTTCAGCAGGTCGTGCAGCGTGCGGGCGATGACTTTGGTGGCGCGGCGCAGGTCTTCGAGTTCCAGGCGCTCGTCGGAGCACTTGGCGTGTGACTCCAGTACGGTGCGCGGACCCGCGCCGTAGATCACGCCGGGAATGCCCGCCGCGCCATACAGGCGCACGTCGGTGTACAGCGGTGTGCCCATGGCGGGAATGGGCTGGCCGAACACGGCTTCGCCATGGCGCTGGATGGCGTCCACCAGGGGGGCGTTGTCCGTTTGCGGCTTCATGGAGTGCGCCAGCAGCAGGCGGCGGATCTCCACGCTGATGCCTTGCTGCCCGGCAGCGGCCTCGGCGATCACGCGGCGGATGTCGGTTTCCACGTCGACCGGGTTCTCCTCGGGGATCATGCGGCGGTCGAGTTTGAACACCACCTTGCCGGGTACGACATTGGTGTTGGTCCCCCCCTCGATGCGGCCCACATTGAGGTAGGGGTGCTTGATGCCCGCCACGCGGGAGGTGATCTGCCGGTACAGCGCGTTCTGCGCGTAGAGGGCCTCGAGGATGCGCACGGCGCCCTGCAGGGCATCCACCCCCGTGTCGGGTACGGCGGCGTGCGCCATCTTGCCGCGCACGGTCACTTCCATCTGCAGGCAGCCGTTGTGGGCCGTGACCACTTCGTAACTGAACCCGGCGGCGATCATCAGGTCCGGCCTGGTGAGCTTTTTCTTCAGCAGCCAGCCGGGGCCGAGTTCGCCGCCGAATTCCTCATCGTAGGTGAAGTGCAGCTCCACCGCTCCGCTGTGGGGGCGGGCCACGGCCTCGAGCGCGCGCACGGCGAACGTGAAGCTGGCGAAGTCGCTTTTGCTCACAGCAGTCGCGCGACCGTAGATCTTGCCGTCCACGATCTCGGCACCGTAGGGGTCGTGCGTCCAGCCTTCGCCGGGGGGGACCACATCGCCATGCGCATTGAGTGCGATGGTCCGCCCCGCATCGCCATAGCGGCGGCGCACGATCAGGTTGGTGATCGACTCCATGCCATAAGCCTGCACCTCGGCTTGCGGCACGGCATGCTTTTCGGCCTGGTAGCCGAATTCGCCCAGCAATTCGGCCGTGCGCTCCGCGTGCGGCGCGTTGTTGCCGGGCGGCGTGTCGGTGGGTACGCGCACCAGCGCCTGCAGGAAGCGCACTTCTGCGTCGAAGTGCTGGTCGATCCAGGCATCCAGTGATTCATAGGCGTTCATGCGTTTTCCATGGCGAGTTGGTTCAATACATGGCTGAAGGCATCGACGGCGAGTTGCATGTCGCCGCTCGTCGTACTCTCCAGCGGGTTGCGGCTGATGCCGCCGTTGTGGCTGCGCGTGAACAGCATGGCCTGGGGCAGGATCTCGTGCAGCTTCATGGCGTCACTCCTTGCAGGGGTGCTTGTTTTCCCAGTGGCGTGCGATGTCGATGCGGCGGCACACCCAGACGCCTTCGTGCCGCTGGATATGGTCGAGAAAGCGCTGCAGGGCCGTGATGCGCCCCGGTCGGCCCAGGAGGCGGCAGTGCATGCCCACATTCATCATCCTGGGGCGGTCGTCTCCGGCGGGATCGCCCTCGGCATACAGGGTGTCGAACGTATCCTTCATGTACTGGAAGAACGGATCGGCGTGCGAGTAACCCTGGGGCAGGGCAAAGCGCATGTCGTTGCAGTCGAGCGTGTAGGGTACGATGAGCTGTGTGGCGTCGCTGCCATCGGTACGCCGCACCTTCATCCAGAAGGGCAGGTCGTCGCCGTAGTAGTCACTGTCGTAGGCGAAGCCGCCGTAGTCGGCCACCAGGCGGCGCGTGCGCGGGCTGTCGCGGCCAGTGTACCAGCCCAGTGGACGGTTGCCGGTGAGCTGACCAATGATGGCCATGGCTTCTGCCATGTGGGCGCGCTCCACGTCTTCCGGCACGTTCTGGTAGTGGATCCACTTCAGACCATGGCAGGCGATCTCGTGGCCCAGTTCCCCGAAGGCAGCGGTTAATTCCAGGTGACGTTGCAGCGCGGTCGCTATGCCGAACACCGTGAGCGGCAGGCCGCGCTTCTCGAACTCGCGCAGCAGCCGCCAGACGCCCACCCGCGAGCCATACTCGTAGATGCCTTCCATGCTGATGTGCCGCTCGGGATAGCTGGCCGGGTTGAACATCTCGCTGAGAAACTGTTCGCTGCCCGGGTCGCCATGCAGCGTGGCGTTCTCGCCGCCTTCTTCGTAGTTCAGCACGAACTGCACGGCGATGCGCGCCTGGTCCGGCCAGCGGGCATGCGGCGGGTTGCGGCCGTAGCCGACCAGGTCGCGCGGGTAGGGCGAGGTGGAGTCATAGAGGTGGGTCATGGGTAGATGGCCGAAAGGGCGATGGACAGGTCGTTGATCGGGCGCTTGTGGTCGAAGGCCAGGCCCTCTTCCACAGGCAACAAGTGGGACTGCATGGGCTGCGCGGCACGCTCTTCGTCGTATGCCGCCAGCGCCGCGATGATCCCGAAGTACTCTTCGTGCGAATGCGTGGTGGCGAATGACATCCTGAATCCTATAGCGCTAAGCGTCGTACCAAAGACCATGGTCATACGCCAGTGTCAATACCTTGTGCCGATGGTTCGATTGCGCAACGCATCGTGCTGCGGCGCTGAGGCAAGCCGCCGAGGTGTTGCCAACGTACCAGCCATGCGCTTTGACAAAACGCTTTCGCTCGGCCAGCATTTGATCGTGAGTGACATGGCAGACCCGATCTACAATATTCCAATCCAGCAAGGGTGGCTTGACACCAACCGCTATCCCCTCCAGCCGGTGATCGACGAACACGCCGTTTCGGCTGTCACAGCCCGCTGGTTCTACCAGTACAGACTCGATCTGATAGCCAGCCGCCTTCAAAGCACGCGCGATACCAGTCATATGGGCCCCCGTGCCGGCGCAGGACACGAACGTCAGGCTTTCCACATCTGGCCATGCGGCGCGTATCTGGGTCGCAATCTCGGGACCTGTCTCCAGTTCATGCGCCTCCAGACTTCCCGGATTGTTGAATTGATCGGTATAGAAATACTGCTTATCGAGTTCTGCCTGATTCGCGAGGTGCCACTCCACGACTTCGCGCGGTGTCGCGCCGGCGCGCAGTCGATGGATGCCAATGAGCGTCGCTCCGAATTGCTCCAGACAGCGCCGCTTTTTCTCACTGAACGAGAGACCTACGGCCAATTCCACTGAAACCTGAATCTCGGCGCAAGCCAGCACCAGTCCGAAACCGAAGCTCCCACCCGTTTTCTCGATCACTGTAGTCACGCTGGGCACGATGCCTCCGGTAACGACACCTCTGCGAACGATATGCCGCGCTGCCCGCACCTTGTGGCTTGAGCCGGCATTGTCAAGCTCGAATTTCACCAGCAGCCCATGCTCGACCTCACGCATCGGCGTAGGCTTTGCAAAATGCCTTGCCGAGACTGCCTCGCTGCTGACCAGGAACTCATGTGCTCGATGACTCATGGACTGGACTCACATTTTTACGGGAAAACACATTCCAGCAAAGCAGCATGCCGATTGCGCAGAGCGGGATCATGGCCATATTGGTGTAGCCCCAACCAAGGCCGGCTAGCATGGGAGCTGGCAGGAATGCTCCTAACGTCGCGCCGCCGCCTACGTATGTGAAGTTCCACCCCAATCCCAGCAACACCAGCGCTGTCAGGATGTTGCCATACTCCATCACCAGCATGCCGCACAGAGACGAGCCGACCAACAGGACGAAGCCAATCAGCAAGGTGGACCGCAAACCGATTTTTGTGATCAGGGCGCCAGTGAAGAACGATGGAACGAACATGGCCAGTACGTGCGGCCTGATGGCATTCGACGTCTCCGGAAATGAGCAGATGTCCTTCATCACCAGAGATGCCTGTACCATCAACAGGTTCATGATGAGATAGCCCCCGGCGGAGCAGAACATGGCGGTCCATATTTTTTTGTTGCCGCGCCAGGTAGCTGCCCCAGTTGAACTCATAGGGGGTGCGGAGGAGACTTTCTTCTCTGGCGTCCAAAGCGTCATTAGGACCAGGGTCAGGATACCCAGCACCATAAAGGAACCGTAGCAAAGGCTGAATTCCGCATACCCGGGTACTGATTGAAGTACGGCAGCGATTGCCGGCCCCACTATCCCCGCCGCCACGCCTCCGGCCACGACCAGGGAGATCGCCTTGGCCCGCTTTTCAGTCGCTACATGGTCCACGGCGGCGAAGCGATAAAAATTGGCGCATGCAATGTAGCTCCCCAGCAGGATGTGGGTAACGATGAGTCCGACGAAAGACCGCGACTCCACCGCATGCATGCCCACTGCTCCGGATGTGATCAGTAACACGGCGGCAGCTGAGAAGACGGCGCGTCGACCATACCTGTGCATCAGCATCGAAGCCGGGTACGTACACAGCATCACTGCGGTGAACTGTGCTCCGTAGGGAACCGTGCCAAGTGCAAGAGTGGGGGCCAGATGAACACCCACGAGCGCGGAGATGGTGACCGCGATTACGGCCGCGGTCAGGTTGATGGCCTGCGCGGCGGAAAGAAGCCACGTCGCGCCGGGCAGATCCGACCGCCAGCCTCGATACGGTCGTCGATTGTTCATAGCCTGCTAGTCGTGGTAAGGCGTAGTCTCAAATCGCGCCTGCGGGAAGGTGCAGGAAATGCGCTCCTTTCCCGCCCCGACCGCCTTGCGCTTCAGGTGCAGTTCACCGATTGGTCCGGCCTGATCGATGTGTATACCGCCACAGGGAATGGTGAGCCCCTCAGCATGCCATCGCCTTGCATCTGAAAACTCAGGGTGGGAACTGATCGAGATGGCGCTGTTTCGTAGCACATAACCATTGGCGACTTCCGTCATCTGCTGCAGCTCCTCTGCTGTGATACGACTTTTTACTGCGAAATCGAAGCGCGCCCCATCGACCTTGATGTGGCAGCCAATGGTGTTCGCGACGGCATCCGGGCGTACTTTGCCTACGCCAAGATAAACAAGATGCGATGCTGAGTGACTTAATGAGAGGCGAGCGCGGCGCTCGACATCGATCTCGACCACGGTCGCCGAGCCTGGCTGCACGCGCTCGATCAAATGTGCATCCTCCGGATCGATGATGTGCCATATCACGCCATCGAGTGTCACGTCAGGGAATTCCGGTAAGCCACTGGAGTGACCATACATCCGCTTGGCCCAGTTAAACCTGATCCGCGTTCCATCCGACAGGAGGATGCAGCCCTGATCCGCTTCCTGGCCGCCTCCTTCCGGGTACGCCACTGTTCTATCCAACTCGATGAAATCAGGTCCCGTCTTCACTACCACGGCAGGCGCGCGCCTGAGGTAGAAGTCCTGGTAGTACAGTTTCTGAGTCAGCCTGTGGAATTTCATGGCGATCTAAAGCATGCGCACTGCGATCGATTGCGAGGGCTGTACCGCAAGGGCGGACAGATCATCCTGGCGATGCTGTATTGGTACGATCTGAAGCGGTACGCGCACAGAGACCCGGCTGAATGGAGCGATGTCCTCTGTTATAACGCAGTGCGCCCCGATGAAAACGTCACTCCCTACGGTGACGTCGCCAAGCACTCTGGCAAATGCGCCAATCTGTACTTTGTCCCCTACTGTTGGATGCCTCTTGTCGCTGGGATTGCCTGCAATACCGGTTGCGCCCAATATCACTCCGCCAAGCACGTAGCAGTCGTCCCCGATCTGCGCGGTTTCACCAAATACTGTTCCTACGCCATGATCAAGGACGAAACGCCATCCTATCCTGCATTTCTGATGCAGTTCCGCACCTGACAACAGTTTGCCGCGAGAAGAGATCAGCGCGGCATAGGTAGAGACTGGTTCAGCTTCGAGAAACGCCGGAGTGCATAGGTTATCTACGGCATAGGCCAGCCGGTAATGCAGCATAGCCTTGAAGGAGGTATAGGTTTGAATAACGCGGAGTGGATCATTGCCCGCTGCGGGATCCTTGGCTGAAAACGCCATGGCGTCCTCGATCGACTGCACCAAGATTCGATCGACTACCTCCGTCTCTCGAATGAGACGCACGACCTTCGGCGGGCAGCATTCCCACATTGCCGCGTCGATTTGCGCAGTCAGCAGTTCTTTTACGTGCATATTCTTATCCATGAGGCCTATCTTCGAGCAACCGATTCACGCCTGCATTCCATGCAACGGCCCTGTGTTTCGATGAACCGTCACGTAGTTAGCGCAGCTTAATACGTTCATCATCAGAAGGCAATGATCGAGCGCTGATCAGCGGTCCATGCTCAAGCCGTCATGCCGCTGTGGCGCAGCAAGGCGTCGATGCTCGGTTTGCGGCCGCGGAAAGCCTTGAATGACTCGATCGCTGGACGCGAACCGCCGACGGCCAGAATCTCTTTCTGGAAACGCAGGCCGGTTTCTGTCGAGACCACGTTGTCGCCTTGGGCCGCCGCTTCTTCAAACGCGCCGTAGGCATCGGCGGACAAGACTTCTGCCCATTTGTAGCTGTAATAGCCGGCCGCGTAGCCGCCGGCAAAAATGTGGCTGAACGAATGCGGGAAGCGGTTGAATGCCGGTGGGCGCACCACGGCGAACCGGTCGCGCACGGCATCGAGCACCGACTGTATGTTTTCTGTACCGAAAGCATCGTAGTCGTCATGGATGTGCATGTCGAACAGCGCAAATTCGATCTGACGCAGCATCTGTAGTCCGGACTGAAAGTTTCTGGCAGCGGTCATTTTGTCGAACAGTGCGCGCGGCAGCGGCGCGCCGGTATCGGCATGCGCGGTCATGTGTTGCAGCACATCCCATTCCCAGCAAAAATTTTCCATGAACTGCGATGGCAGCTCGACCGCATCCCATTCCACGCCCGAGATGCCCGATACGCCAGCCTCGTCGACTTGTGTGAGCATATGGTGCAGGCCGTGGCCGGATTCGTGGAATAGCGTGATCACTTCGTCATGCGTCAACAGCACCGGTTTTTTCACGCCGTCGATGGTCATCGGTGCGGTGAAGTTGCAGACCAGATAAGCGATTGGCGTTTGCACGCTGCTGCCGGTCATGCGACGGGCGCGGGCATCGTCCATCCAGGCGCCGCCGCGCTTGCCGTGGCGCGCGTACAGGTCGAGGTAGAACTGGCCGAGCAGCTTGCCATCGCGTTCGATACGGAAGAACTTGACGTCCGGGTGCCAGACCGGCGCGTCGTCGGGCTGGATGCGGACGTTGAACAGGCGCTGGATGACCTGGAACAGACCTTCGATCACCTTCGGCTCCGGGAAATATTGCTTCACTTCCTGCTCGGAAAAGGCGTAGCGCCGCGCGCGCAGTTTTTCGGCGGCGTAAGCCATGTCCCAGGCTTCGAGCGTGTCGAGGCCGAGTTCTTCTTTGGCGAAGGCGCGCAGTTCAGCCCAATCTTTCTCGCCGTAGCAGCGTGCGCGACGGCCCAGGTCTTCGAGGAAATGGATGACTTCCTGCGGCGATCTGGCCATCTTTGGCACCAGCGACAGTTCGGCGAAGCTGCCAAAGCCCAGCAGGGCCGCTTCTTCGTGGCGCAGTTGCAGGATTTCCTGCATGTTGGCGCTGTTGTCCCATTCCGGCCTGGCGCCGAGTTCTGACGCTTTGGTGGCGTTGGCGTGGTAAATCTGTTCGCGCAGCGCGCGCTTGTCGGCGTATTGCAGGACCGGGAACCAGGATGGGAAATGCAGCGTAAACTTGAAGCCCGGCTTGCCGTCCTGCGCGGCGGCAGCGCGTGCGGCCTGTTTGACGTCGTCCGGCAGGCCGGACAGATCGGCCTGATGGTCGACGAACAGACCGAAATCATTGGTGGCGTCGAGAATATTTTCGGAAAAACGGGTGGTTAGCGCTGCCAATTTTTCCTGGATTGCGGCAAAGCGTTTTTTCCTGTCATCCGGCAGCTCGGCGCCGGACAGGCGGAAGTCGCGCACGGCGTTGTCGATGACTTTCCTGCGCGCGTCCGACAGACCGGCGTATTCCGGGCCGGCTTGCAGCGCCTTGTATTTTTCGAACAGCGCCAGGTTTTGGCCCAGCGCGGTCTGGAACTCGACCAGCCTGGGCTGGTTCTCGTTGTAAGCGGCGCGCAGTGCGGGCGTATCGGCCACGGCATGCAAATGGCTGACAATGCTCCAGGCGCGGCCCAGCTGTTCGGTGGCGTTTTCCAGCGGTTCGACGAAACCGGCCCAGGTGACCTGCGTCATCGGCGCTTCCAGCTCGGTGACCAGCTTGACCGCCTTGGCCAGCAAGGCGTCGATGGCGGGCGTGACGTGTTCCGGCTCGATCGCGTCGAAGCGCGTCAGGCCGGAAAAGTCGAACAGCGGATTATTTTCAGGGGTGATTGCAGTATCTGTAGTGGTCATGACGTGAATTCAGGTTCTTTCAGCAGCTTCAATGGTGTTGATCAGCAGCATGGTAATGGTCATCGGCCCCACGCCGCCTGGCACGGGGGTGATGTACCCGGCGATTTCCTTGACATTGGCAAAGTCCACATCGCCGCACAGCTTGCCGTTATCGTCGCGGTTCATGCCGACATCGATGACGGCAGCGCCAGGCTTGACCATATCGGCAGTGATGATGTTGCGCTTGCCGGTAGCAACCACCAGAATATCTGCCTGGCGGGTATGGCGACCGAGATCGCGGGTCTTGGAATTGCAGATGGTGACGGTAGCGCCGGCTTGCAAGAGCAGCATCGCCTGCGGCTTGCCGACGATGTTGGAGGCGCCGACCACGACGGCATTGGCGCCGCGCACCGGATAGCTGATGGATTCCAGCATCTTCATGATGCCGTAAGGCGTGCAGGGACGAAACAGCGGCTGGCCGGTCATCAGCAGGCCGGCGTTGCTGACGTGGAAACCGTCGACGTCCTTTTCTGGCGCGATGGCTTCGATCACTTTATGGGCATCGATATGCGCCGGCAGCGGCAATTGCACCAGGATGCCGTTGATCTTCGGGTCCAGGTTGAGCGCGTCGATGCGCGCCAGCAGGTCGGCCTCGGTCAGGCTGACGTCGTATTTCTCCAGCACTGAATACAGGCCGTTGTCTTCGCAGGCCTTGACCTTGTTGCGCACGTAGATCTGGGATGCCGGGCTGTCGCCCACCAGAATCACGGCCAGCCCGGGTTGTTTGCCCCGGGAGATGAGGGCGGCGGCGCGCCTGGCGACATCGGCGCGCAGTTGTCGGGAGAGCAGATTTCCGTCGATGAGTTGTGCTGACATGGTAGCTGAAGAAGCTGAAAAGAGGAAACAAGCGACATTATAAAAGGGCTTGCGGCAGGAGGTGGTGGCGACGACAGGCAGGCCAGATGCAAATCCATTACCTTAGCAGTTCTCTTGTGCTTAGGTTCCCGCTGTAGTGTGGGCTCGACGGCGCGGGTGAACAGATCCAGCCGTTGTTCCGATGCGAACTTTGGTGAGCTTGCCGGGGTCTGTTCGCCACCGAAGCCAAGCCTTACGGTGCAATGCCAGCGGCGAACCGTTGCAGGCGCTGACCCTCGACTCGCGCATCAGTCAGCAACTGATTCCAGTCGTCCGGAGGATGGCCGCTTTTCAGCATCTTGCGGAACACCCGATAGGCGTCATCGCTGCTCTCGTAGGCGCGTTTGGTGTCTTCGTCGTTGACCCACGCGAACACGATTACCTTGCTGGGTGCGTGGTAGCGGAAGAACAGCCGGTATTGCTGGAAAAACTTGGCCCGGAACCAGTGCTTGTGCTCTTCACCGAGAGTGTTGCCTTGGCGGTACTCTGGCCGTGCCGGATCTTGCGGGATGACATCGAACGCGAGCTTGGTGATCGCCGCCAGTCGCTTGCTGGCGTTCTGCTTGACGTACCCGACCGGGTCTTTTTGCTTGAAGGCCTCGACCTGCTGGGCCAGAGCTTCAAGCTTAGCCAGGAACAGAGGGTGAGCAAAAACCGTCCAGCCATGAATGACCAGGGGAGCGGGTTTGCCCGTGCTCATTCATCGTCTGCCGACAGAGCAGCATCGAGATCGACTTCAATGCCGCCGACCAGCGCTTGGAGCCGGTGGACAAGGCCAGCATCCATAGCCTGTAAGCGTTCTGGATGGCTGGCGATATCGCGAGCCAGGAAGCCCAGGAACTGGCCGAGCATCGGATCGTCGCCTTCAGAGGCCTTGGCGCGCGTCAGCACGACCTCGCCGCTGGGGCGGATCGTGTAGTGAATCTTGTCGCGCTTGCCCAGCTTGAGGGCGCGACGCACGGTTTCCGGCACTGTCGTCTGGTAGCGGTCGGTCAGCGTGGATTCGACTTCGAAGGTGGCAGGCATGGCGCTCTCCGGTCAAATAGGGGAATGCCTGCATGGTAATGCAATCGCCTTTCCATGTCAATGCAACTGCATTGTCTTTGTCCATCCAATCTGGCGAATGTCCGCGAAAATGGCCAAATGATCCAAAATCGGGACTGCGTTCTTGCGGACGGACTTTTGTTCAGACAGCGGACGCGGGTTCAATTCCGGAAAGCACCTGGACTTTCATTTTCGGTTATGCTCCGCGAATTAATCGAATTGAGGATTCTGCATGACTGATCTGCTGACCCGCCGTCTAGCCCTTTTTACCAGTCCGGAACACCGTGCGCTGCTTGGGCAAGGCTTGCGTGGCGTGGAACGGGAGACGCTGCGCGTGACGCCGGCAGGGCAGTTGGCGACCACGCCGCATCCGGCAGTATTCGGTTCAGCGCTGACCAATGAGCAGATTACCACTGATTATTCGGAATCCTTGCTGGAATTCATTACTCCGACCGAACACGACATCGTGGATGCGCTCGACCGGCTCGATGAAATCCACCGCTTCGTCCATGCCGGTCTCAACGGTGAACTGTTGTGGAACGCATCCATGCCCTGCGCGTTACCGCCGGAAGAAGAGATACCTATCGCCTGGTATGGCAGCTCGCATATCGGCATGCTGAAACATGTCTACCGGCGCGGTCTGGCGGTGCGTTATGGCAAGGACATGCAATGTATCGCCGGCATTCACTACAATTTTTCCCTGAACGAAAAAGTCTGGACCTTGCTGCGCGGTCTGGATGACAGCGGGCAAAGCGTGGCGCCGTCATTATCGGCGCGCGACTATCAATCGGAAAGCTATATTGCGCTGATTCGCAACTTCCGCCGTTATAGCTGGCTGCTGATGTATCTGTTCGGCGCTTCACCGGCGCTAGCGTCAAATTTCCTGCGCGGACGTTCGCATCGACTGGAGGTATTGAGCGACGACACGCTCTATCTGCCGTATGCCACCAGCCTGCGCATGAGCGACCTCGGCTACCAGAGCAATGCGCAAGCCAGCATCACACCGCATTACAACAGTCTGCGCAGTTATATCAAAAGTCTGTCGCAAGCTGTCAGCCAGCGCTATCCGGCATACGAGGCGATCGGCAGCAAACGCAACGGCGAGTGGATACAGATCAACACCAACATCCTCCAGATCGAAAACGAGTATTACTCGACGATTCGCCCCAAGCGCGTCATCAACAGCGGTGAGCGTCCGGTGCAGGCGCTGGCGACGCGCGGCGTGCAGTATGTCGAAGTGCGCTGCATGGACATCGACCCGTTTGATCGGCTCGGGATCAGCCTGCAGACTGCGCGTTTTCTCGATGTGTTCCTGCATTTCATCGCCTTTGAGGAGAGTGCGCTGACTTCGGACGAGAGCGGCGCGGAAAGTCGCTGCAACTTCGCCAGGGTGGTTAAGCAAGGTCGTCGTCCCGGTCTGCAATTGCAGCAGGAAGGCGCGTCCATCGGCTTGCAGGAGTGGGGGTTGCGGTTGCTGGAATGCATGCAGCCGATCGCCGTCTTGCTGGATATGCAGGCTGGCGGCGAGCAGCACGCACAGGCTTTGCAGGCGCAAGGCGATAAACTGCGCGACGCCGGATTGACGCCTTCTGCGCGCGTGCTGCGGGAAGTGGAGGCCGCGGGCAAGTCGTTTGCGGCGTTCGCCCTGAACCAGAGCCGCCGCCAGGCCGAGCAATTTCTGGCGCGGCCTCTGAGCGCCGCGCTGACTGACGGATTCAACACCATGGCGCAAGCTTCCATCGCACAGCAGCAGTTGATCGAGCATGCCCAGACCGGTGATTTCGACAGCTTCATCGCTGCTTATCGCGCTGATACCACGGATGATCTCAGCGTCTGAACCGGACAAAACGATGCATATGGATATTCGGATGCTTCTTTTATTATGATGTCAGCGAATATCGGTTTTTCGCATGCTTTCGATGCGCTGCAACCAGATCTGGATGTGTTGATTTATCAAGAGATAAGTAAAAATGTTTTTCGGAGAGGATCTGTCTATGCTGCTTTGCAGCATTGTTTTCAACATATGAAAAGAAATATCAATATTCAAGAACTGGGAGTCCCCTGTTAGAATCCCCGGTTTACCAGGTATGAAGGCCGTACATCATTGGCAAAATTTTCTTGCCGGGTCATTTATCAATTCAGGAGAGGGAGGCAGCATGTCAGCCCAAATCGACCAAGTCCTGGCGCAAGCCGCCAACGATCCCGACGTCATTGAAACGCAGGAATGGCTCGATGCTCTCGAAGCCGTGATCGAGGCTGAGGGTACGGAACGTGCGCATTATCTGATGGAACGCATGGGTGACCTGGCCCGCCGTCGCGGCGCCTGTATTCCGTTTTCCGGTAACACCGCTTACGTCAACACGATTCCTGCCGACCAGGGCGAGCATTGCCCGGGCAACCTCGAATATGAAGAGCGCCTGCGCTCGTGGATGCGCTGGAATGCGATGGCAATGGTGGTCAAGGCCAACCGCATCGATGGTGATCTCGGGGGGCACTTGTCCTCGTTCGCCTCGTTGGCCAACATGCTGGGCATTGGCTTCAATCATTTCTGGCACGCCCCGACCGCAGACCACGGCGGCGACCTGCTGTATCTTCAGGGTCACTCTTCGCCGGGCGTGTATGCCCGCGCCTTCCTCGAAGGTCGCCTGAGCGAAGATCAACTGATCCATTTCCGCCGCGAAGCCGACGGTCACGGTCTGTCGTCGTACCCGCATCCAAAGCTGATGCCTGAGTTCTGGCAGTTCCCGACAGTCTCGATGGGCCTGGGTCCGTTGATGGCGATCTATCAGGCGCGTTTTCTGAAATACCTGCATGCGCGAGGCATTGCCGATACCGCCAACCGTAAGGTCTGGGCCTTCTGCGG
Organism: Herbaspirillum sp.; assembly: GCA_049278475.1. Taxonomy (GTDB): domain Bacteria; phylum Pseudomonadota; class Gammaproteobacteria; order Burkholderiales; family Burkholderiaceae_D; genus Herbaspirillum. Next base: position 2,164 of record JBAPMF010000021.1, on the reverse strand, counting down.
CGACGGTGAAATGGACGAGCCGGAATCGATGGGGGCGATCGGTATGGCCGGCCGTGAGAAGCTAAACAACCTCGTGGTTGTCGTCAACTGCAACCTGCAACGCCTGGATGGCCCGGTGCGTGGTAACGGCAAGATCATCCAGGAACTGGAGTCCGATTTTCGCGGCGCCGGCTGGAACGTGATCAAAGTCATCTGGGGCAGCGACTGGGATGAATTGCTGGCCAGGGACAAGCAAGGCATCCTGCAAAAAGTGATGATGGAAACCGTCGATGGCGAATATCAGAACTACAAGGCCAAGGATGGCGCTTTCGTGCGCAAGCATTTCTTCGGCAAGCATCCGAAGCTGCTGGAAATGGTCAGCAAGATGTCCGACGACGATATCTGGCGTTTGACCCGCGGCGGTCACGATCCGCACAAGATCTATGCGGCCTTCAAGTTTGCGCAGGAAAGCCGCGATCAACCGACTGTCATCCTGGCCAAGAGCATCAAGGGCTACGGTTTCGGCAAAGCCGGCGAAGCGCGCAATACTGCGCACAATACCAAGAAGCTCGATGATGAAGCGATCAAGGCCATGCGCGACCGCTTCCAATTGCCGATCCCGGACGCCGAGCTGCCGGGTATCCCATTCTTCAGGCCGGCCGACGACACCCCGGAAATGCAATATCTGCATGCGCGGCGCCAGGCCCTTGGCGGTTATCTGCCGCAGCGCCGTCCGCAAGCCGACGAGAAGCTGCCGGTGCCGGATCTGTCCGCCTTCCAGGCCATGCTGGAGCCGACGGCGGAAGGTCGTGAAATTTCGACCACGGCAGCCTATTCCCGTATTCTGACGCTGCTGCTGCGTGACCCGAATCTGGGCCAGCGCATCGTGCCGATCATGGTCGACGAATCGCGCACCTTCGGTATGGAAGGGTTGTTCCGCCAGATCGGTATTTTCAGTCAGGTCGGTCAGTTATACGAACCGGTCGATAAGGATCAGGTCATGTACTACCGCGAAGACAAGGCTGGCCAGATTCTGCAGGAAGGCATCAATGAGGCGGGCGGCATGAGTTCGTGGATCGCTGCGGCGACTTCGTACTCGACCAATAACCGCATCATGATTCCGTTTTATACGTATTACTCGATGTTCGGCCTGCAACGTATCGGCGATCTGGTATGGGCTGCTGGCGACATGCGCGCCCGCGGTTTCCTGATCGGCGGAACTGCCGGCCGCACCACGCTCAACGGTGAAGGTTTGCAGCACGAGGACGGTCACAGCCACGTACTCGCCTCGACGATCCCGAACTGCATTCCTTACGACCCGACCTTTGCGCACGAGGTCGCTGTGATCATTCATGATGGCCTGCGCCGCATGGTCGCCAATCAGGAAGATGTATTCTACTACATCACCGTGATGAACGAGAACTACAGCCATCCAGGCATCAAACCGGGTCAGGAAGAGGGCATCATCAAGGGGCTGTACCTGTTGCACGAAGGCGGCAGGAAAAACCGGCTGCGCGTGCAACTGCTGGGATCCGGCACTATCCTGCGTGAAGTCATCGCTGCGGCTGATCTGCTGCGCGACGACTGGAAGGTCGATGCCGACGTCTGGTCCGCGCCGTCATTTACGCTGCTGGCGCGTGAAGGTCAGGACGTCGAGCGCTGGAATATGCTGCATCCGGCCAAAGCGCCGCGCAAGGGCCATTTCGAGCAATCACTGGAACAGAGCGACGGTCCTATCGTGGCCTCGACCGATTACATGCGCGCCTATGCCGAGCAGGTTCGCGCTTTCGTGCCGCAGGGCCGCTCCTATAAGGTGCTGGGTACTGACGGTTACGGTCGTTCCGATACCCGCGCCAGACTGCGTGAGTTCTTCGAAGTCGATCGTCATTATGTGACCGTGGCCGCGCTGAAATCGCTGGCCGACGAAGGCGAGGTCAAACCTGCTGTGGTAGCCGAAGCGATTGCCAGATATGGCATCGATCCGGAAAAACCCAATCCGGTGACCCAGTGATGTTGGAAATCTAACGGAGCATAAGAGATGAGTCAGATCGAAGTAAAGATACCGGACATTGGCGATTTCAAGGAAGTCGAAGTCATCGAGATACTGGTCAAGACAGGCGATATCATCAAAGTCGAACAGTCCCTGTTGACGGTCGAATCCGACAAGGCCAGCATGGAGATTCCC
>JBAPMF010000020.1:0-9186 GCA_049278475.1 Herbaspirillum sp. | reverse complement strand
GATCGCCGCCATTTCCCTGTTCGGCGCGGCCCTGCCGGCGCACGCCGCCGCGCCGCGCGTGCTGCTCAAGACCAGCATGGGCAACATCACGCTCGAACTCGACGCCGACAAGGCGCCAGTCACCGTTGCCAACTTCATCGACTACGTCAACAGCGGCCAGTACGACAGCGCCCTCTTCCACCGCGTGATCCCCGGTTTCATGATTCAGGGCGGCGGCTTCGACAGCACGATGCACGAAAAACCCACCCGGGCGCCGATCCGGAATGAAGCCGGGAACGGCTTGAAGAACCAGGCGTATACTGTCGCCATGGCGCGCACGGGAAATCCGCACTCCGCCACAGCGCAATTTTTCATCAACGTCGTCGACAATCGTCCGCTCGACTATCCGGGTCGTGATGGCTGGGGCTATGCGGTATTCGGCAAGGTTGTGCAAGGCGCCGATGCGGTCGACCGGATCGCACAGGTCCGCACCGGCAGGCGCGGCATGTTTGACGACGTGCCGCTGGCGCCGGTCGTCATCGAATCAGCGACGATGCTCAGGTAAGCCTGCGAACCAACCCGATGTTCGGCATTTCATTTTACGCAAAAAGGAATTCTCATGGCTGTTCTCTTCACCACCAACCACGGTAACTTCACTGTCGAACTGGACGCGGAAAAAGCGCCCAAGACCGTTGAAAACTTCCTCGCCTACGTCAATTCCGGCCACTATGCCGGCACCATCTTTCATCGCGTGATCGATGGCTTCATGATACAGGGCGGCGGTTTCGAGCCGGGCATGCAACAAAAGCCGACCAGGGACCCAGTCGAAAACGAAGCCAGGAACGGCCTCAAGAACGAGCCGTACACACTGGCGATGGCCCGTACTTCGGAGCCGCACTCGGCGTCGGCGCAGTTCTTCATCAACGTCAAGCACAACAGCTTCCTCGACTATCCCGGCCAGGACGACTGGGGCTACTGCGTGTTCGGCAAAATCACTGAAGGCGTCGACGTCATCGACCGGATCAAGGCCGTCAAGACCAGCCGTTCCGGCATGTTTGCCGATGTACCGGTCGAAGACGTGGTGATCGAAAAAGCGGAAGTGATCTGAACCGGCTCACCCGACGACGATGCCAATCTCATCCGTACCGGAAGCGCAATCCGAGACGATTGCGCTGTTTATTTCCGACCTACATTTGCAGACCGGCCTGCCACGCACGACACAGGCGTTCCACGACTTCCTCACACAGCAGGCAAGCCGGGCCGGGCATCTCTATCTGCTGGGTGACATCTTCGAATACTGGGCCGGCGACGACGACCTCGACGCACCCTGCCATCGCGCCATTGTCGATGCCTTGCGCCGCGTCAGCAACAGCGGCGTGCAGGTCTTCTGGATTGCCGGTAACCGTGACTTTCTGGCGGGATCCGCATTTGCCGCCGCCGCCGGACTGACGATGCTCAACGATCCGCATGTGATTCATCTCGCCGGACGCGACATCACGCTGGCGCATGGCGATGCGCAATGCACCGATGATACCGCCTACATGGCATTTCGCGCGCAGGTGCGGCAACCGGCATGGCAGCAGCACTTCCTGGCCATGCCGCTGACCCAGCGCAAAGCCATCATCGAAAGCCTGCGCCAAAGCAGCAAGGATGCCGTCAGGGAGAAATCCTGCGAGATCATGGATGTCAACGCCAATGCCATACGCAGCCTGTATGACCGTACCGGTACGCAGATATTGATTCACGGCCACACGCACCGGCCAGCGCTGCATGTGGACCAAGACGGCAAGCAGACACGCCTGCGCTATGTATTACCGGATTGGGAATATGACGCCGAAGCGGCACGTGGCGGCTGGGTCAGCCTGACCGCCGATGGCCGCCTGCATCGTTTCGATGCCGCCGGGCGGGAATTGCGGTAAAGGCAACGATACGGCCATTCCACACCTGTCAGCGGAAAAAAAGCCCTGTTGCCGCCAGACCAGGATTTCTGCTATAATTCCCAACTTTTACGTGTTGGGAAACTTTCCGGAACCATTATGGTCGTTATTCGTTTAGCTCGTGGGGGCGCCAAGAAGCGTCCATTTTTCAACATCGTTGCCACTGATTCACGCAATCGCCGCGACGGGCGTTTTATCGAGCGTCTGGGTTTCTACAACCCGGTTGCCTCCGGTAAGGACGTGCCTTTTCGCATTGCCCAGGACCGTCTGGCGCACTGGCAAGGCGTTGGTGCGCAACTGTCGCCGACCGTTGCCCGTCTGGTCAGTGAAGCAGGCAGGAAGGCCGCTGTCTGATTGCAGCCGCTTCTGCGCCAGTGTTGCGCACCATGCGTACCATGCGGTCGGGTGCCGCGGTTCCCGCGGATCTGGTAACGATAGCGTATGTCTCCGGTGCTTACGGAGTGCAGGGATGGGTGCGTGTCAGACCCTATTCAGCGGACGCGGATGCATTGTTGAGCGCGAAAACCTGGTGGCTGGACAAGCCGGAGTTGCGCGATATCGGGATAGTACAGGCCAGGCGTCACAGCGCTGATGTAGTAGCGCAGCTGATGGGAGTGGCTGACCGTGATGCGGCCCAGGCGCTGAAAGGCGCTGTGGTGCGAATCGCGCGCAGTCACTTTCCTGCTTTACCCGATGGAGAATTTTACTGGGTCGATCTGATCGGTCTGGCAGTTGAAAATCTGCGGGGCGAGTCGTTGGGCGTGGTCAGCGATTTGATGGATAACGGGGCGCATCCGATTCTGCGTATTGCTGTACCGGCTGATGCTGCCAGCAGCAAGGCCGTTGCGGAAATTCTGCTTCCTTACGTCGGCCAGTTCGTCAAATCGGTGATCCTGGCTCAGAAAAAAATGATTGTCGATTGGGAACGGGATGATTGATCCCGGAACGGCGACAGGGAAAGAGGCGGCGAATGCGGTTTGACGTCGTCACGCTTTTCCCGGAAATGTTTTCCGCTCTGACGCAATCCGGCGTGACGCGCCGCGCGTTCGAACAAAAGAGATGGGCATTGTCCTTGTGGAATCCACGTGATTTCACCACCGACCCTCATCGCGCTGTCGATGACCGGCCTTATGGTGGTGGTCCCGGCATGGTGATGCTGGCCGGGCCGTTACGGCGGACGCTCATGGCGATCAGGCAGAGTCGGCTTGAACTGGGGTTGCCGGTGTCGCGTGTGGTACATCTGTCGCCGCAAGGTAAGCCGCTGACGCACCAGCGTGTCATGCATCTGGTACAGGAGCCTGGCGTCGTGTTATTGTGTGGCCGCTATGAGGCGATCGACCAGCGTTTGCTGGATAACCATGTGGATGAAGAAATCAGCCTCGGCGATTTCGTTCTGTCCGGCGGTGAGTTGCCGGCCATGGCGCTGATGGATGCGGTGATCCGGCAGTTGCCCGGCGTGCTCAACACCGGCAGTTCGGCGATGGAAGACAGTTTTGTCAATGGCTTGCTGGATTGTCCGCATTACACCCGCCCGGAAGAAGATGAAGGCGGCGCGGTGCCGTCGGTCCTGATGGGCGGACACCACGCAGAGATCGAGAAGTGGCGGCGCGAGCAGGCGCTCGAGACAACTGCGAAAAAGCGTCCCGATCTGATTATCAAGGCGCGTCGGGATGGTTTGTTGAGCAAGGAAGATGAAGAGTTTTTGAGCAGTTTTGGCAATTCGTAGCAGCAGTAGCAAACGTGCGGGCGTGACCGTTTTGGTCGTGTCTGTCGATAAATCCCCATCCTCTGCCGGGCATATCGGTTCGACATCGATGCAGCAGGCGCCGGCAAGATGGTTTACGGAGTAAAAAATGGATCTGATCCAGCAATTAGAGCAAGAAGAAATTTCGCGTTTGGCAAAGGACATTCCTGACTTTGCGCCAGGTGATACCGTCGTCGTCAGCGTCAATGTGGTCGAAGGTACGCGCAAGCGCGCCCAGGCTTATGAAGGCGTCGTGATTTCGCGGCGCAACCGTGGTCTGAACTCCAACTTCATCGTCCGTAAAATTTCTTCCGGCGAAGGCGTCGAGCGAACATTCCAGCTATACTCACCATTGATCGCTTCGGTCGAGGTCAAGCGTCGCGGCGACGTCCGTCGCGCCAAACTGTACTATCTGCGTGAGCGTTCCGGCAAGTCTGCGCGTATCAAGGAAAAATTGCCTCACCGCCCCAGCACGGCCGAAGCGTGATCTTCGCATCGTCTTTGTACAGGCATGAACAAAGGGCGTCTTCGGACGCCCTTTTTATATGGTGATTTCAACAAGATGGCCGTGGCGAATTTTGACCCTCTTCTTCTTCCGATCGACGCTATCTCCGGTGAGGCGAAGCTGGATGCTGAACGCATGCAGGAAGACTGGCTGCGGCAGCGTTTTGCCAACCCGCCGCCATGGACGCCCGAACGCAGCGGAGAGCGGCGCATTCCGGCTACCGGTACGCCGCCGCGTCCAGCAGCGGTGCTGATGCCGATCGTGATACGCGAGGAGGGGGCGATGCTGTTGTTTACCCGGCGCACCGCCAACCTCAGGGATTATGCCGGCCAGATTAGTTTTCCCGGCGGCAGCGCCGAACCGGGAGACGCGTCGCCCATCGACACGGCCTTGCGTGAAACCGAAGAGGAAATCGGTCTTGCGCGCAGCCGTGTGGAAGTCATCGGCAGCCTGCCGGAATACTTTACCGGTACCGGCTATCGCATCACGCCGGTAGCGGGCTTGATCAAGCCGCCTTTCGAGGTCGCGCCCGATCCAGGCGAAGTCGCCGAAATTTTCGAAGTGCCGCTGGCATTTCTGATGGACGGCATGCACCATCAGCGCCGTACAGTCGCATCACCCGGGGGAAATCAGCGGCGTACTTTGTACACCATGCCGTATCAGCATTTTTTTATCTGGGGCGCGACGGCAGGGATGCTGCGCAATCTGTTTCATTTTTTGCGTAGTTGAAGCGAGGCGTTTCATTGCGATGGATGTCGTCGGCAAACAGCGTCGGCGAGGTTTGCCACCGTTGTATCATTGACGCACTTTCCCGAAAGGCGATTTGATGACATTTCTTTCCATACTCTTTGCGCTTCTGATCGAGCAACTGAGGCCGCTGCGGGCGGACAATCTCATTTATACATGGATCAAGTTCTTTGCAGCGCGCATCGAGAACTGGTTCAATGCCGGTCACGCGCATCATGGCCGTCTGGGATGGCTGGTCATGGTAGCGGCCTTGACCATACCCACCGGCGTGATCTACTGGGTTTGCCTGTGTATCAGTCCGCTGGCCGCATTGGCCTGGAACGTGCTGGTCGTCTACATGACACTGGGCTTTCGCCATTACAGCAATTATTTCACTTCAATTCAACTAGCGCTCAATACCGGCGACGAAGTCGCAGCGCGTACCTTGCTGGCCGAGTGGACCAGACAAGACATCTCCGGCATGGATGCCAGTGAAATCTCTCGTATTGCCTCCGAGCACGCGTTGATCATTACGCACCGTCATGTATTCGGTGTATTTTTCTGGTTCCTGATGCCGGTGGGGCCGGCCTGCGCCGTGATGTATCGCGTTGCCGAATACCTGGCACGCGCCTGGAATGAGCCGCATCATATGAAACAGGAAATCTTCGGCCGTTTTGCCGCGCTGGCGTTTTACTGGATCGACTGGATTCCCGCACGCTTCACCGCTGCGGCATTTGCGGTAGTCGGTAATTTTGAGGATGCCGTCTATGCCTGGCGCAATTTTGCCGGTCGCTGGACAGACCAGGCTGTCGGCATCATTCTGGCGACAGGCGGCGGCGCCATGGGCGTGCGTTTCGGTACGCCGGCGGAGTCGGCGGCATCCGGCGCCTTGTCTGGCGATGCGGCGAGCGTGGATGCCACGCCGGAGGCAGACGACGGCTTCCCCGGCGATCCACCGTCGCCGCGTACCTTGCAGAGTACAGTCGGCCTGGTCTGGCGCGCCTTATTGTTGTGGATGTTATTGCTGCTGCTTTTACCCGTGTCGGGCTTGATAGGGTGAGAACATCATGAGATCGGACAAGAGAGCCGATATTCCAAGTCTTCTATAAGATATAATAGTCAGACTTCGACGGCTTTCGTCCCGCCCAGGCCGGAAGCCATTTATATTAGCCTAGATTGCACGCATGGCAGATCCCATCGATACCACTGACGCGCCGACACAGGAATTCATCATTCTGGGGCTGACCCAAGATGGGCAGCCGTTCCGGCCCAGTGACTGGGCGGAGCGGCTCTGCGGCGTCATGTCCTCTTTCCGCCCGGAAGGTCCCGGCGGACGCAACGCCCACCTCCGGTATTCTCCCTACGTTTTGCCGACCATCATCAATGGTATACGCTCGGTCGTCGTCAATGATGCCCTGCGCACGCTTGATCCGCTGGCGTATCATTTCGTGCGGAATTTCGCTCACGACAACGATTTGCAGATCATCGACGCCTGCCTGCTGCCGGAACCCGGTTCCAGGAAGCCGTAAGCGGGATGTAGCGGTCCCAGCCATTCACAATCACAAGCGCGCTACTTCCTCGGTATCGCATCTGTGTATTATACTTGCAACGGTTCAACCAAACCTCTATTTCTGAACAGTCCTAAAAAAACAAGGGGGGCAGTTCAAACACAGGGCGATTTAATATAAAAACTGTGAAAGGAAAGACCGTGACACGTGTCAATTGTAAAGTCGTTATCTGGACCACCATTGTCGGTGGTTTTATCAGTTCTCTTGTCAAATGGGGTTCTGAAGTCAACATGCCGCCCCGGGTGCCGAAAGAAGTCTCTCCCCCAGGCGCGCATATCGACGCATGGCTGGGCTGGACGGGATTCAATTCACACTCCATGGATTATGTCTATCAGGGAGCCACTATTCCAGGCGCGATCACGCTCTATCACTGGTTGTTCAGTTTTGCCTTTGCCTTTGTGTATGTCGCCGGATCCATCTATTGGCCCAGGATCAGGCTTTGGTATGGCGCCTTGTTTGGTGTGATCATTACGGTCTTCGCGCATGGGTTTATGATTCCCTTGCTGGGCTTCAGATACCCGGTCTATGCGCATGGCGCGACAGGCTGGCTATGGAATCTGAACGGCTATGAATTATGGAGTGAGTTCGTTGGACACATTTACTGGGCTGTCTCCATCGAAGTATCCATGATGGCCGTTCTTGCTTACTTCGCCAGGCCAATCAGGGGGGTATGGACCACCCCGGCATCGGCAGGGAGTTGATCAACGGCAGAATGCACGAGGGCTTCGCCGCTGTTGGCGACCCTCGGCTGATATCGCCGGTGTGCTTCTTTCCCTTCAGCCGCGCATCGTCGGGGATGTTTTGTATTCGATGAATTCCACTTTATAGCCATCCGGGTCAGTCACGAACGCGATCACCGTGCTCCCCCCCTTCACTGGACCGGCCTCGCGCGTGACATTGCCACCGGCGGCCTTGACGGCCTCGCAAGCCTGGTATGCGTCTTCGACCGAAATGGCGATATGACCATATGCCGTGCCCATTTCGTACTTGTCGACGCCATGGTTGTAGGTCAACTCCAATTCTGCGTGATCAGGATTGGAGCCGTAACCCAGGAATGCCAGCGTATATTTGTACTCCGTATTTTCAGAGGTGCGCAGCAATTTCATCCCGAGTACGCGAGTATAAAAATCGATGGAGCGCTGCAGATCGCCAACGCGGAGCATAGTGTGGAGAATGCGCATTATTTGCCTTGACGGTTGCTGGGTAAAAGAAGCATGAAGTTCCGTTGGGCGGAACCTGTATGCACCCTGGAAGGGCCTTTTGAACCTGGGGTGGCTGACGGGACTCGAACCCGCGACAACAGGAATCACAATCCTGGACTCTACCAACTGAGCTACAGCCACCACGGCACACTGCATTGAATCAGCGAAGCCAAAGATTATATAAAACCGTAGCAGTTCTGGCAAATGAAAATAGTCGCCAGCATGGCAATCGCATTAGGCCATCATGAGCCGTTGGAGCTTGGCAGTTTACGTCGGCACACATTTCACGGCGATCTGACGCACTTCCACCTTCATGTTCAACAGACTGGCGAATGCCGCCGACAAGGCGCCGCTGTCGGCGGTCGTATAGGCCGCCAGACTTCCCGCGCTGCGCCCTGCATGACGCAGCGCCCCGGCATCCAGTAAGCGGATCAACTGGCGCGTTACCGCTTCGCCGGTATCGATGACCACGGGCGCGGCGCAACCGGCATGCCGCGCTGACGCCTCGATCAGCGGGTACACAAACGGATAGTGCGTACACCCCAGCACCAGCGTATCGGCGCCCTGCGCGATCAGTGGCGTGACATAGCGGGCTACCAGCATGGCCGTTGCCGGCGAATGCAATTCTCCCTTTTCGATCTGATCGGCCAGACCGACACAGGCCTGCGCCATGAAGCTGACCTTGCCTGCCGCCGCAATCTGTTCGCGTAATGCAATGAAGCGCGCGCTGGTCAATGTGCTGCGCGTAGCCAGTACACCGATGACTCCGCTCCTGCTTTGCTGCGCAGCGGGTTTCAGGCCGGGTTCGATGCCGACCACGATATGCCTTGGCCAGTAACACCGGATCGCCTGGATCGCTGCCGCGGTCGCGGTATTGCAGGCGACCACCAACGCCTTGACGCCCTCTTCGATCAGGAAGGCGGCAATCGCCAGTGAACGCTCGACGATCTGCTGCTCGTCCCTGTCGCCGTAAGGCGCATGCGCTGAATCGGCGAAATACAGTAAATGCTCCTGCGGCAGCGCTGCGTGTATGTGACGCAACACCGACAATCCGCCAATGCCGGAATCGAAAATGCCGATGGGCGCGTCGGCGTCCATCGGCATCGATCTTGCCGGCGCTGCTGGTTCACTCATCGGCACACAAGGTATGGTTGGCGTGGCGTCATCATGCTGTCATGACAGGAATCCCGCCCAGGTTGCCGCCGGCGGCGATCTTTTCCTGCCATTCCTTCGGTCCTGTCGTATGCACCGATACGCCGTTGGCATCGACCGCAACCGTCACCGGCATGTCCTTGACGTCGAATTCGTAGATCGCCTCCATGCCCAGATCCGCAAAACCCAGCACCCTGGCTGATTTGATCGCCTTGGACACCAGGTAGGCAGCGCCGCCGACGGCGATCAGATAAGCCGAACCGTGCCGCTTGATCGATTCGATGGCGACCGGACCACGTTCCGCTTTGCCGATCATGGCGATCAGGCCGGTCTGCTCCAGCATCATGTCAGTGACCTTGTCCATGCGTGTCGC
>JBAPMF010000019.1:0-8541 GCA_049278475.1 Herbaspirillum sp. | reverse complement strand
TCCTTGAATGGAATGTAATACGAAGGCGGTCGCATCGACCGTAAATTAATAGCGAAATAGCGGGGAGGGGGACATTGCAGTTTTCCGGCAGTCGACGCGACAGATTATACCAATGATCACTGGATATGCAGCCAATCGACTGAATTATCAAGAGCCTGGGCGCAAAAATCGTCATTTCTCGACATTGAAAAAGAGCTTGCGCAGACAACTGTTTTTTCATACAGTATGCCGCAACCATTACCACGAACTTTTTTGCTGAAAGAAATTCTATGGGCGATAAAAAATCCACGCATGCTGGCAATGCCGAAAAGAGCAAGGCGCTTGCTGCTGCGCTGGCGCAAATCGAAAAGCAATTCGGCAAGGGTTCGGTCATGCGCATGGAAGACGGCGCCGTTGTCGAGGAAGTCCAGGTCGTCTCGACCGGTTCCCTCGGTCTGGACATCGCATTGGGCGTTGGCGGCTTGCCGCGCGGTCGCGTGATCGAAATCTACGGTCCGGAATCCTCGGGTAAAACAACCCTGACATTGCAAGCCATTGCTGAAATGCAGAAAATCGGCGGTACATGCGCTTTCATCGATGCGGAACATGCACTGGACGTGACCTACGCCCAGAAACTGGGTATCCGTCTGCCCGACTTGCTGATCTCCCAGCCGGACACAGGTGAGCAAGCGCTGGAAATCACCGATGCGTTGGTACGTTCCGGCGGCGTCGATCTGATCGTGGTCGACTCCGTGGCCGCCTTGACGCCGCGCGCTGAAATCGAAGGCGACATGGGAGACTCGCTGCCGGGTCTGCAGGCCCGGCTGATGTCGCAAGCCTTGCGCAAGCTGACCGGCAGCATCAGCCGCACCAATACCACCGTCATCTTCATCAACCAGATCCGTATGAAGATCGGCGTCATGTTCGGTAATCCGGAAACCACGACCGGTGGTAATGCGTTGAAGTTCTATGCCTCTGTCCGTCTGGATATTCGCCGTACCGGTTCGATCAAGTCTGGCGATGAGGTCATTGGCAGTGAAACCAGGGTCAAGGTGGTCAAGAACAAAGTGGCGCCGCCATTCCGCGAAGCGCATTTCGACATTCTTTACGGAGAGGGTACGTCGCGCGAAGGCGAAATCCTCGATCTGGGTTCCGACGCCAAGATCGTCGAAAAATCCGGCGCCTGGTACAGCTACAATGGCGAGCGCATTGGTCAGGGCAAGGACAATGCGCGCAATTACCTGAAAGAGCGTCCCGATCTGGCGCGCGAAATCGAAAACAGGGTACGTGCTTTCCTAGGCGTGCCGGAACTGGCCGGCGGCGCGGTCACACCGGCTGTCGCGGCATCCTGAATCATGTCGATGTCGACCGGCTTCGTTCGCGCCATGGCATTTCTTCTTCAGCCATGCGCAGATCGCCATCGAGCCTGAAAGCGCGCGCGCTGAACTATCTCGCTGCACGCGAGCATAGTCGTCTGGATCTGGCGCGTAAGCTCACTCCTTACGCGCGGGATGGCGACGATGTCGACGTATTGCTCGACTGGTTGCAGGAATCCGGATTCCTTTCCCAGGAACGTTTTTCCGAATCACTGGTGCATCGTCGCGCTGGGCGTTACGGTAATGACCGTATTCTTTCCGAACTGAAGCATCATGGCATCGATGGTGAGGCGTTGGGCGAGGTGCGGCGCGAACTCGTGCAAAGTGAAGTCGAACGGGCCTGCAAAGTAGTGCGGCGCAAGTATGCCGAAGCACCGGCAGACGCCGAGGCCCGCGCCAGATGCATGCACTTTCTCCAGCGGCGAGGGTTTTCTCATCATGCCATCCGGCAGGCGCTCGGGAGCGCATGGCGTTGCGCCGCTGATGAAGGCTGAGTCCTGCCGCCGTTGTCTGGCCGGGGGCACAGTCATGCTAAAATCCGCAGGTTTTTTTGCGCCGGCGTGAAGTGGCTGTCGTAGCGATTTTTGCCATGGCCCTACGCTACGCAAGGCGACCGCGAATGGTGTCGACCAAATGGCGTTTTCCATGCCGGACGCACCGCATTCTCTATCAAGCAATCCGCGAGGCGCCCTCGCGCATTCATGTTCGAGTGAGATGCGCAAACGCGGCTTCCTGTTTCCATTCGCGCCATGCGGTATGGTCGCCGGCCGGATTTCAATCCAGCAGGGTTTATTTAATTGTGTGTCTTAAAGGGAAGCTCCCATGAAAATCCATGAGTATCAGGGCAAAGAAATCCTTCGCCGATTCGGCGTGACCGTTCCGCGCGGCATTGCGTGTCAATTCGTCGAAGATGCTGTCAAGGCGGCCAGGACGTTAGATGGTCCGGTCTGGGTTGTGAAGGCGCAAATCCACGCGGGTGGTCGCGGCAAGGGCGGTGGCGTGAAACTTGCCAGATCTCTGGAGCAAGTCAGGGAATACGCGAGCCAGATCCTCGGCATGCAGCTGATCACACATCAAACCGGCCCTGAAGGCCAAAAGGTGCGCCGCCTACTGATCGAAGAAGGCGCGGACATCAAGAAGGAACTATACGTTTCCATGGTCACTGACCGTGTGAGTCAGCGCGTGGTCCTGATGGCTTCCAGCGAAGGCGGTATGGATATCGAAGAAGTTGCCGAAAGCCATCCGGAACGGATCCATCGCATCGCTATCGATCCGGCCACTGGCCTGACCGACGCGGACGCCGACAGCATCGCCGCCAGGATTGGCGTTCCAGCCGCCAGCGTTGCCGACGCGCGCAAGCAACTGCAAGGTCTGTACCAGGCATATTGGGAAACCGATGCATCGCTGGCCGAAATCAACCCGCTGATCCTGACCGGTGACGGCAAGGTCGTCGCGCTGGATGCCAAATTCAATTTCGACGCCAATGCATTGTTTCGTCATCCTGAAATCGTCGCTTACCGCGATCTGGATGAAGAAGATCCGGCGGAAATCGAAGCTTCCAGGTTCGATTTGGCCTACATTTCCCTGGAGGGCAATATCGGCTGTTTGGTCAACGGCGCCGGTCTGGCCATGGCGACCATGGACAGCATCAAGCTATTCGGCGGCGAACCTGCCAACTTCCTGGACGTTGGCGGCGGCGCGACCACCGAGCAGGTGACTGAAGCATTCGCGCTGATGATGAGGAACCCGGAACTGAAAGCCATTCTGGTCAACATTTTCGGCGGCATCATGCGCTGTGACGTGATCGCTGAAGGTGTCATTGCTGCGTCCAAAGCCGTTTCCCTGAACGTGCCGCTGGTCGTGCGCATGAAGGGTACCAATGAAGAGATCGGCAAGAAACTGTTGGCCGATTCTGGCCTGTCTATCATTTCGGCAGACAGCATGGAAGAGGCTGCGCGAAAAGTTGTTGCTGCCGCCAACGGTAAATAACAAGATAAGGAAGAACCATGTCGATTCTGATCAATCGGGACACTAAAGTCATCACCCAGGGTATCACCGGTAAAACCGGTCAATTCCACACACGCATGTGCCGGGAGTATGCGAACGGCAGGAACGCCTTCGTTGCCGGTGTGAATCCGAAAAGGGCTGGTGAAGATTTCGAAGGCATTCCCATTTTCGCGCATGTTGCCCAAGCCAGGGAGGCAACCGGCGCCAATGTTTCCGTGATCTATGTGCCTCCGGCAGGCGCAGCTGCTGCTATCTGGGAAGCTGTCGAAGCCGGACTGGATCTGGTCATCTGCATCACAGAAGGCATTCCGGTGCGCGACATGTTGGTGCTGAAGGACCGCATGACCAAGGCCGGCAGCAAGACATTGCTGCTGGGGCCCAACTGCCCGGGTTTGATCACACCGGACGAAATCAAGATTGGCATCATGCCGGGCCACATCCACAAAAAAGGCCGCATCGGCGTGGTGTCCCGTTCCGGCACGCTGACCTACGAGGCAGTCGCGCAACTGACGGCGCTGGGTCTGGGCCAGTCTTCCGCGGTCGGCATCGGCGGTGACCCGATCAACGGTCTGAAGCACATCGACATCATGAAGGCGTTCAATGATGATCCTGACACCGATGCAGTGATCATGATCGGTGAAATCGGCGGTCCTGATGAAGCCAATGCTTCGTACTGGATCAAGGACAACATGAAGAAGCCGGTGGTTGGCTTCATCGCCGGCGTAACTGCGCCTCCAGGCAAACGCATGGGCCATGCCGGGGCGTTGATTTCCGGTGGCGCCGACACAGCGGCGGCCAAGCTGGCGATCATGGAAGAATGTGGTATCAGAATCACGCGCAACCCATCTGAGATGGGCCGCCTGCTGAAGTCGGTTCTGTTTTAAGAACGGAGTGCCAGAAATGCTGCGTGCGCCCACGCAGTATTTCTGGCCGGCCCGGCGACATGAAAGATACACAAACGCCGTATTGGCGCATATCATCCATGCGGGGAAACGACGCTGCCGAAGAGAAAATCCCGGCCATTGCGCAACGGTCAGGCAGCGTTCCCGACAAATCGTTTTTTTGTAACAGGAAAACATTATGCAAGCAGCACGTTCGGCTCGCCGCGCACAACACGGTTTCACCCTGATTGAACTGATGATCGTCATTGCCATTGTCGGTGTTTTGGCCATGGTGGCGGTTCCTCAGTATCGGGACTACCTGATTCGGGCAAAAGTGGTCGAGGGGCTGGATCTGGCGGCGCCGGCCAAGATGGCGGTGTCGGAGATGATTGCCACGAAGGGCAGTACAGCATTTGATCGGCGTATGACCGGCTATTCCTTCACGCCGTCCGACCAGCTTAAAACGGTCAGGGATATTGCGATTGGAGACGGTGGCATCATCACCATTACCTTTGGCGAGATCGGCGGCGACGGCAACGACAAGACCTTGATTCTGGCGCCGTCCGTCAATGCCAGCGCGATTTTCTGGACCTGCCATGCGGCTGGTGCGGTAAGTCATCCAGGCTCTTTGCCAGCGCAATATGCTCCGGAAAACTGCCGCAGCTGATCTGAAAACCTGTTCAGAATCTGGAAAACGAAGAAACGAGGGAGCCTCAAACGGAGGACGAGTTATGAGCAAGAAGATCACAGGGTGATCCATCACCCGGCAGGCATCGCCTTGCCGCATGATTCAGCGGCAGGATGTGTAGGGTGCCTGGCGCCGCCAGCAAGCTGTTTAACTACCGCGGCGCATCATGTCGAAGAACTCTGCATTGTTCTTGGTCGACTTCATTTTGTCGAGGATGAATTCCATCGCCTCGATTTCGTCCATGTCGTACATCAGTTTGCGCAGCACCCAGATCTTCTGGAGCTGGTCGGGCTTGATCAGCAGCTCCTCGCGGCGGGTGCCGGACTTGTTGAGGTTGATGGCCGGGTAGACACGCTTCTCGGCGAGGCGGCGTTCCAGGTGAACTTCCATGTTGCCGGTGCCCTTGAATTCCTCATAGATCACGTCATCCATGCGGCTGCCGGTTTCGATCAGTGCGGTGGCGATGATGGTCAGCGAACCGCCTTCTTCGATGTTGCGTGCGGCGCCGAAGAAGCGTTTCGGGCGTTGCAGCGCATTGGCGTCGACGCCGCCGGTGAGAACCTTGCCGGACGCAGGAATCACGGTGTTGTAAGCGCGCGCCAGACGGGTGATCGAATCCAGCAGGATGACCACGTCCTTCTTCATTTCGACCAGGCGCTTGGCTTTTTCGAGCACCATTTCGGCGACCTGCACGTGGCGTGTGGCGGGTTCGTCGAAGGTCGATGCCACGACTTCGCCGCGCACCGAACGTTGCATTTCGGTCACTTCTTCCGGACGTTCGTCGATCAGCAGGACGATCATGACGGCTTCGGGATGGTTGGTGGTGACGGCGTGGGCAATGTGTTGCAGCATGACTGACTTGCCGGATTTCGGCGACGCCACCAGCAGGCCGCGCTGGCCCTTGCCGATCGGTGCGATCAGGTCGATGATGCGGCCGGTGATATTTTCCTCGCCGCGCATATCGCGCTCGAGTTGCAGCAGTTTATTCGGGTGCAGCGGGGTCAGGTTTTCGAACAGGATACGGTGCTTGGAGGCTTCCGGCGCTTCGCCGTTGACCCTGTCGACCTTGACCAGCGCAAAGTAGCGCTCGCCGTCTTTGGGGGTGCGCACTTCGCCTTCGATAGAGTCGCCGGTATGCAGGTTGAAGCGGCGGATTTGCGAAGGCGAGATGTAAATGTCGTCGGTGGACGCCATGTAACTGGCGTCGGGCGAGCGCAGGAAGCCGAAGCCGTCAGGCAACACTTCGAGGGCGCCATCGCCAAAAATCTGTTCCCCTGATTTCGCGCGCTTTTTGAGGATCGCGAACATCAGTTCCTGTTTGCGCAGGCGCGCCGCGTTATCGATGTCCAGGCTGATTGCCATTTCAAGCAATGCGGAGACATGTAACGCCTTTAATTCTGATAAGTGCATATGAGTGTCCCGGAATGGGAGTAGTAAAAGGTGGGGGAGGGAGCTGCGTGGTGTGTCAA
Organism: Herbaspirillum sp.; assembly: GCA_049278475.1. GTDB lineage: Bacteria > Pseudomonadota > Gammaproteobacteria > Burkholderiales > Burkholderiaceae_D > Herbaspirillum. Next base: position 2,141 of record JBAPMF010000019.1, on the reverse strand, counting down.
TAAAGAGCGGGCTTGCATATGGAGCCGCTTTGTTCAGGCCGCCTGCAGGCAAAGCAGGCGGCGCCATGATGTACCGCTGTCTTGAATCCGTCAGATGTTACTGTCGATGAATGCGCTTAGCTGGCCCTTGGTCAGGGCGCCGACTTTTTGCGCTGCCGCCGCGCCGTTCTTGAACAGGATCAGCGTCGGGATGCCGCGGATGCTGAATCTGGCGGGGACGGTCTGGTTGGCGTCGACGTCCAGCTTGACGATCTGCAGCTTGCCGTCGTATTGCCTGGCGGCTTCTTCCAGAATCGGCGTAATCGCTTTGCAGGGTCCGCACCATTCAGCCCAGAAGTCCACCAGAACCGGTTTGTCGGATTTCAGCACGTCGGCTTCAAAAGAGGCGTCGGAGATGTGTTTGATATTTTCGCTCATGGTCAATCCTCGGTACGAGGGATATAAGTGAAGTGGTCAGCCAGGTCGCATCGGGGATGCATACCATTTTTCTGGCGTATGCCATCGACGCTTCCGAAGCCGCGCAAGTGCCTGACGCTCATTCAAGTTGTTTTGGCGCGCGGCAATGGGGTAGTCGGCAGGATACGAGGGCAATCATACTCCATTTTTGGGAAAAATGCGTCGTGGATATGCGGAACTGCGATTTAGAACCGCTAACACAACGCAGCCAACGGCGTTGTGTTAACGGTTCTTAGCAGTTTGCGCGGGGTCTCGCATACAATGCTGCAAAGCCGCGGCAGGATGATCGCAGCCGGTACGTCCGTTTTCCCTGATTTGCTTTTTCTTGCATGCTTTACGCGCCACTGCTGATTAGTCCTTCTACCGATTTCTGGCCGCAAACGGTCGCCGCGTTGCTGGACGCCGATCATCTGCTGGGCGCGGCGGCGCGCGCCGGATCGCGCGATTTTTCAGGATTTCAGGTGCTGGTTCCGGCATTTTCGCACGCGTCGTACTGGCGCGCGGCGTTGGCGCGGGAACTGGCAAAAATCACACCGGATAAGACCGCTTTCATCCCGCCGCGCATCAATACCATGGCCGGCTGGCTGGCCATGCGGGAGCCTGAGCCAGCCGTTGCCGACAGCGAACGGCTAATGCAGTTGTATGCGCAACTGCGCCAGCATGTCTGGCTCAAGAAGATGTTTGGCGCGCACCGCGATACCGATCTGCTGCCGTTGGCGCAGACGCTGCTGTCCCTGTCCGATGAATTGACCCAAGCCTTGCTGCCGGCCATGGAGCGTATGCCCGGCGATGCCGATGCGCGTTGGCAGGCGGCGCTGGCGCAATTGCCGCTATCGGCGCGCAGCATGCTGTCGGACGAGGCGCAACTGGTCTGGTCGATCTGGAAGAGTCAGCTCGACGGCAATGACGGATATGCGCGACGCTATGCGCGCATGCTGGGATTGGCGCGACCACAACAGCATAGGGCGCTGGCGCCGCTGATCTGGATCAGTCCGGTTCCGCCGGAACCGATGGAGCAGGCTTTTCTCGCTGCGTATGGCGAACATGCCGCAGTGCAGCCGGTGGCCATCGACTGGCGCGGACCGGATATTCCCTTGCTGTATCAGACTGCCTGGCCGGAATTATGCGATGTGCCGCCCATGCCGGCTGATGCATTGGTGCCGGCAATGGCGGCGCCAACCATGGAGCTATGCCCGGCCGGCAGTCTCGAAGCAGTCGCGCAGCAAAGCGCCCTGATCGTGCTCGACTGGCTGCGGCAAGGCAGGCAGGACATCGCCATCATCGCGCAGGATCGTATCAGCGCGCGCCGTCTGCGCGCCTTGCTGGAACGCGCCAAAGTATCGGTCGCGGACGAAACCGGCTGGAAGCTATCGACCACGCGGGCCGCAGCTGCCCTGGCGGCGTGGTGCGAACTCGTCGCCTCGCGCGGTGCAACCGCCGCGTTGCTCGACCTGCTGAAGTCGCCGTTCATTTTCTCCGGTATGGCAGACAGGCAGGCTGTCGTGATGCAGATCGAACAGCAGCTGCGCCGCCGGAATATTGCCGGCGAATGGCGCGCCATTCTTGACGCTTTCAGCGCCGAATCCGTCGCTGCCGCTTGCCTCCATGCCGTCGCGCGGCAGGCAGCGCTGTTTGATGGCAGCAAGACTTTGCCGGGCTGGAGCGACTGCGCGCGGCAGTTACTG